>CAYUPN010000304.1:0-1039 GCA_964446605.1 uncultured Bifidobacteriaceae bacterium | reverse complement strand
ACGATCGCAGCACCGTGTTCGCCGACGGGCTCGTGCTGCCGACCGGCGTGATGCGATGGAAGCGCGGCATTCTCGTCACGGCGGCGCCCGATCTCCTGTACTTCGAGGACACCGACGGCGACGGCCGCGCCGACGTGCGGACGACCGTCGTCACCGGGTTCGCCGTCACCAACCCGCAGCACTCGGTGAACGGGCCCGTCTACGGGCTCGACAACTGGATTGACGTCGCGTACTCCGGCGGCTCCGGCGCGCTGATCTACGCGGAGCTGTTCGGCGATCGCGGCAAGCCGCTGACGTTTCCCGGACACCCGTCCGTTGCGCCCGTCGATCCGCGCAGCCGCGCGGTTCGCGTGCGGCTGGATCCGCCGGCCATCGCCATCCGATCGGGCCGGACGCAGTTCGGCACGACGTTCGACGCCTGGGGGCGGTATTTCACCTCCAGCAACAACGACCACATCCGGCACGAGGTCGTCGCCGCGCGGTATCTCGAGCGCAACCCGTCGCTGCCGGTGACGGCGGCGATGCACGCCATCCCGGATCACGGCGGCGCCGCGCAGGTGTTCCCGATCACCGACCGCCCGCAGTACGAGCTGCTGACCGAATCGGGCGAGTTCACGTCGGCGTGCGCGCTGACGGCCTACACGGGCGGCGTCTTCGAGGGGGAGTACGCGCGCAGCACGTTCGTCGCCGAGCCGGTGCACAACCTGGTGCATCGCGACGTGCTCGAGCCGGACGGCGCAACGTTCGTGGCCCGCCGTGGCGGCGAGCCCGGACGGGAGTTCCTGGCCTCGACCGACGCGTGGTTCCGCCCGGTGAACTTTTACGTCGGCCCCGACGGCGCGCTCTACGTTGTCGACTACTACCGCGCCCGAATCGAGCATCCCGAGTGGACCGCGAGCGAGTTCCACAAGCACCCGGAGGCGTTCGCGCTCGGAAAGGACCGCGGGCGCATCTACCGCATCGTGCCCGAGGGAACGCCGCGCCCGGCCGCCAGGCCGGCGCTCGGATCGGCCTCGGCGGCGGCGCTCGTCGATGCGCT
>CAYUPN010000303.1:0-1134 GCA_964446605.1 uncultured Bifidobacteriaceae bacterium | reverse complement strand
CTAGTGTCGTGAGTCAGAGATACGCGAAACAACTTTCGATCGGCGGTCGTACTCGGCTACAAGGAGGACACGCCGATGCGACTGGGTCGACCACTGCAACCGCTCGTGCTGACGACTGACGAACGCTCGACGCTCGAAGGATGGGCGCGACGCCGCACGACGGCGCAAGCCGTGGCACTGCGCGCGCGCATCGTCCTGCACGCGGCGGATGGTGAATCGAATACGACGATCGCCCGCCGCGAACGCGTCACGAACGCCACCGTCGGCAAATGGCGCGGCCGGTTTCTGCAGAGGCGGCTCGACGGCCTGCTGGACGAGCCCCGTCCAGGCGCGCCGCGCACGATTACCGACGCCGACGTCGAAGCCGTGATCACCAGGACGCTGGAAACGACCCCGCGCGATGCGACGCACTGGAGCACCCGGTCGATGGCCAAGGCGTCCGGTCTCAGTCAATCGGCGATCTCGCGGATCTGGCGCGCCTTTGCCCTGCAGCCGCATCGCGTCGAGACGTTCAAGCTCTCGAAGGATCCGCTGTTTATCGACAAGGTCCGCGACATTGTCGGCTTGTATTTGGATCCGCCCGATCGTGCGCTGGTGCTGTGCGTCGATGAAAAGAGCCAGATTCAAGCGTTGGATCGGAGCGCGCCGATCCTCCCACTGCAGCCCGGCCTGCCGGAGCGGCGCACGCACGACTATCGCCGGCATGGCACCACCTCCCTCTTCGCCGCGCTTGATATTGCCACCGGCAAAGTCATCGGCGAGTGCCATCGGCGGCATCGCAGCCAGGAGTTCCTCCAGTTCCTGAAGACGATTGATGCCAGCGTCCCTCGCGAGCTCGACATCCATCTGGTCCTGGACAACTATGGCACGCACAAGACGCCGCGCGTGCGCCGCTGGCTGGCCGCTCATCCACGCTTCCACGTGCATTTCACGCCCACCAGTGCCTCGTGGCTCAACCTCGTCGAGCGCTGGTTCGCGCGCCTGTCGGAGAAGCAAATCAAACGCGGCGCGCACCGCAGCACGCGCGCGCTCGAAGCCGCGATTCGCGAGTACCTGACGATGACCAACGAGTCACCCAAACCGTTCATCTGGACGAAAACCGCCGACGAGATCCTCGCGAGCATCGCGAGATAT
>CAYUPN010000302.1:0-1328 GCA_964446605.1 uncultured Bifidobacteriaceae bacterium | reverse complement strand
GGAAGGGCCAGAGTCGGATCAGGTCGGATCAGGTCGGATCAGGTCGGATCAGGTCCGATCGGGTCCCGCCCGCGCTGCGTCGCGGGTGCGCGGGCGGATCAGGTCCCGCCTCCGCCGCGCTCCGGCGGATCGGGTCGGGGGCGATGTCGCGACTCCAGGCTCGTGTGGGCGGCCCTGGCGCGGTGCCCGGCAGCCTCATGCGCATCGCTCACGCGCCGGACGCGTACAATCGGCGCCGATGACTTTTCGTGCGCTTCGCGCGTTCGACCAGGACGGTCGGGTGCACACACGCGCGGTCGAGCTCGCGCTGGGCGACCTGACACCGGGCGATATCGTCATCCGCGTCACGCACTCGAGCCTGAACTACAAGGACGCGCTCGCGGTCACCGGCCGCGGACGCATCCTCCGCCGCCTCCCCCTCGTCCCCGGCATCGACCTCGCCGGCACCGTCGTGGAATCGGACGATCCGCGCTTCCCGCCCGGCGCCGCGGTGCTCGCCAACGGCATGGGGCTCGGCGAGTCGCACGACGGCGGCTACGCGGAACGCGCGCGCCTGCCGGGCGACTGGATCGTGCCGATGCCCGCCGGGCTCGACCCGGCCGGCGCGATGGCGCTCGGCACCGCGGGGTTCACCGCCGCGCTCGCGCTGGATCTGCTGGAGGAGAAGGGACAGACGCCGGCGCTCGGGCCGATCGTGATCACCGGCGCCACGGGCGGGGTTGGGTCCGTCGCCGTGCGCCTGCTCTCGGCCCGCGGCTACGAGGTGATCGCCGTCTCCGGTCGCCCGGAGCACGCCGGCTGGCTGCGCCGGCTCGGCGCCGCGCACGTCGAGACGCCGGAGTCGCTCGCGACCGGTTCGAAGCCGCTCGATCGCGCGCGCTTCGGCGGCGCCATCGACAACGTCGGCGGCCCGCTCCTCGCGTCGCTCCTCCCCCACATCGCCGAATGGGGCAGCGTCGTCTCGATCGGCCTCGCGGGCGACGCGAAGCTCTCGACCACTGTCTACCCGTTCATCCTGCGGGGCGTGAGCCTGCTCGGGGCGAGCTCGGCGAACTGCCCGATGCCACGGCGCATCAAGCTGTGGAAGCGGCTGGGAGAGGACTGGAAGATCGACACCGGCGATCTCGTCTCACAGACGATCGCGCTGGAGGACGTGCCGTCATGCGCCGCCGATCTGCTCGATCGACGGCTGCACGGGCGAGTGGTGGTGCGTGTGGGCGAGTGAGACGCACCAGGCGCGTCCGCGAGCGGGAATCACCGAGCGGGCGCGGCAGACCTGATCCGCCGAAGCCCTCCGTAGCCCGAAGGGCGGAGGAGGGCGAAGGCGG
>CAYUPN010000301.1:0-1334 GCA_964446605.1 uncultured Bifidobacteriaceae bacterium | reverse complement strand
GCGGTGCGCCGCCAGGCGCGCCAGTGCAGCTCGTGGTTGGCGTCCGGAATCAGCCGGATCACATGGGACGGGCCGACGAGGCTGCCGCGCAGCTCCCGCGCGAGCACGAGCTCCTGGAACTGGAACCAGCGCGAGTCGTTCTCCGAGAAGATGAACAGCTGCGGAATGCCCTGGCGCCGGACCTCCCGGAGCGCCGACAGATACAGCCGGTTGATCCCGGGACCGGCCGCCGCGTGGCCTCCGAAGAACGAGGTCAGCGTGGCCGCGATGGCCCGGTAGTCCGAGGCGCCGGTCACCACCCGACGCCACGCTTCGGGCGAGAGCATCTTGCGCGAGTAGGCGCCGAGGTTCGCACGCGCCTCGAGTGCGCCCGGGGCGGAAGGCCGATGGCGCCCCGGCGACCAGGCGGCCGCGGGGTTGATCGCGATCAGCCCGGAGACCGCGTCGGACGCGAGCGCCGCTGCCAGCGTCAGCGTCACGGCGCCGCCGCACAGCCCTCCCAGGTAGATGCGCGCGCCCGGCAGGCGTTCGCGGGCATGGTGAATCGCGAGCATCGCGTCCCCGACGAAGCGTCCGCCTTCGATCGTGCGCCAGAGATCGTGCAGGTGACCGGCCTCGAGGGCGCCGTCGCTCTCCCCCATTCCCGCCGGATCGAGCCGCAGCGTCGCGCACCCCTCGGCCGCGAGCTGGCGTGCCAGGTCGACGTACAGGCGGGCCGGCCCGACGCGGTAGCGCAGTCCGGCCTGCATCAGCAGCAGCACCGCGGCAGGCGTGCCGCTGCCGGGCAGTGACAGGATGCCGCGGCGCGTCAGGCCGTCGGCGCCCGCAATCTCCACGACCTCGTCAATCATCGCGGCAGCCCACACGTTGTTTCGACCACGGCGCGCGTCAGCGCCTCCGGCGCCGGGTCCACGAGCTTCGGATCGTCCCAGAACTGCGCGCCGGGAACCCCGCGCGTGATGACACGCGGCGCCTGGTCCAGCGCCGCCACCGCCGGCGGTGGCCCGGCATCGTCCGCGCGCTGGAGGTCGATGACGGCCACCGGGCAGCGCAACTCGTCGACGAGCGGCCCGAACCGCGCGCCGCGAACCGTCTGCGCGAAGGCGCCTCCGATCTCCCAGCCGAGCACGTTCACGGTCGCACCGCGTTCCAGCGCGGCGATGAGCGCCGGACGTCCGCAGCGCACTCCCTTGTGCACGGCGAACTGCGCGGTCACGTTGATCCGGAGCAGGTCGTTCAGGTAGTCCGCGCCCGACAGTACCGGACAGACCGCCACCAGCGATGCCGCGTCGAGACGGTTGGCGGCCGCCGCGGCGATGAGCGCACCCGCGCGC
>CAYUPN010000300.1:0-1489 GCA_964446605.1 uncultured Bifidobacteriaceae bacterium | reverse complement strand
CCTGATCCGCTCACGCCACCGCGGACGCGGCTGTCTCGTCCAGCCGGAGGTCGAGCCGCACCCGGAGGCCCTTCCCCGCGATGTCGAAATCGACGGTGATCTGGTCGTCGGCCTGCTGCACGCGGGCGGCCGGTGAGGCCGGACCGGGAACGGCTTGCTCGACGACCACCTCGAGTCCCTGATGTGCGAACTCCTGGGCCAGCGAGTGTCCCATCCGATCGAGCAGTTCCACGAGCAGGGCCTCGCCCGTCTGGGCCGGGCCGTCCGGCTGCGGGGACGCGAGGCCGGCCTGCCGCCGTGTGCTCTTCTTCGGGACGGCCAGCGCCACGAGCAGCGGAATGCGATCGCGCCGGAATGTCAGGCGGAGCACCGCTCGCGCGAACTTCGACGCGTCCCGCGCATCCGGCGCGCGAGGAATGGCGGCCGCGCGAAGGCTGGCGCCGACGGCCTCCTCGAACGCCGCGATGGCGACGAGTTTCAGATCCGGCACCATGCCCAGCAGCGCCGAAAGGCGCCCGGGCCGGCGGAGCAGTCCCTGGAAGCCGTCACGGAAGAGGTCCGAGACGAACGTGCGCAGGATGATGGCCTCGTACGGCGACTGCTTCTTCACGCGCCGCAGCAGGTTCGGGGGCATCACGCCGACGATGCGGACGGCGTCGGTGCGGGTTTCGCGGCGCACGTGATGTGCAAGCTGGTCGCCGGAGAAGACCCCCAGGTCCGAGCCGATGAACAACGCGGCCGGCGGCTCGGCGAGGCACGCGCGGAACGCGTCGAGCCCAGTCTCCGCCTCGCGCACCTGACAGAAGGCCGCGATCTCGCGCCGGAAGAACTGCCGGAACTCGGGGCTGCCATCGGCGACGAGCACGGACGCTTCGGGCGTCAGCTCCAGCGGGCGGAACGGCTGAAGCCTGGCGCCGCGCGGTGTCTCCGCATCCGACAGCTCCAGGGCCTGGATGATGCGCGTCACACGTTCCAGCAGATCGCCCGGCCTGAGCGGCTTGAGGATGTACTCGGCGACGCCGTAGCCGGCCACCCGCTTCACCGTCTCGGCGTCTCCGACGGCGGTGGACATGATGACCACCGTGCCGGCCAGTGCCGGCGCCTCGCGGATGGCGCGCAGGGTGTCGATGCCGTTCAGCACCGGCATCATGTGGTCGAGAATGACGAGCCGGTAGCGCTGGCGGCTGAGCAGCTCGAGCGCCTCCAGGCCATTGCTGGCCTCGACGATCTCGACATTCAGCCGGCGCCGCAGGATGCGCCGGATGACGGCTCGAACGGAGGGATCGTCGTCGACGAGCAGGATACGCACGGCGGCCTCGGGTAGGGAATCGGCGCAGCGCGCGCCGCGCTTGAATCCGGGCGATCCACGGCGGCGGAGGCGAGACCTGATCCGCCCGCGCGCTCCGGTCGCCGAGCGCGGGCGGGACCCGATCAGACCTGATCCGCCCGCCTCACGCCGAAGGCTCCGGCGGGCCCGCCGAAGCCGCGA
>CAYUPN010000299.1:0-1507 GCA_964446605.1 uncultured Bifidobacteriaceae bacterium | reverse complement strand
GCGCGGCGTGGCTCCCGCGACGCCGCGCCTGCTCGACCGTGTTCCGGTATGCAACCGGCGGGACATCGACAGAACCCGGCGTGCAGCCGGGCTCCGATCAGGCCCGCTTCGCGGCGGCGGGCTGGCGCGGGCGGCGCGCGGCGACGTCGCGGATCGGCTTGTCCCGGCGGCGCTTCAACGTGGACACCAGCGTGCGCTCGGCGGTGCGCAGCGCCGTGTCCACGGCCGTCCGGAGCCGTGTGCTGCGCTCCTCGACGACGACGGGCGGGAGGCCGAAGGGAAGGATCTTGATGCGGCAGACGTGATCGACGCCACCCTTCGGCCCGTTGACGTCACGGACCCGCAGGCTGAGGCGCTCGATGTTGCCGGCCGCCTTGCGGAACTTCTCGCCGATCTTCTTCCTGATGTACTCGCGGTCGGTGTCGCTGAGCTGGGTGCCGAACACGCGGACGTGCGACAGCAGCAGCTCGGCGGAGCGGCCGACCTGGCGCTTGCGGGCTTTCGGGACTGCGGATGTGACGCGGGCCATGTCGATTCCGGATCTCGGATGTCGGATTGCGGATGGATTGCGGATTCGTGTTCCGCTGCTCAACGCGGATTCTATCGGATTGGAGGGAAACCTGTCATGGCGGATCGCGTCTGCGCGCCGCGGGGCGGGGCGGATCGGGGCGGCATCGCCGGGGATGCCGCCCCGCGGATGAATGCGGCGTCTAGTCTCCGTGCGTCCCGTGCGCGGGCGCTCCGCCCTGATGGTGCTCGCAGGTGACGTTCGGATTGAACTGCGCGAAGAGGCCGTTCGGGTTGTCGCGATACAGCCAGGCGTGCAGCTCGTAGTGCGGCTGGAACATGTGCGCCTCGTCAACGTCGGTGAGCGGGTTGTCGACCATCGAGTAGAACTGGTTGCCGTGGAACTCCGGCGGCGCGCTGTGGCCGGCGTCCTGCCACGCCTTCTGGAACACCAGGTTCTCGACCGCGACGAGCGCCAGCGATCCGTCGGCCTGCGGCTCGTAGATGAGCACCGACGGCTGGAGGAAGTCGGTGTGCGTGCCGGCGCCGTCGATGCGCGGCGCGGTGGCGGTGATCTTCAGCACGTCCGGCCTGAAGTAGTGGATACCCATCCCGCCGAGCTGCGCGGGCTGTCCTTCGAAGGTCGAGGTCACGCAGAAGTTCATCGGGTCGCGGATGTAGCCATCCGCCTCCGCGGCCTTCACGTCCTTGTACTTCTCCGACGCCGCGCGCAACGCATTCAGCAGATCGTCCGGCAGGGCGCCGGTGTGCATGGCCGTTGCGGAGGTGTCCGCGGCCGCGGCGTGCGCCTCGTCGGCCTGCGCCGTCTCCGGCGCGCCGGCGCAGCCTCCGAGCACGCCGAGCGACACGGCGGCCAGCGCCGCGAGGATGAGATGGATGCACCGCCCCGTCTGCTTGCTCGTTCCCTGACTCATCGCTGTTCTCCTGTGGTCGCTCCGCCTCGACGGGCGCCGAGTCACCGGGGCAACAGGGCATCCTA
>CAYUPN010000298.1:0-1522 GCA_964446605.1 uncultured Bifidobacteriaceae bacterium | reverse complement strand
GTTGCGCCGGCGCCCGACGTCGACATCGCGAGCCGTCGAACGGCACTGGCCCATCATCCGTAAATAGCTCCCGATCAGTCGGTTAAGGCCTTACAGGGCAGCAAACAGCTGTCCCCCGCCGAACGATTCGGCCCGTTTCGAGCCCGAGAAGAACGAGACAGCCTGATTTCGCTTGACAGGTTTCGCGAGGCGACCGGCCGTTCCGCCCGGCCGCGCGGTCCAGTGGCGGTTCCAGCCCGCCGGCGCGCTTCCGACGCGCGATCGCCATCATCGAGATCGGAATCGGCGGCGGTGGGCCCGATCGCGCGACATCGTCTCTCCTGCGAAGCCGAAAATCCGCGTGGTATAGAACGCCATGCGGACCTCCCTTTCGTCCTTCACCACGCTCACGGATACCGAACTGCTCGCGGCCGTCCATCGGCTCGCGGGATGCGAGCGGCACGCAACAGCCGCACTGATTGCCTCGCTCGCGGAGGTCGATGTGAGGCGGCTCTATCTTGGCGAAGGCTGCTCGTCGCTCTTCACCTACTGCACGCGCGTGCTGCACCTGTCGGAGCATGCGGCCTACAACCGGATCGAAGCCGCCCGCGCGGCGCGACAGTTCCCGATCGTTCTCGAGCGGCTCGCTGACGGGGCGCTGACGCTGACCGCGGTGAGACTCCTGGCACCGCATCTGACGTCCGGGAATCACATGGCTCTCCTGGACGCAGCGCGGCACCGCAGCAGGCACGACATCGAACGGCTGGTCGCAACCCTTCGCCCGAAGCCGGATGTGCCCGCGGCGGTGCGCAAGCTGCCGGCGCCAGCGAACCGCCAGGACGTCACCGCCTCGACGCCAGCGACGGAACGTGCGACGTCAGCGCAGGGATCGGTGCCTGTCCTGGCGGATCGGCCCGCGCCGACGCGCACCCCGCCGCCGATCCAGCCCTTGTCGCCAGCACGCTACAAGCTGCAGGTCACGCTGGGGGAGGAAGGCGTCGCTCTGCTCCGCCGGGCCCAGGCGCTGATACGCCACCGCGTGCCGGACGGGGGCATGGTTGCCGTCGTAACCGAAGGGTTGAAGCTGCTCGTCGAACGGCTCGAGAAGGAGAAGGCGGCCTTGACTGTGCGGCCACGGGCCAGTTCCCCCGGTTGTGCGCCACGGTCGCGCACGATTCCGGCGGCGGTGCGGCGCGCGGTGTGGGCGCGTGACGAGGGACGCTGCGCGTTCGCCGGCACGCAGGGGCGGTGCACGGAGACGGCGTTCCTGGAATTCCACCACGTGCGGCCGTACGCGGATGGCGGACCGGCCGTCGTGGAGAACATCGAGCTGCGTTGCCGCGCGCACAACCGGTACGAGGCGGAGCTTTACTCCGGCAGCTCCGGCGGCTCGCTGCCCTGGAGGGCGCGGGAAACCGTCAGCGTGCACGGGTGGTCGAACTCGTTCCCGGAACGAGTTCCGTGTGACGCCGCCTCGGTCGGGCTCGCGGGACGAGGTTGAAAACCCGCCGCCACAACGGCGCTACCCGGCCGCAGTGCGCGC
>CAYUPN010000297.1:0-1525 GCA_964446605.1 uncultured Bifidobacteriaceae bacterium | reverse complement strand
GGATCAGGTCGGATCAGGTCCCGCCTCCGCGCTGCGCGCTACGGCGGGCACGCGCTGCCAGCCGCCAGCTACAGGATTCCATGATGGAGCACGTCGCCACCACCGGATGGACTGCCGCGCGCGCGGCGTCGAGCGCCACGCGCCCGGCCACGTTCGCCTGGGGTGTGCTCGCCTACAACCTCGCGGTCATCGTGTGGGGCGCGTACGTCCGGGCGACCGGATCCGGTGCCGGGTGCGGCAGCCACTGGCCGCTCTGCAACGGCGAGGTCATTCCGCGCGCGCCATCGGTCGAGACGCTGATCGAGTTTTCGCACCGGATCACGAGCGGCGTCGCGCTGCTGGCGGTCGTGGCGCTGCTCGTCTGGACGTTCCGCGCACGGCGGCCGGGCCATCCCGCGCGCCGCGCCGCCGGCTGGTCGACGTTCTTCATCTTCACCGAAGCGGCGGTGGGCGCGGGTCTGGTGCTGTTCGAGCTCGTCGCCGACAACGCGAGCATGGCGCGCGCGATGTTCATGGGGGCGCACCTCGTCAACACGTTCTTTCTCGTCGCGGCGCTCGCCCTGACGGCCTGGTGGCTCTCGGGTGGAGCGCCGGTCACACGGCCCGTGCACACGGGGCGCGCCCTGGTGCTCGGCGCCCTCACGGCGCTCCTGCTGCTCTCAGGCATGAGCGGCGCGGTCGCCGCGCTCGGCGACACGCTCTTTCCCGTCACCACTCACGCCGAGGGGCTCGCCGCGACGCTCTCGCCCGCCTCGCACGTGCTCATCCGGCTCCGGGTGTTCCATCCGATGATCGCCGTCACCGCAGGCCTCATCCTGATGTTCGCGGCGTTCCGTCTCGCCGATCTGGACGACCGGCTCGCGCAGCGGCTCGCGCGCCTCGTCGTGCTGCTCGCCGGCGTCCAGCTCCTCGGCGGCCTCGTCAACGTCCTGCTGCTCGCCCCGGTCTGGATGCAGATGGTGCACCTGCTCCTCGCCGACCTGCTGTGGATCGCGTTCGTGATCTTCAGCGTGCAGGTGCTGGCGAGGGCGAGAGCCTGAGCGCCTGAACAGCCGGCGGGATCCCGGGTGCCCCCGCAATCCGGCGATAATGGGTCCCCGATTTCCCGGACCCCGTCCGGAACGTTCCGGAGGCAGACATGCAGCTGTTCGTCGTCCTGACGCTCGCGATCGCGTTCACGTTCACCACCGCCACGCCCACTCTGCAGGCCCGTTCGGGTGATTCCCTTGCTGGCAAATGGTCGGGCACCTTCGAGGGGGACAGCTCGGGCACGTTCACGATGTCGTTCACGAGCGAATCCGGCACGCTGACCGGCAGCATCGACGTCGCGTTCGCGACCGGTGGCGGCTATTCCGTGCCATTCACGAAGGTCGCCGTCGACGGCTCGAAGATCGCCCTTGCGTACCGGGCGCTCGGGGAAGGTGGCGACGTGCAGATGGAAGCGGAGCTCGCCGGCGACGCACTGAAGGGCACGTGGCAGGCCTCCGACCCGGGGACCGGCAGCGCCGTCGCCTTCGGCACGTTC
>CAYUPN010000296.1:0-1532 GCA_964446605.1 uncultured Bifidobacteriaceae bacterium | reverse complement strand
GCAGAGCGCACGAGGTCGACGTCGAGCCCGAAATGCCGCTTCTCTGGGTGCTGCGCGAGGCGCTCGGCCTCACCGGCACGAAATACGGCTGCGGTATCGCGCAATGCGGCGCCTGCACGGTGCACATCGACGGGCAGCCGGTACGCTCGTGCAGCGTGCCTGCGGCCAGCGTCGCGGGACGGCGCATCACCACCATCGAGGGCCTGTCGCCGGACGCGAGCCACCCGGTGCAGCAGGCCTGGGTCGAGCACACCGTGCCGCAGTGCGGCTACTGCCAGTCGGGACAGATCATGACGGCCGCGGCGCTCCTCGCGCGCTCGCCGGACCCGAGCGACGCGGAGATCGACGCCGCGATGGCCGGCAATCTCTGCCGCTGCGGCACCTACCCGCGCATCCGCAAAGCCATCCACCGCGCGGCAGAGCTCGCGAAGGAGTGATCATGCCAGCGCAATCGATGATTTCGCGCCGCGCGGTCATTCGCACCATGCTCGGCGCCGGCGGCGGCATGGTCCTCGGCTTTCACATTCCGGACGCGCTCGCCGCGGCCGTGGCGCCGCAGCCGTGGACGACGCCGACCGGCGGCGTCGAGATCAACGCGTGGCTCACGATCGACGGCGACGGTACCGTGACGATCCGCGTGCCGCACACCGAGCAGGGACAGGGCGCGCTGACCTCGGTGGCGATGCTGGTCGCGGAAGAGCTCGATGTGCCGTGGGAGAGCATCCAGGTGGTGTTCGCGGACATGCACCGGCACGTGAACGAGGGCGGGGAATACATCGTCACTTCCACGCACGGCTCGCAGCTCGTGCGCGACCAGCACCCGCACATCATGCAGGCTGGTGCGTCCGCGCGCGAGCGGCTGAAGGAAGCGGCGGCGAACGCCTGGCGCATCGAGCGCGGCGCGGTGACGGCCCGCCAGGGAACCTTGAGCGCCGGCGACCGCCGGGCGCCGTACGCGGATTTCGCCGCGGCGGCGGCGAAGATCACGCTGGACGAGGAGCCGGCGATCAAGACGCCCGACCAGTGGTGGCTGCTCGGCCGGCCCGTGCCAAGGCTCGACGCGCGCGTGAAGGCCGACGGCAGCGCGCGCTTTTCCATCGACGCGCGCCCGCAAGGCCTCGTATACGCGGCCGTGAAGTGCTGTCCCGTGCCCTGGGGCAAGCTCGTCCGCTACGACTTCGAGCGGGTGCGTGACCGGCGCGGGATCATCGGCGCGGTCGAGTTCCGCGCCCGTCCCGGCCGCCGCGACAATTCCGACCTGCAGGACGGGGTCGCGATCGTCGCGGATTCCTGGCACCGGGCGAAGACAGCGCTCGACGACCTGCCGATCGAATGGGACTTCGGGCCGGAAGGCGAGGTGAGCAGCACCACGCAGGCCGCGCAGGCGCGCGAGCTGCTCGATGCGCCGGGCGAGGTCAGCCAGGCGAGCGGCGGCGACGCGCTCGCCATGATCCGCGCAGCGGAGCGCGTCGTCAGTGCCGACTACCACCGCCCGTACGAAGCGCACGCCCGCATGGAGCCGATCAACGCCA
>CAYUPN010000295.1:0-1534 GCA_964446605.1 uncultured Bifidobacteriaceae bacterium | reverse complement strand
GGTGCAGCCCGCTGTTGGTGCCGATCCAGAGGCTGCCGTCGCGATCCTCGAAGAGTGACGAGACGCGGGCGTTCAGCTGCAGCGCGGGGGTGCTGACCCGCTCGAACCGATCGGCGACCAGGCGTGCGACACCGTTCGACGTGCCGGCCCAGAGCGTGCCGTCGCGATCCCGCAGCAGCGCGCGCACGGGCGCGGCAGGCACGCCGTCGATCTCGCCGTACCGCTGCAGCCGCGTCTCCTTGACGTGCACCACGCCGTAGGTCGTCCCGACCCAGATCGCGCCGCTGGCGTCGACCGTCATCGAGAGCGGGATGTCGTCGCCCAGCGGACGCGAGGCGACCACGCGCTCGAAGCGGCCGCCGCGGAAGCGGACGACCTCGCCGAGCCCGGCGCCGAGCAGCGTGCCGTCCGGCGCGTCGGCAACGACGCGCAGCCCTTCGGGCGGCACGCCGTGCTCGACCCCGTAGTTGGTGATGCGGCCGTCGCGGATTGCCGAGACGAGCACGCCGCCGACCGCCCAGATCGTCCCGTCGCGGTCCTCGTGGAGGTCGGTCACCGCGTGCGT
The DNA here is from genome assembly GCA_964446605.1 of uncultured Bifidobacteriaceae bacterium. Classification (GTDB taxonomy): domain Bacteria; phylum Acidobacteriota; class Vicinamibacteria; order Vicinamibacterales; family JAENWD01; genus JAENWD01. Next base: position 969 of record CAYUPN010000295.1, on the reverse strand, counting down.
GCCGAGGCCGCCGGCCGGGTCGAAGTACTCGAAGCGGCCATCGCGGTAGCACGCGACGCCGGCCAGCGTGCCGATCCAGATCGCGCCGTCGCGCGCCGCTTCCAGCGCGGTGACCTGCGCGCTGCGCAGCTGGTCGGGCCCCTGCCGGAAGATCGTGAACTCGGCGCCGTCGAACCGCGCGAGCCCTTCATCGGTGCCGAGCCACAGCGCGCCGTCCGCTGCCTGCACGATCGCGCGCACCGAGTCCTGCGGCAATCCGTGCTGCTGCGTCCAGCTGCGATGCCAGAACTGACTGAGCTGCTTGCCCGGATCGAGGGCCGAGGCGTACCGCGGCACGAGCGGCAGCAGCATCGTCACGAGCGCGGCCACGATCACGGAGGGCACGGCGGCATGACGCGTCACGGCGGCAGACGCCCTCCCGCACGCGTCGCGCATCGAGCGGCCTGCGCGCACGACCCATCCGATCGACTGTCTCACTGCTTCAGTTCTCCGCGGCTTCAGCGGTCGTCGGCAACCGCTGCGACGTTCGTTCCGACTGATGGTCTGAATCGAGGGCGTGGCATCTCGCGGCGCTGGCTCCGGCGGGCCAACTTCATCTTCGCACGTCGCGCGCGATTCGCGCATCAACATGACCGGCGTCGCATGCGCGCGTGGCCCACGGGGGCCAGCGACTCTTGGCCCGCATGTGCTGGTGATTACAAGAGTTATTGGCACGCAAGGAAAGTTGTAGTCCGGCGATCCGGATCACACGAGCGCGCGAGTCCCGACGCATTGGATCGCACGCGCGCCGCACGCGTGTGCCGGCGTGCGGCGACCGCCCGGTCACGCGCATGTGCGACGCACGAAGTCCGCGTGTTTTGAATCAGATGGCGCGATCGACGCGTCCCGCGATCCGCGCGCGGACGCGCGGCGCATCGATCCGGCAGGGCGATTGCTCAAACACGGGTCGAACGTCCGCTGTCTGTCCAG
>CAYUPN010000294.1:0-1537 GCA_964446605.1 uncultured Bifidobacteriaceae bacterium | reverse complement strand
TCCAGGGGCTCGATATCGCGACCAAGCAGCCGCCGACCGACATCGACATGCGCTTTTTGGTCTCCGCCGCCAACGCGCCGTCCCTGCTGGCAATGGGCGCGATGTTCAGCCCGCAGCTCGCATCTGTCGACGTGAAGCCGGATGCGGTCCCGGTCAGGATCGAGCTGCCGCCGACCGGCTCGCCGATCAAGAGCGCGTGGGTCGCCATGTCGGACGACGCCATCGCGCTCGCGGTGGGTGACGGCATGCAGGCCGGACTTGCGGACATGCTGTCCGCCGCCTCCGCGGAGCCGTCGCCGTTCGTCAGCATGAACGTGGATGCGGCTCGCTACTACGGCTTCCTCGGCGACGTGCTCGAGTCGTCGTCGCAGGCCGGCGACGACGGCGAGCGACCCGCGTCGCCAGAGGTGGCCGCCGCCACCAGCAACATGATGCGCTCGTTCGAGAACCTGTTCGACCGCATCAGTGTCGACGTGCAATTCACCGCGCGGGGCATCGAGATGCCCTCCACGATGGTGCTCGCGAAGTAGGCGTCATGCGGGCGGCCCCCGGACTGCAATGACGCTCGAAAATTTCCGCGATCGCCTGGACGAGATCGACCGCCGCCTGCTGGAGCTCGTTGCCGAGCGCCAGGCGGTCATCGCCGGGATCACCGCGGTGAAGCGCTCCACCGGCTTTCCGCTGCGCGATTTCAAGCGCGAGCGCGACGTCTTCCAGAAGGCGCGCGCGAAGGCGGAAGAGGTCGGCGTCTCGGCCGACGTCGCGGAGGAGCTGATGCGCCTGCTCATCCGTTACTCGCTCACGCAGCAGGAGCAGACGAACCTGCTCGCGCACGCGAACGGCGGCGGGCAGCGCGCGCTCGTCATCGGCGGTGCCGGCAAGATGGGCGGGTGGTTCGCGCAGTTCCTGTTTTCGCAGGGCTTCGAAGTCGAGATCGCCGATCCGCGTGCGCAGCCGGGCGAGAGGAACCTGCCCGACTGGCGCGCTTCCGATCTCGACCACGACTACGTGGTCGTGGCCGCGCCGATCGGCGCCACCAACGTCATTCTCCAGGAGCTCGCCGCGCGCCGGCCGCGCGGCATCGTGATGGATCTCGGTTCGCTGAAATCGCCGCTGCGCCAGGGCCTCGCGGCGCTCAGGGACGCGGGCGTGCGCACGGCCTCCATCCACCCGATGTTCGGCCCGGACGTGGAGCTCCTGTCGGGGCGGCACGTCGTATTCATCGATCTCGGCGACGACGAGGCGCTCGCGGGGGCGCGCGCGCTGTTCGCGCCGACCATGGCGGAGCAGGTCGTCACGACGCTCGAGGAGCACGACCAGCTCATGGCCTTCGTGCTCGGGCTGTCGCACGCGCTGAACATCGCGTTCTTCACCGCGCTCGCGGAGAGCGGCAAGGATGCGGCCGGGCTGATGCGGATGTCGAGCACGACGTTCGATGCGCAATTCGAGATCGCACGCAACGTGGCACATGAAAGCCCCGCCCTCTATTACGAGATCCAGCGCCTGAACGAGTTCGGCCGCTTGCCGCTCGATGCCC
>CAYUPN010000293.1:0-1542 GCA_964446605.1 uncultured Bifidobacteriaceae bacterium | reverse complement strand
AGCGCACGGCGATCGGCGTCGTGATGTCGATCGACAACGTGCTGCTGCTCCTGCTGGTCCCGCTCGCCGGAGCGCTATCGGATCGCAGCCCCCACCAGAGCCGCCTGCCACTCATCGTCGTCGGCCTGCTGCTGGCGGCGGTGGGCATGGCGGTTATGCCGTGGGCCGGAGCCGCAGGGCTCGCCGGTCTGGTCACGGCACTCATCATCCTGCACACGGGCACGAACCTATCGCGTGCGCCGTTCCAGGCGCTGCTCGCGGACGCGGTGCCCTCCCGCTTCCGTTCGCTGGCGTCCGCCTCGGCGACGTTCCAGATGTGCGTCGGCGCGATCGCGTTCCTGATGCTGGGACAGCTGTTCGGCATGCGGCCGGCGTTCCTCGCCGCAGCGGGCACGGTGCTCGTCGTCACCGTCGCGATCGCCGCCGGCCTGCGCTCGCGATCCGGCACGTCAACGCCGACCGAGGAGCCCTCGCTCCGTTCGCTCCTCGACGTCCTCCGCGCGGCGGTCACCGGCGCGGTGCCGGGCCTGCGCTCGGTGTTCGTGGCCTCGATCCTGCTGCAGCTGACGTTCCAGACGTTCACGACGTGGTACGCGCTGCACGGGACGGAACGCTTCGGCGTGGGCCCGGAGGCTATCGTGGGCGGGATGATCGCGTGGGCGGTTGGCGGCGTCATCGGCGCGCTGCCGGCCGGTGCCATCGGCGTGCGCATCGGCCGCCGCCGCACGATGCTCCTCGGCTTCACGCTGATGGCCGCCGTGCTCTTCGCCCTCGATCGCGTCAGCTCTCTCACGAGGATGGCGCCGCTGCTGGCGCTGGCGTCGGCCTGCTGGACGCTGCCGATGGCGAACGCGTATCCGCTGTTCGTCGAGCCGATCCCGCGTCAGCACCGCGGCGTGCTGGCGGCGCTGTACCTGCTCTCGATGGCGCTCGGCGGAGCGGTCGGCGACCCTCTGAACGGCCGCCTGTTCGATCTGTTCGACGGATACCGGCCGCTGTTCCTGATGATGTCCGCCTACACCGTGCTCGCGCTGATCGCCGTGCTGCTCATCCCGCAAGGGGCGGGTGAAGCGGACACGGGACCGGACCGCGGGTGACGCGGATCAGACCCGCTCCCCCCGAACATTTTCTCGCTGACCTGCTCCCCTGCTGCGGCTGACGGGCGTCACATCGGAACCGGCGGCCTGAACGCCGCTCCCGGATCCGATGGCGTACGATGGACCGCCCCCGCACCCCGAAGGGAGGATGGCCATGCCCGACGCCAGCAGCGCACTCCGCGACCATCTCGTCCGCCTGCTCGACTGGGAGGACGCGCACGTCGGCTTCGACAAGGCCGTCGATGGGATTCCGCCGGACAAGCGGGGCGCTCGCGCGGCCGGTTTCGAGCACTCGCCCTGGCAGCTGCTCGAACACATCCGGATCGCGCAGGACGATATCCTCGACTTCTGCGTCAACCCGAACTACGCGCACACGATGGCGTGGCCGGCCGACTACTGGCCCCGCAAGGCGGCACCGCCAGACGAGGCGGCATGGACGAAGAGC
>CAYUPN010000292.1:0-1543 GCA_964446605.1 uncultured Bifidobacteriaceae bacterium | reverse complement strand
CCGCGCCGATCGGAATGGCCCGCCGCCAGGCGTGGGTCATGCTGGCGTTCATCCCGTCCAGCCTGACGCTGGGGGCGACGACGCACATTACGACGGACCTGGCCGCTGTCCCGCTCCTCTGGGTCATCCCGCTCGCGCTGTATCTGCTCTCGTTCGCGATCACGTTCGGCCCGCGGCCGTCGCGTGCCGTGACAGTTGCCGGCTGGCTGTACCCCGCGCTGCTGGTGACGGCCTTCGCGACCATGGCCCGTATGTCCATGGTGCCCGCGATCGTCCCGCTCGTCATCCATCCCGCGCTGCTGCTCGCGACGGGACTGCTGGCGCACGGAGCGCTCGCTGCCGACCGTCCGCCCGCCAGCCGGCTGACGGAGTTCTACCTGCTGGTTGCGGCCGGTGGCGTGCTGGGCGGCGCCTTCAACGCGCTCGCGGCGCCACGGCTGTTCACGTCACTCGCGGAGTACCCGCTGGTACTGGTGTTGTCCGCGTTCATCCTGCCTGGATTGCTGTATCGGCGCGGCACGGCGCTGCCCGATGCGGCCTGGGGGCTCGCCGCCGGCGTCGCGCTGATCGTGGCCGGCTCGATTGCATCCAGTCTCGACGCCTCTCCGTCGCCGCTCGCTCTCTCCGTGGTCTTCGCGGTACCGGCCGTGTTCCTGACCGCCATGCGCAGGCGCTGGCTGCGGTTCGGCACGGGCGTGGTGGCCGTCTACATGGCGACCGGCCTGGTTCTCGCGCGTCCCCAGATGCTGGTGCTGGCGCAGGCCCGCACGTTCTTCGGCGTGCTCCGCGTGACCGCCGAGGAAGGCGGGCGCTTTCACGTGCTGCGGCACGGCACGACGACGCACGGGCGGCAGGACCGGCGGGGAGAGCGGATGCGCCGCCTGCCGTTGAGCTATTACCACCCGCACGGCGCCATCGGGCAGATCTTCAAGGGGCTGCGCGCGCGCGGCCGGCCGCTTCGCGTCGGCGTCGTCGGTCTTGGAACGGGCACCATGGCCGCGTTCGCCGAGGAAGGCGATACGTGGGTCTTCTACGAGATCGACGACGCGATCGTGAAGATCGCGAAGACGGCGCCGTGGTTCTCGTATCTCTCCGACGCGCCGGTCGAGCCCGAGATCGTGATGGGGGACGCCCGTCTCTCGCTGGCGCGCGAAGCGCCGCGGAACTTCGATCTCCTGGTGCTGGACGCGTTCTCGTCGGACTCGATCCCGGTGCACCTCATGACGCGCGAGGCGTTCGAGCTGTACCGGTCGCACGTGGCGCCGGACGGCTTCATCGCGACGCATGTGTCGAACCGGCATCTGGACCTGGCGCCGCTCGTGGCGACGATCGCTGACGCGGTGGGGCTGGCCTCCCGGTATCAGGTGGTCCGCGTGAATGCCGCGGCAATGGTTGAGGGCTACTCGAGCGCGCGCTGGGTGGTGCTGGGGGAGCCGGAGGCGTTCGAGGACGCCGGGCTGACCGGCACGCACTGGCAGGATGCCCTGGAGCTCGGGACCGAACGGCTCTGGACGGATGACTACTCGAACCTCGCCAGCGTCAT
>CAYUPN010000291.1:0-1588 GCA_964446605.1 uncultured Bifidobacteriaceae bacterium | reverse complement strand
GGTCCTCAACATCGACGCCGAGAACCAGCGGCTGTCGCTGGGGCTGAAGCAGCTCGCGACCGACATCTGGGACGACTTCTTCTCGCGCCACCACGTCGGCAACACGATCGAAGGGAAGGTCGTCCGCATGACGAACTTCGGCGCGTTCGTCGAGCTGGACGAGGGGATCGAGGGGCTGATCCACGTCTCGGAGTTCGACGACAGCCACGGGCAGGAGAAGGTCGATCTGCAGGTCGGTGAGACCTACCAGATGAAGATCATCAAGCTGAGCCCGTCCGAGCGGAAGATCGGCCTGAGCATCCGGGCGCTGAAGTCGGACGAGTACCGCGCCGACTGGGAGGCGTACCAGGAGAGCAGCGGCACGGGCGAGGCGACGCTGGGAGATCACATCCGGTTCAAGAGCTGATCGCACTCTGGTAGCGAACAGGGACAGGGGCCGGGAACCGGAAGATCGGGGTCCGGCCCCGGCCCCTCACTACAGGGACACACGATGACGAAAGCGGAGCTCGTCGAGGAAGTCTCGCGGGTCTCGGATCTCACCAAGAAGCACTCCGAACTGATCGTCGACACCGTCTTCAAGAGCATCATCGAAGCGCTGCAGCGGGGCGAGAAGATCGAGCTCCGCGGGTTCGGCAGCTTCCGGCTGCGGCAGCGGGAGCCCCGGAAGGGGCGGAATCCGAAGACGGGCGACCGCGTCGACGTGCCGCCGAAGAAGGTCCCGTACTTCAAGCCGGGCAAGGAGCTCAAGGAGCTCATCAACCGCGAGCCCGCGCCGGCGGCGATGGGCCCGGAACCGGAGCCGGCCGTCGGCGGGCCGGTGACGGCGGGTGAACCGATCGAGTAGGGTGCGGCATCCGGGAGGCGCGTGACCGAGGACGCGGACGCGGTCAGCCGGCATGACCCGTCGCGGTCCGGTCCAGCACGATCCGCAATGACAGGCCACTTCCACTCCGCGCTCACTCCTCCGTCCGCACCCCGCAGTCCGCAATCGACATGGATCGCCTCTACAGCCCCTGGCGGCACGGCTACGTGACGAGCGCGTCGACTCCCGTCTCCGGCTGCATCTTCTGCGAGGCCATCGCCGGGGGCGCCGACGACCCGCTCATCGTCGCGCGCGGCACCCATGCGTTCGTGATCCTGAATCTGTATCCGTACAACAGCGGCCACCTGATGGTCGTGCCGATGCGCCACGTGGGACGGCTTTCCGAACTGTCCCGCGAGGAGATGGGCGAGGTCGCGGAGCTGACGCAGCGCGCCGAGCGCGCGCTCACCGAGGTCTACGCCCCGCACGGGCTCAATGTCGGTGTGAACCTCGGGAAGGCCGCCGGGGCCGGCGTCGCGGACCACCTGCACCTGCACCTCGTGCCACGCTGGGCCGGCGACACCAACTTCATGTCCGTCGTCGGCAGCGTGCGCGTGCTGCCCGAGGAAGTGCCGGTCAGTGCCGAGCGGCTGCGCCCCGTCTTCGCGCGCCTCGCCGCCACGGCAGGCGCCGACGCCGACGCCCGCGAAAGATCCTCACACGCGGGCGGCGGCCGACCTGATCCGACCTGATCCGACCTGATCCGACCTGATCCGACCTGATCCG
>CAYUPN010000290.1:0-1600 GCA_964446605.1 uncultured Bifidobacteriaceae bacterium | reverse complement strand
GGAACGTCAACACGCTCGGCGAGGTGCCCGACGGCCCCTGGTTCGTCAACCGCGCGGGCACGATCGCGCTCGACCCCGAGGCGGTCGCGCGCGGGCCGGCCGAAACGGACGGGCCCGCGCCCGGGCGCTGGACCGTGATCGCCGCGAAGACCGACGGCATCACGCCCGGGTTCACGATCCGCGACTCCCGCGGCGACATGTGGTTCGTGAAGGTCGACCCGCCCGGCTGGCGCGGGATGGCGACGGGCGCCGAGGCGGTGGCCTCGCGGCTGTTCTGGGCGCTCGGCTATCACGTGCCGGAATACCACGTCGTCTCGCTGCGACCCGACAACCTCGACATCGCGCCGGACGCGGAGGTGGATCCGCCGGGCGTCCGCAAGCGGCCGATGCGGCACGACGACATCGCGCGGCTCCTCCGCGAGGCGGACCGCGACCCCGACGGCTCGTACCGGATCAGCGCCAGCCGCGCCGTCGCCGGCACGCCGCTCGGCGGCTTCCGCTTCTTCGGCACCCGGCCCGACGACCCGAACGACGTGTGGCCCCACGAGCACCGGCGCGAACTGCGCGGCTACGGCACGTTCGCGGCCTGGCTCGATCACGTCGACGCGAAGAGCCAGAACACGCTGGACGTGCTCGTCCGCGAGGACGGCCGCGCGTACGTCAAGCACTACCTGCTCGACTTCGGCTCGACGCTCGGCAGCGCGGCGGTGACGCCGCGCGAGCCCTGGGAGGGCAACGAATACCTCGTCGATCTCCCCCGCCTCTGGCGCGGCATCGTCGGCTTCGGGTTCCCCGTGCCCCCGTGGCACACGGCGCCGGTCATCGAAGCGCCGGCACTCGGACGTCTCGCCGCCAGCCACGACGACTGGGATCCCGAGACGTGGAAGCCGCGAATCCCGAACCCCGCCTTCGTGCGCGCGCTGCCGGAGGACCGGTTCTGGGCCGCCCGGAAGCTGGCCGCGATCACCGACGCCCACGTGCGCGCCGCGATCTCGGCCGGGCGCTACGACGAGGCCGACGCCGACGCGCTGGCGCGCGCCATCATCCAGCGCCGGAATGCCATTCTGAAGCGGTATCTCACGGCGGTGAATCCGGTGGTCGAGCCGTCGCTCGACGCGGGCGGCCGGCTTTCGTTCGTCAACGCCGCGACGGCCGCCGACGTCGCGCCGGAGCCGCCGGCCTGGCATGCCTCGTTCGCGCGATTCGACAATGCCACCGGCGAGGTCACACCCATCGGCGAGGCGCAGGGCCCATCGTCGGGCATCCGGGCGCCCGGCGCGTTGCCGTCGGAGACCGGTAGCTTCGTCCGGGTGGCAATCCGCGCGTCCGATCCGGAGCGCGTCGAATGGACCGTTCCGGTGCACGCGTTCTTCCGCCGCGACGCGACCGGTTGGACGCTCGTCGGCCTGGATCGCACGCCGGTCACCTCGCCAGCGGAGGCAGCCGGCGGGCAGATCGGGCCGGATCGGGTCCGCGCGGCCGCGCGCTGAACCTTGTTTGCGGTCGAGCGCGTGAAGCGGCGCTGCCTCTTGCCAGAGGAAGCCACAGCCTGCCACGAGAGAGCCGGCCCATTTCAATCCGCCTGCAGCGGCGGGGCTTC
>CAYUPN010000289.1:0-1608 GCA_964446605.1 uncultured Bifidobacteriaceae bacterium | reverse complement strand
AGACAATATGGAATGACCGGCTCGCCATCGTAACGTTGTCGTGCCGAAAACACGCAACACGGTGGTCAGAGCCACCGGAAACGCGGGTTAACGCTCAAGCGAGCGTCAGAGCCGCATACGAAGGGAGCCGGTCATGGGGCAGAGTACTACGTACGTGGGCATCGACGCGCACAAGAAAGACCTCTACGTGGCCCGGCTGCAGGGGGCGGAGCGGACGCCGGTCACCTGGCAGCTGCTCCACACCCCGGCGGCCGTGCGCCGGCTCGTGCGGACGCTCGAGCGGGACGCGCCGGGGCCCGTGCACGTCTTCTACGAAGCGGGGCCCTGTGGCTATGCGCTGCAGCGCCAGCTAACCACCGCGCGCGTGCGCTGTGACGTGGTCGCGCCGGCGCTGATTCCCCGCAAGCCCGGCGAGCGGGTGAAGACGAATCGGCGAGATGCGCGCAAGCTGGCCGAGCTCGGGCGTGCCGGGCTGCTGACGCCGGTACACCCGCCGACGCCGGCGGAAGAGGCCGTGCGCGACCTGGCGCGCGCGCGGGATGATGCCCGCGAGGACCTGCAGCGCTGTCGCCATCGGTTGAGCAAGCTGCTGCTGCGACGCGGGCAGCACTATGTCGGCCGCCATTGGACCCGAGCGCACCGCCAGTGGATCACCAGCCTGCCCTGGGTGCATCCCGCCGAGCGCACCGTCCTGGACGACTATCTGCTGGCGATCGATCACACCGAGGCGCGCCTGCTCGAGCTGGATGCCCAGCTCGCGGCGCTGGCCGACACCGACCCGTATCGGACGCCGGTCGGGTGGCTGCGCTGCTTCCGGGGCATCGATACGCTGTCCGCGATGCTGATCCTCGCCGAACTCCACGGCATGGGCCGGTTCCCCTCTCCGCGGGCCTTGATGGCGTATCTCGGGCTCGTGCCGGGGGAACACTCCAGCGGAGACCGTGCCCGCCGGGGGCGGATCACGCGCACGGGGAACGCCTTGGTCCGCCGGCTGCTGGTGGAAGCCGCCTGGCACTATCGCCATCGGCCTGCCGTCGGCGTCGCGCTGGCTCGGCGGCGCCGCGGGCAACCGGGCCGCGTGATCGCCATCGCGGACCGGGCCCAGCACCGGCTCTGTCGCCGATTCCGGGCGATGGCGGCGACGCACAAACCGCCCGCGAAGATCGCGGTGGCCATTGCGCGGGAACTCAGTGGCTTTCTCTGGGCCGCCCTGCACCCCGTGGCTCCGGCGCCGGCGCCGGGGCCGTCACACTGAATTCGGCGTGGGACGCCGCCCGCGGGTGCCCTGACCGGCGCGCGGCACGGCCGGCGACGACGACGGAGGAGACGAGGCACGAGGGGGAGCCATCGGCGGTTGGGCTATGCGCCAGGGCCCCGGGCCCGGACTCGCGACCAAAGACTGCCGCCACGCTCCCGACGAACCACTGTCATGTGTGCGCTGCCGCGGTCCCCGCGGTAATCACCGAATATCAGCGTGACTCGTCGTCGCAGCGCCTCGCTCCTCCGTCGTCGTCGTCGGCCGTGCCGCCTCCCGGACATCCGGGCAGCACGACCAGGGCACGGACGCCCTCAACCAACGGGGTTTGACAGAGGGTCATTCCATATCAG
>CAYUPN010000288.1:0-1664 GCA_964446605.1 uncultured Bifidobacteriaceae bacterium | reverse complement strand
GATGAATCCCGCGTACCGGACCTATGGACTCCTGTTCCCCGCGATCCTGCTGCTGCTGGCCGCCAACGCGAGTGCGCAGCTGCCCGTCAAGATCGGGGACGAGGAGATGCCGAGCCTCGCACCGCTCGTCGAGCGCGTCGAGCCCGCGGTCGTCAACATCCGCGTAAGCCAGACCATCCGCACGCGCTCGCCTTACGGCGACGAGATGTTCCGCCGCTTCTTCGGGTTGCCGCCCGACATGGGCGGCGGCACCCAGGAAGTCGCGAGCGCGGGATCAGGGGTGATCGTCGACGCCGAGAAGGGCTACATCCTCACGAACAATCACGTCGTGGAGAACGCGGACGAGATCGAGGTCTTCCTGTACAACAAGGATTCCCTGGAAGCGACGGTGGTCGGCAGGGACCCGGCGACCGACATCGCGGTCCTCAAGGTCAAGCCGGACAACCTGACCGAAATCCCGATCGGCGACTCCAAGGAGCTGCGGGTCGGCGACTTCGTGATCGCCATCGGCAATCCCTTCGGTCTCGGACATACCGTCACCTCGGGGATCGTGAGCGCGCTCGGCCGCTCCGGCATCAGCCCGGACGGGCGCGGGCTCGAGGACTTCATCCAGACCGACGCGTCCATCAATCCCGGCAACTCGGGCGGGGCGCTCGTGAACCTGCGCGGCGAGCTCGTCGGCATCAACTCCGCGATCCTGAGCAGCACCGGCGGCAATATCGGCATCGGCTTCGCGGTTCCGACCTCGATCGCGAAGAACGTCATGAACCAGATCCTCGAGTACGGGGAGGTGCGACGCGGCCTGCTCGGCGTCACGATCCAGACCGTGAACCCGCAGACCGCGAAGGCGCTGGGCTCCGAGGTCAAGCACGGTGCGCTGATTTCGGACGTTTCCCCGGGATCCGCCGCCGAGGAAGCAGGCCTCAAGGTCGACGACATCATCACCGCGGTCGACGGCGAGCGCATCGACGACAACCAGGATCTCGCGACGGCGATCGGCCTGAAAGGTCCCGGCGACCGCGTCGAGATCGAGTACATGCGCGGCGGCAAGCGGCATACGACGACGGCCAAGCTGCAGCAGGCCGTATCGATGCAGAGCAGCGGCGAGGACATCCACCCGGGCCTGGCCGGCGCATCCCTGTCGACGCGCACCGGCGGCCGGGGCGGCCAGGGGGTCGACGTCGCGGACGTGCAGCCCGGCAGTCCCGCGGCGCAACGCGGACTGCGGCCCGGCGACGTCATCATCGCGGCGAACCGGGTGAAGGTGAACAATCTCGACGACCTGGAGGAGATCGCCGAGCGCAGCGACATCATCTTCCTGCTGGTGCGGCGCGACGACCGCCAGATCCTGTTGCAGATCCGCTGACGCATCGCGCGGCGACGACGGAAACGCAGGCCCGGCGCTCCTGCGCCGGGCTTTTTTTTCAGGCACCGCTCCTTGCCTGTCGTCTCTGTTGCACGCGCTCCGGGCGCCAAGTAAGGTCCCGACATGCGCTTCGCACATCCGCCTCGCCACCCTCGTCCGCTGGCCTTTGCGTTGCTCGCGTTGTGCACGCTGTGCGGCGCCGCAACGGCGGACGACGACCTCGAAGCGAGCCGCGCGGCATTTCGCGAGGCTTACCCCGCGGCGGAGCGCGGCGAGTGGCAGCCCGTCGAAGAGCGGC
>CAYUPN010000287.1:0-1756 GCA_964446605.1 uncultured Bifidobacteriaceae bacterium | reverse complement strand
AGCGCCTCGTTCGGCTGCGTGACCACGTTGCCGACACGGAAACCGCGGAACCGTTCGTTGAGCGTGGGCGCGCGGAACGACCACCCGAGCGACGCCTGCACCGTCGCCCACTCCGCCGGACTCCAGGCCACGGCGGCGCGCGGCGACCAGGCGCTGTCGTCGCCGAACAGCCCTTCGTCGCGCGTCAGCGCCCGCGCGTCGCCGCGGATGCCGGCGGTGACCCGGACGTTCGACGCCGGCTCGACCGACCCCTGCACGAACACGCCGCTGGTCCGGCCGAACGCGGGCGTGATCGCGAGCGGCCGCGGCCGCCCGTCCGGCAGGTAGCCCTGCTCGATGTTGTCGGCGGCCGCGTCGCGCGTATCGGCGCCCGCCAGCAGGTCGACGCCCTGCACCCGCGTCTGCACCGTGAACGCCAGCCCGTGCTGCGTGGCGGGCACGCGCTGCTCCAGCGTCAGGCGCTCGCTCTGGCGGTCGTCGGCGATCGCCGAGAACGACTGCTCGTAGGTCTGCGAACCGGCCTGGCCGTTCAGCCGCCACAGCACGCGTCCGATCTGTCCGCCGGCCGCGAAGCGCGCCTGCTGCAGGTCGGTGCTGTTGGTCTGCATGACCGTGCCATTGTCGCGGTTCTCACCGAACAGGTCGCCACCCAGCCGGACGAAGAACGCATCGCCCGTGTACGTCACGTCGGCGCGTGCCGTGCCGTAGCGGCCGCCCGCCGGCGTGTCGATGGCGCCGCGATCGGCCTCCGAGACGAGCACGTACCCTTCGGTCGTCGAGGCTTCGGCGCCGCCGGTCGCGGACCAGCGCCCCCGGCCGCCGCCGGCGAACAGCGACAGCCGGCCGGTCTCGTGATTCGCCGCCGAGGCCTCGCCCCGTGCGCTGAACGCCGACGGGCGCGCCGTGATCACCTGCAGCACGCCGGCGAGCGCGTCGGCGCCGTAGAGGTCGCTCGCGCCGCCGCGCACGACCTCCACGCGCTCGATGGCCGCCTGCGGGACGCGGTTCCAGTACACCCACCCGCCGAACGGGTCGTTCAGCGGCTCGCCGTCGGCGAGCACCAGCGCGCGGCTGGCCCCCGAGGCCGCCAGACCGCGCAGACCCGCACCCTGCGTGGTCGGGTTCGCGCTGCGCGAACTCGAGCGCCTGAACAGGCTGAAGCCGGGCACCGCCCGCAGCGCGTCGTCGAGCGGCGCCGGCGGCACGAGGTCGAGGTCGGCCCGCGTGACGACGGAGACCGGGGCGGCGCCGCTGGTCGGATGCATGTCGCCTCTCGTGGCCGTGACCACGACCGCCTCGGTGTAGCGCGTGGGCGCCAGCGTGACACTGATCGGGCGGGCGCCGAGCCGGGTCTCGGCCGCGCCGAACCCGTCTGCCGTCACGCGAACGCGGTCCCCCGCTTCCGCGCACGACAGCGTGAACCGCCCGTCGTGGCCGGTCACGGTCTCACAGGCGGGCTGGAGCACACTCGCCACGCGCGCGCCGGCCACCGGCAGCCCGCGCTGGTCGAGCACCACGCCGGAAGGCGCAGCGGCCGCGGACGCGGATGTCAACTGGATGAGCATCAACAATGAAATCAGCACGTCAGCCATCGTATCGCACCGTCCGCCTTCGCGCTTTCGCGCCTCACGCGCGCGGGCGCGAGCCGGGCTCAGCGAGCGGCCGCGCGGACCCGATCCGCCCGCGCACTCGTCGCAGGCGCGGGCGGGACCTGATCAGACCCGATCGCGCGGTCGCGAGTCCGGATCAGCGAGCG
>CAYUPN010000286.1:0-1770 GCA_964446605.1 uncultured Bifidobacteriaceae bacterium | reverse complement strand
AGGCGCAGCGCGCGGCGCCCGAGGGCGGCGGGACGTTGGCGGGCGCGTCACCTGTTCTGGCCGGGGGGCGGCGCGCGACCGCGGCCGCCATCACCGCTTCCGGCGTCGCCGCCGCGCGCGGGAACGCGGCGGCGATCGTCCCGGCGCGCATGACGAGGATGCGATCGGCGATGCCGAAGATCTCCGGCAGCTCGGAGGAGATGAGGAGCACGCCGAGGCCCTCCGCCGCGAGATCGCCGATCAGCCGGTGGATCTCGGCCTTCGCCCCGACGTCGACCCCCTGCGTCGGCTCGTCGAGCACGAGGACCTGCGGCGGCTGCACCAGCCAGCGGCCGAGCGCGACCTTCTGCTGGTTGCCGCCGGAGAGGTCGCGGACCGGCGTGTCGAGCGACGCGGTCTTCACGCCGAGCGCGTCGACGAGCCGCGCCGCGGTGTCGCGCTCGGCCTGCGCGTCCAGCAGCCCGCGCCGGCTGAACGCGCGCAGCGCCGCCAGCGTGAGGTTCGCGGTGACGGACAGGTCCAGGACGACCCCGTGCCGGCGCCGGTCCTCCGGCAGATACGCGAGGCCGCGCGCGATCGCGTCGGACGGGCTGCGGGGGCGGAACGGCCGTCCGGCGAGGCTGATTGCCCCGCGTTCCGCCGGCTCGAGGCCGAACAGCACGCGCGCCAGCTCCGTGCGTCCCGCGCCGACGAGGCCCGCCAGCCCGACGATCTCGCCGCGGCGGACGGTCAGCGAGACGTCGTGCACGCCGGCCTCCGGCGCGGAGAGTCCCTCCACCTCGAGGACCGGGTCGCCGATGGGGACCTCGCGCTTCGGGAACACCGCGGACACCTCGCGCCCGACCATCAGCCGGATCAGCGCCGGCGGCTCGATCCCGGAGACCTCGTGCGTGCCGACGGTGGCGCCGTCGCGCAGCACGGTCACGCGGTCGGCGAGGCGCGGCAGCTCCTCGAGCCGGTGGGTGATGTAGACGATCGCCACCCCCTCGCGTCGCAGGCCGTCGAGCAGCTCGAACAGCCGGTCGACCTCGCGCGGGGTCAGCGACGCGGTCGGCTCGTCCAGGATGAGCAGCCGCGCGTCGGCGCCGAGCGCGCGCGCGATCTCGACGAGCTGCGCCTCGGGGAGGCTGAGTGACGCGGCGTCGCGGTCGACGTCGATGTGCGCGCCGACGCGCGCCAGCAGGTCGCGCGCCGCGTCGCGCCGCGCGGTCCAGTTCACGCGACGGAGCCAGCGCGCCGGCTCGCGGCCGATCGCGAGGTTCTCGGCGACGGACAGGTCGGGGAAGAGCGCCGGATGCTGGTGGATGGCGACGACCCCGAGCGCGCGCGCCTCCTGCGGAGTGAACCGCGTCATCCGGGTCCCGCCGAGCGTCACCTGCCCGGTGTCCGGCTGCACGGCGCCCGTGAGGACGCGCACGAGCGTCGACTTGCCGGCGCCGTTCTCGCCGACGAGCGCGTGCACCTCGCCGGCGCGCACGTCCAGCGAGGCGTCGCGCAGCGCGCGGACGCCGTCGTAGGACTTGGCGACGTTCGAGACGGTCAGCATCTGATCGGGTCGGAACAGGTCTGATCGGGTCGGATCAGGTCTGATCAGGTCAGATCAGGTCTGATCGGGTCTGCGCGGCCGCTCGCTGATCCTGGCTCGCGACCGCGCGATCAGGTCCCGCCTTCGCCCGCGCGATCGGTCGCGGGCTGCGGCGGATCAGGTCTGATCAGGTCTGCGCGGCCGCTCGCTGATCCTGGCTCGCGACCGCGCGATCAGGTCCCGCC
>CAYUPN010000285.1:0-1775 GCA_964446605.1 uncultured Bifidobacteriaceae bacterium | reverse complement strand
CGGGCTGCTCCTCCTCGGCGTGCCGTTCTACCTGCGCTCGACGCGCCGGTCGTGATGCCACGGCCGGCGCCGCACGGTGCCCACCCGCATACGTGGAGATCGAACCTGATGCCATTCAGGCGCATGAGTCTGCGATTTGGTGTTCTCTTCGCCCTGCTCGCGGGTTGCTCCGGCTCATCGTCGCAGCCGGCGTTCGACGTGCTGATTGCCGGGGGCACGGTGATCGACGGCAACGGCACGCCGCCGGTCCGCGCCGACGTCGGCATCCGCGATGGCGTGATCGCCGCAATCGGTGACCTCTCCGGTGCGGATGCCGTCCGGCGGATCGACGCATCGGGCCTGGTCGTGGCGCCCGGCTTCATCGACATCCACAACCACTCCGACTACACGATCCTGCGCGAGCCCCGGGCCGAAAGCATGATCCGGCAGGGCGTGACGACGATGGTGCTGGGCGAGTCGCGGTCGGCGGGCCCGGTGAAGCCGGGTGTGAACGACGACCCGCGAGCCCGCGCGGACGGCGCCGACGCGGGATGGACGACCCTCGGCGGGTACTTCGAGACGCTCGAGCGCCAGGGGGTCGCGACGAACATCGCATCGTACGTCGGCGAAGAGCAGGTGTGGACGTACGTCAAGGGCTACGGCCAGTCGCCCGCCACGCCGGAGGAGCTCGACGCGATGAAGACGCTCGTCGCACAGGCCATGGAGGACGGGGCCCTGGGACTCTCGACGTCGCTGCTGCAGCCGCCGTCGAGCCTGGCGACGACCGCGAATCTCGTCGAGCTGGCAAAGGTCGCGAAACAGTACGGCGGCATCTACTCGACGCACATCCGCGACGAAGGCGAGCGCGTCTTCGAGTCCGTGGACGAAGCCATCCAGGTCGGACGCGATGCGGAGATCCCGGTCGACATCATCCACATGAAGATCGCGCACCGGACGCTGTGGGGCCGTGCGAGCGAGATCATCGCGATGGTGCAGCGCGCGCGGGATGGGGGCATGGACGTCCAGGCCAACGTCTATCCGTACACCGCCGGCCAGAACAACCTCTCGTCCATCGTCCCGCCGTGGGCGCACGACGGCGGGCGCGCCGCGATGCTCGAGCGCCTCAGGGATCCCGACGCACGCGCCCGCATGCGGCAGGAAGTCCTGAACGGGCTGCCGGGCTGGTACAACCACTACCTGGCGACCGGCGACGGCTGGGGCGGCATGCTGCTCGTCTCGCTCAAGCACGAGAGAAACCGGCCCTTCCAGGGGCGGCGCATGAGCGAGCTCATTGCGGCCCGCGGCGGCAACCCGGCCGACGTGCTGTTCGACGTGCTGCTCGAAGAAGAAGGCAGCGTGCCGACGGTGTTCTTCCACCACTCCGAGGAGGACATGCAGCTGATCATGCGCCAGCCATGGACCTCGATCGGGTCGGACGGAAGCGCGGTCAGCCCGGACGGCCCGTCGGGCCGTTCGCACCCGCATCCCCGGTACTACGGCACGTTCCCACGGGTGCTGGGCCGATACGTGCGCGAGTTGCACGTCCTCCCGCTGCCGGAGGCGGTGCGGAAGATGACCAGGCTGAACGCGGACAAGATCGGTCTCGATCGCCGCGGACGCCTCGAGCCCGGCGCGTTCGCCGACGTCACGGTCTTCGATCGAGACCGGGTGATCGACCGCGCGACCTTCGAGAACCCGCACCAGTTCCCCGACGGCATCCCGTACGTGATCGTCAACGGGGTCGTCGTGATCGACAACGGGCAGCACACCGGCGCGCTCCCCGGCCACGTACTGCG
>CAYUPN010000284.1:0-1778 GCA_964446605.1 uncultured Bifidobacteriaceae bacterium | reverse complement strand
CCCTGGCCCCTGATCCCTGGCCCCTGCCATGCGCACCACCCTCGTGGCTCTCCTCGGGTCGCTCCTCCTCGTCGATGCCGCCGCCGCTCGCGACGGCTGCACGCTCGACCCGGACGAACGCCGCACCGTCCTGCTCTGCTACGACCACGCCGCGGGCGTGTGGCGCACGCCCCCGGGACAGGCCGGCCGCGTCCACTGGGACGCCGACGGCGTGCCCGTCGTCACCCCGCGCGCCAACGAACGGCTCCGCGTCCGCATCGTCCACACGAACCCGCTGCTCTACAGTGCGCGCGCGGGCGAGCCGGACGTCGAGGACACCGATCTCGTCGCCGGGCTGCGCACGCTGTTCGCGGCGCTCGGCCCCGGACTGCAGGCGCTGGCGGCGTTCGCCGGCGACTCGATCCGCCCCCGCGGCGCGTCGAGGGCGCCCGTCGACGGCACGCCGATCCGGCTGCTCGCCGCGATCCGCGCGGAGCACGCCGCGCGCTTCCGCCAGTATCAGGCCGCGGTCGCGCGGCTGAAGCGCGATTTCGACGCGGTCGCGGCCTGCCGCGATCGCATGGTGCGCCGCATCCAGGCGGTCGAGCACGGCATCCCTTCCCCGCCCGTCTGCGACGACGTTGAAGCGCGGCTCGCGCAGTTCGAGGCGTCGCGGCTCGAAGCGTCGGAGGCCGCCACATCATTTCACGCGTACGGCGCGCGGCACCTGATGCAGGCCGACGCGTTCGCCGATGTGCTCGTGCTTCCGGGAGGACCGGCGGACTCTCGGCCGTGTCCGGAGCCCAGCGACACAGCCGCACTCCTCGTCTGCGACGCGCTGGCGCGCGTGCCGGCGCCACCGGAGCCCTCCGCCGATCCCGCCGACGCGCCGCTCGACGCGCTCGCCCGCGCGATCGACGCCGCGCGCGCCGCCATCGTGGACTCGCCGACCGCGGCGACGATCACGGCACAGCGTGCGCGCTTCGACGATCCGGCCGGAGCGCTTCGCCCCGATACCGACGCGCAGAAGCTGGCGCCGAAGCTGGACGATGTGCTGGCGAAGGCGCCGCAGCTGGATCTGGTGGCGGCACACGTGCGCGCGGCGTACGCGCGCCACGCGCGGTACGTGCGCGACGACGCCGTCGCGACGTGGATGGAACTGGAGCACCTGGATCCCGCGACGCCCTGGCACGCCGAGCGGACGTATCCGCTCGAGATCACGGCCGATTCGCCCTACGCGTCGAGCCTCGCCGCGTCGCATCCGAAGAAGGCCGCCACCGCGTTCCGCATCCGTCCCGCCGCCGCACGCCGGTTCGGCGTCGGCCTCGGCGTCGTCGTCACGGACGTCGCCGAGTCCTCGTACGGCGCGGCGCCGCGCGCGCCAGGCGACCGCGAGCTCGTGATCGTCGAGACGGCGCGCACGACGCGCGCGGGACGGCTCGGCGCGTTCCTGGACATCTGGCCGGTCGCCGGCGCCGGCGCGATCCGGCCCGGGCTGCAGGTCGGCACGGCGCTCAGCGGCGACGCCCCGGCCTTCTTCGGCGGCGGCGTGCTCGAGTTCGGCGGGCGCCTGCGGCTCTCGGGCGGCGTCACCACGCAGCGCCGCCGCGAGCTCGACGGCCAGACCATCGGCGATCCGGTTTCGTCGCGCGACGCAATCCGCACGCGCGATCGCTTCACGCACGGTGTCTACGTCGCGCTGAGCTTCGCACTCGATTCACTGGCGCTGTTCAAGAACAAGTAGACTGCACGGGGGATCAGGTCGGATCGGGTCGGATCAGGTCGGATCAGGTCGGATC
>CAYUPN010000283.1:0-1781 GCA_964446605.1 uncultured Bifidobacteriaceae bacterium | reverse complement strand
AGACCTGATCAGACCTGATCAGACCTGATCAGACCTGATCAGACCTGATCAGACCCGATCCGACCCGATCCGACCTGATCCGACCTGATCTGACCCTGGTCCGTCAGCCTTTGAACCGCCTGGGATCGATGCCGTACTTCCGGACCTTGTAAGCCACGATCCGCTCGGTGGTGGCCAGCAGCTTCGCCGCGCGCGCGCAGTTGCCGCGCGTCGTCTTCAGCGCGTCGGCGAGGAGGTCGCGCTCGAAGGCGGCGACGGCCTCGGCGAGCGAGACGCGCGGGATGGTGTCGGAGGCCTCCGCGGTCTGGAGCGTCGGCGGCAGGTGGTGGGCGTGGACGACGCCGGCGTCGCAGACGAGGACGGCGCGCTCGATGGTGTTCTCCAGTTCGCGCACGTTGCCCGGCCAGTGATAGCTGGTGAGCATGTCGATGGCGGGCGTCGAGATGCGCTTGATCGCCTTGGTGTGCTCGCGGGAGTACTTCTGGAGGAAGTGGTCCGCCAGCAGCATGATGTCCGGCTTCCGCTCGCGCAGCGGCGGCGCGAAGATCGTGAAGACGTTCAGCCGGTAGAACAGGTCCTCGCGGAACGCTCCTTCGGCGATCAGCTTCTCGAGCGGACGGTGGGTCGCCGCCACGAGGCGGACGTTGACGCGGATGCTCTGCGTGCCGCCCAGGCGCTCGAACTCGCGCTCCTGGAGCACGCGCAGCAGCTTCACCTGGGTGGTCAGCGTGAGGTCGCCGATCTCGTCGAGGAAGATCGTGCCGCCGTCGGCGAGCTCGAAGCGCCCCTTCTTCAGCCCGTGGGCGCCGGTGAAGGCGCCGCGCTCGTAGCCGAACAGCTCCGACTCCACCAGCGACTCGGGCAGCGCCGCGCAGCTCACCTTGATGAACGGCTTCTTCGCGCGCACCGAGTTGTAGTGGATGGCGTGCGCGATCATCTCCTTGCCGGTCCCCGACTCGCCGCGGATGAGCACGGTGGTGTTCGTCCGCGCGACCTGCGCCACCTGGTCGTAGACCTGGCGGATCGTCGCGCTGGTCCCGATCAGGTGCTGGAACGCGTAGCGCTCGCGCAGCTCCTCGCGCAGGTGGGTGTTCTCCTCCACCAGCCGGCGCCGCTCGGCCTCCGCCAGCCGGCTCACCTTCACGGCCTGGGCGATCATCCCCGCGACCACCCGGTAGAACTTCAGCGATCGGTCGTAGTCGCGGTCGCGGCGGAACGGCAGGTCGACGCTCATCGCGCCGACGGTCCGCCGGTTGACGACGAGCGGCACGCAGATGAACGTCAGCTCGTGCCGCCCTCCTTCCCGCCGGGCGGCGCGGTTCAGCAGCAGCGGCTCGCGGCTGGCCTGCGGGACGACGATCGGCTTGCCGGTGTCCACGACCCGGCCGGTGATCCCCTCGCCGAGGCGGTAGCGGGCGCGGCGCCCGTCGGTGGACAGCCCGGTGGACGCCGCGATGTACAGCTCGCTCCCCTCCTCGTCCAGCAGCGTCACGGCGCTCCGGACGACGCGGTGGTGGCGTTCGAGGACGTCGAGGGCGAGCGGGAGGGCGGCGGTGAGGTCGAGGGTGCCGGAGAGCGCCTGGCTGATGTCGACGAGCGACGACAGGCGCCGGATTTCCTTGGTGGCGCCGCGCGGATCGGCGAGCGCGGCAGCGCGCACCCGGCGCGACGGTCCGACAATTTCGTCGGCCATGTGGCGGAGAGACTACAGGATTGTCGGGCCCGACGGCAACGGAATTTCAGGTCGGATCGGGTCGGATCAGGTCGGATCGGGTCGGATC
>CAYUPN010000282.1:0-1783 GCA_964446605.1 uncultured Bifidobacteriaceae bacterium | reverse complement strand
CGACCTGATCCGACCCGATCCGACCTGATCCGACCCGATCCGACCTGATCCGACCGGTCTTATTCCTCCGCCATGAACGGATACGTCCAGTCCGTCGGTGGGCTGAACGTCTCCTTGATCGCGCGCGCGCTGACCCAGCGCGTGAGATTCAGCTTCGACCCGGCCTTGTCGTTCGTGCCCGACGCGCGCGCGCCGCCGAACGGCTGCTGCCCGACGACGGCGCCGGTGGGCTTGTCGTTGATGTAGAAGTTGCCGGCGGCGTTGCGCAGCGCGTGCGCGGCGTCGATGATCGCGCGGCGGTCGCGCGCGAACACCGCGCCGGTGAGCGAATACGGCGACGTGTCGTCGACGAGCGTCAGCACGTCCAGCCAGTCGCTGTCGTCGTACGGGTACACGGTCAGTACCGGCCCGAAGATCTCCTCGCGGAGCAGCCGGCTGTCCGGGTCCGTGGTCTCGACGATCGTCGGCTCGACGAAGTAGCCCTCGCGCGCGTCGGCGGTGCCGCCGGTGACGATGGTCGCCGACTCGCGCGCGTGGTCGAGATACCCGGAGATCTTGTCGAACGCGCGCCGGTCGATCACCGCGCCCATGAAGTTGCGGAAGTCGCGCACGTCCCCCATCCGGATCTCGCCGACCATCCCGGCCAGCCGGTCGCGCAGCCCCGGCCAGAGCGACCGCGGCACGTAGACGCGGCTGGCGGCGGAGCACTTCTGTCCCTGGTATTCGAAGGCGCCGCGCACGATCGCGACCGCGAGCGTGTCGACGTCCGCCGACGCGTGCGCGAGGATGAAGTCCTTGCCTCCCGTCTCCCCGACGATGCGCGGGTAGGTGCGGTAGGAGTCCATCGAGGCGCCGATGGTCGTCCAGAGCGAGTTGAAGACCTTCGTGCTGCCGGTGAAGTGCACGCCGGCGAGCTCGCGGTGGGACAGCAGCCGCTGCGAGATCATCACCGGGTCGCCGGCGACGACGTTGATCACGCCCGGCGGCAGCCCCGCCTCCAGGAGCAGCCGGTACAGGTAGCAGGCGCTCAGCATCGCCGACGACGCCGGCTTCCAGACGACCGTGCTGCCCATGAGCGCGGGGGCGGTCGGCAGGTTCGCGGCGATGGACGTGAAGTTGAACGGCGTGATCGCGTAGACGAAGCCTTCCAGCCCGCGGTAATCGAGCTGGTTCCACATCGTCCCGTCGGAGTACGGCTGTTCGGTGTACAGCTCCTGCGCGTACCAGGGATTGAAGCGCCAGAAGTCGATCGTCTCGCACGCCGCGTCGATCTCCGCCTGGAACGCCGTCTTCGACTGCCCCAGCATCGTCGCGGCGTTGAGCGTCGCGCGCCAGCGCGTGGCGAGCAGCGCCGCCGCGCGCAGGAACACCGCCGCGCGGTCCTCCCACTTCCAGGACGCCCACTCGCGCCGCGCCACCAGCGCGGCGTCGATCGCCTGATCGACGTGCTCCGGCCCGGCCTTGTGGTACTCGCCGAGCACGTGGCTGTGCCGGTGCGGCATCACCACCGGCTCGGTGTCGCCGGTGCGCACCTCGCGGCCGCCGATGACCAGCGGGATGTCGGCGCGCTCGCCGGCCATCGCCTTCAGCCGCGCTTTCAGCTCGGCGCGCGCCGGCGTGCCCGGCGCGTAGGACTGGACCGGCTCGTTGACGGGCTTCGGGACCTGGCGGATACCGGTGAACGACATATCTCGCGATTCTAGGTCTGATCAGGTCTGAACAGGTCTGAACAGGTCGGATCAGGTCGGATCAGGTCGGATCAGGTCGGATCAGGTCGGATCAG
>CAYUPN010000281.1:0-1784 GCA_964446605.1 uncultured Bifidobacteriaceae bacterium | reverse complement strand
GACCCGATCCGACCCGATCCGACCCGATCCGACCTGATCCGACCTGATCCGACCTATCGGACCCGAGCCGACCTGTTACACTAGGTGTAGTGCCCCGCTGAGGCCCGGCTGACGCCCGGCCGCTCCGGGAGCGTGTGTTGACATCGCGCATGCCTGCGGGCGTGCGTTCGCCGCCGCCCACCGCGGCGGCTGAGCAGGACACCTTCTTTGTGACAGATCCAAAACTGAAGATTGCGGTCTTCATCGATTTCGACAACATCGAAATCGGCGTGAAGACCACCCTCGGCGGCCACTTCGACGTGGGCGCCGTCCTCGAAGCCATCAAGGAACGCGGCGAAGTCGTCACCAAGGTCGCCTACAGCGACTGGAAACGTGCGGGCGACCACAGCCGGCTCCTCTCGCAGCATGCAATCCGCATGGTGCAGCGCAACCTCACCCCCGGCGGCGACAAGAACGGCGCCGACATCAACCTGGCCCTCGACGCCCTCGAGATGGCCTTCACCCACGACCACATCAACGCGTTCGTGATCGTCGGCGGCGACAGCGACTTCATCACGCTGGTCGAGAAGCTGAAGCAGTACGACCGGAAGGTCTTCGTCGTCGGGGGGCGGCAGTTCACCAGCCTCGTGATGCAGAAGAACTGCCACGAGTTCATCGCGTACGAGAACCTCGTCGGCCATACGCGCCGCAGCGCCGGACCGGGACGCCACAAGCCGGGCGCGGTCGGCGCGCAGGACGTCGGCAAGGCGGTGCCGCTCGTCAAGCGCGCGCTGAAGGTGCTGGCGGACCGCGAGGTCACGCCGCAGCTCGGGCTGCTGAAGAGCACCCTGCTGCAGCTGGACTCCACCTTCTCCGAGCGCGACTACGGCGCCGGCACCTTCCGCGACTTCATCGAGAAGGTCGCCGCCAAGGGCATCGTCTCGCTGCGGCAGTCCGGACGCAGCGTCCTCGTGGAGCTCACCGAGGAGGGCGAGGCCGACACCGACTCGCACGACGGCAGCGAGGCCACGGAGCCGGCGGTCGAGGCCGCCGCGCCGCCGAAGCCGGAGCCGGCGGCGAAGCCGGAGCCGGCGCCGAAGCCCGAGGCGGTGCACGCGCACGAGAACGGCGACCGCGGGTCCGGCAACGGCCGGACGGAGCTGACCGAGGAGCAGGCGGCGGAGATCGTCGCCGACACGGCGCGGCTCTTCGCGCGCGCCAAGAACCCGCCGCGGTGGCCGATGTACGTCCGCCAGGTGCGGCAGTACCTGCGGGGCGTCGACGAGACCTTCGACGAGCGCAAGCTCGGATTCGGCGGCATCCTCGACTTCCTGCGCGCGTGCCAGCGCGAAGGACTGCTCCGCCTGGAGCGCGACCGCCAGGGCGTGCTGCGCGTCCACGCCGGCCCGCAGCTCGCGCAGCCGGCGCCGCCGCCGGAACCGGAGGAGGAGGCCGCGGCCGCACCGGCCGTGGCGCTGCCGTCCGAGCCGGCGCCGGAGCCGGTCGTCAACGGCGAGCCGGTCGTCGTCCCCGAAGCCGCGGCGGTCATCGTCGACGCGGAAGTGGCGCCGGCAGACGACACGCCGGAGGCGCCGGCCGAATCCGCCAGGGCGGCCGAGGCCAGCACTGAGGCCGACGGAGACGCCGGCGCGGACGCCGAGGCGAAGGCTGCGGCACCGGCTGCGAAGAAGACGACCCGCAAGCGCGCGACGACGACCAAGCGGACGACGAAGGCCGCCGGCACGACGAAGCCCCGCACGACTCGGGCACGCAAGACCGCCAAGACGGCTTGATCGGGTCTGATC
>CAYUPN010000280.1:0-1795 GCA_964446605.1 uncultured Bifidobacteriaceae bacterium | reverse complement strand
AGCCGATGCTCACGATGGCAAACCCGAGGAAGAAGGGCTTGATGAGCCCCATCCACGGATCCTGGGGATAGAGCCCTTCGAGCACCGACGTCCAGTACACGCTGGACGCCACCCGCAGCTGCGTCACGGCGATCAGCCACCCGCCCAGGATGCCGATGAAATCGGCGATGACCGTCAGCACGGGGGCCATCAGCGTGCCGGCCAGGACGCGCGGCACGACCAGCTTGCGCACGGGATCGGTGCCGAGCGCGCGCAGCGCGTTGACCTGCTCCCCCACGACCATCGAGCCGAGCTCGGCGGCGATGCCCGCGCCCACGCGCCCGGTCAGCATCAGCGCCGTGAGCACCGGCCCGAGCTCCTTGACCATCGAGGCGGAGACCAGCCGGCCGACGAAGGGCCGCGCGCCGAACTGATCGAGCGTGAGGCCGGTCTGCAGCGCGAGCACGGCGCCGGTGAACAGGCCGGTGAGGATCACGACGGCCAGCGAGCCGACGCCGATGAGCTCGAGCTGCTGGACCACGTCGCGGTAGTAGAAGGGACGGGAAAAGGCGCCGACGAGCGCCGCGCGGCACATCCGGGTGTATTCCTGCAGCTCCAGCGCCGCGGCCTTCAGCCGCTCATTCGCCCAGATCAGCACCGCTCAGCGCTCCACGCCCGCGGCCAGCCCGAGGTCCGCCACGCGCAGCGCGCGGATCTCGTCGCGAATCCGCGCGGCGCGCTCGAAATCGAGGTCCGCGGCCGCCGCCTTCATCTCGCGCTCGAGGCCGGCGATGTGCGCGGCCCGCTCGGCCGCGGTGCGGAAGCGCGGCGCCGGCTCCGGAACACCGGCGTAGTCCCCCGCCTCGACGCTGGACATCACGTCGTCCAGGTGTTTCACGATGGACGTGGGCGTGATGCCGTGTTCGACGTTGTACCGGCCCTGGATCGCGCGCCGCCGGGCGGTCTCGTCGAGGCACTGCCGCATGGAGTCGGTGATGGTATCCGCGTACATGATCACCTGGCCGTTGACGTTGCGCGCCGCCCGCCCCGCGGTCTGGATCAGCGACCCGCCCGACCGCAGGAACCCCTCCTTGTCGGCGTCGAGGATCGCGACGAGTGAGACTTCCGGCAGGTCGAGCCCCTCCCGCAGCAGGTTGATGCCCACGAGCACGTCGAAGGCGCCGCGCCGGAGGTCGCGCAGGATCTCGACGCGCTCCAGCGTATCGATGTCCGAATGCAGGTAGCGGACCCGGACCCCGAGCTCCTGATAGTACTGCGTCAGGTCCTCCGCCATCTGCTTCGTCAGCGTCGTCACGAGCACGCGCTCGCGACGCTCGGTCCGGGCACGGATCTCCTGCAGCAGGTCGTCGACCTGCCCCCGCACCGGCCGGACGTCGATTGGCGGATCCATGAGCCCCGTCGGCCGGATGATCTGCTCGACGACGACGCCGCCCGATTTCGTCAGCTCGTAGGGCCCCGGCGTCGCCGAGACGTAGATCACCTGCCCCACGCGCGCCTCCCACTCCGCGAAGTTCAGCGGCCGGTTGTCGATCGCCGATGGCAGCCGGAACCCGTACGCGACGAGGACCTCCTTGCGCGAACGGTCCCCCGCGTACATGCCGCGGACCTGCGGCACGGTCTGGTGGCTCTCGTCGACGAAGATGAGCGCGTCCTCCGGCAGGTAGTCGAGCAGTGTCGGGGGCGGCTCGCCGGGCGCGCGGCCGGTGAGATGGCGCGAGTAGTTCTCGATGCCGTGGCAGTAGCCGATCTCCCGGATCATCTCGAGGTCGAACATCGTCCGCTGGTGCAGCCGCTG
>CAYUPN010000279.1:0-1840 GCA_964446605.1 uncultured Bifidobacteriaceae bacterium | reverse complement strand
TGGAACTTCATGTGCGCGGAATGCCACTCGACCGACGTGAAGCTCGGCTACGACGGGGCGACGGACGCTTTTCATACTACGTATAAGGAGGTCCCCGTCGGCTGCGAGGCCTGCCACGGACCAGGGTCGGCGCACGCCGCCCAGGCACGCGCCGGCCACTTCGACGACGCTTATGGGCTTGCCCTCGATCTGCACGATCCGGGCAGCTCCGGCTGGATCATGAACCCGTCGACCGGCATCGCCGAGCACGCGGGTGCAGCGGCCGAGCGTCAGCGTCAGCCCGAGGCATGCGGGCGCTGTCATGCACGCCGCGCGACGATCGCGCCGGATTACGAGTACGGGCGGCCGCTCGCAGACACGCACCTGCCTGCGCTGCTCGATGCGCCGCTGTACTTCGCGGACGGGCAGATCCACGACGAGGTGTACGAGTACGGCTCGTTCCTGCAGAGCCGCATGTACCGCGCGGGCGTCACCTGCACGAGCTGCCACGAGCCGCACTCGGCGAAGCTCAGGGCTGGAGCGGAGCCGAGCGCGGTTTGCGCGCAGTGCCACTTGCCCGCGAAATTCGCGACCGTGGAGCACTCGGGTCATGCGCCCGCAGACGCCACGTGCGTCGATTGCCACATGCCGTCGCGCACCTACATGCAGGTGGACGCGCGGCGCGATCACGGTTTCCGCATCCCGCGTCCGGACTTGAGCGTCGAGACCGGTGCACCGAACGCGTGCAACGGCTGTCACGACGACCGCGACGCGGAGTGGGCGGCCGGCAAGCTGCGCGAGTGGCTCGGCTCCGCCGCCGCCGATACGCCGCATTTCGCTACCGCGCTCGCCGCTGGACGCGCGGGCTACGCAAACACGGAGCTCGCGCGGGCGGCCGGCAACCCGGAGTTTCCGGCCATCGCGCGCGCCACCGCGATTTCCCTGCTCCGCCAACCCGCGACGCCGGAGTCGATCGCGGCCGTGCGCGCCTCCTTGAGCGATCCGGATGCGCTGGTACGGATCGCGGCGCTGCGCACGCTCGACATCGTCCCCGCCGCATCGCGGCTCGAAGCCGCCGCGCCGCTGCTCGGCGATCCCGTGCGGGGCGTGCGCATCGAGGCGGCCCGCGCATTGGCGGGCCTGCGTGACCTGATGGGGGTTGAAGACGCCCGGCACTTCGCCCGCGCCGCGGCGGAGTACGTGCAAGCCTTCGAGCTCACCGCGAATCGTGCCGAATCGCACGCGGCGCTCGCCGCGTTCGAGCTCGCACGCGGCAAGCTCGAAGGCGCGGCGCGCGAGTACGCGGAGGCGCTGCGCCGCGATCCTGCTTTCGTGCCCGCGCGGCTGAACTATGCCGACGTGCTGCGGCAGCTGGGCGACGATGCGCGCGCGGGCGAGGTGCTGCGCGAAGGCATTGCACGGGACGGGGACGACGCCGCGCTGCGTTATGCCTACGGGCTGTGGCTCGTGCGCGCGGGCGATTCCGAGGCCGCGCTCGCATCGCTGCGCCGCGCGGTCGAGCTCGATCCGACGAGCAGCCAGTACGCCTACGCCCTGGCCGTGGCGCTCCATTCCTTGGGAGAACGCGACGAAGCGCTGGCGCTGCTGGAACGCGCCCGCGAGGATTTCCCCACCGATTACGAGATCGGCTGGGCGCTCGCGACGATGCGAAGGGACGCCGGCGATCTCGCGGGCGCCCGCCGGGCAGCGAGCGAGCTCTTGCGCCGTTTTCCCGGCGATCGACGAGCCGCGGCGCTAGTCGAGTCGCTCGGGGACGGCGGCTGACGGGCGTCGCTTCGCCGCCCGACTGTCGTCACTTGGCGACACTTGTCTGCCCCCGGGGCGCGTGCTACTTGTGCCC
>CAYUPN010000278.1:0-1862 GCA_964446605.1 uncultured Bifidobacteriaceae bacterium | reverse complement strand
CCCTTCCGGCGTGCGTAGTCGGCCGCCTGGTCGGCGCCGATGCGGCCGACCATGAAGTAGCGCGCGTGCGGGCTGTGGAAGTAGAGCCCGCTCACGCTCGCCGGCGGCGTCATCGCGAAGTGCTCCGTCAGCGTGATGCCCTGTGACGAGGCGTCGAGCAGATCGAACAGCGTGCGCTTCTCCGTGTGGTCGGGGCAGGCCGGATAGCCGAAGGCCGGCCGGATGCCGCGGTACTTCTCCGCGATGAGCTCGTCGTTCGACAGCTGCTCCCCCGCCCCGTAGCCCCAGTCGCGCCGCGCCTGCGCGTGCAGGTACTCCGCGAACGCCTCGGC
Organism: uncultured Bifidobacteriaceae bacterium; assembly: GCA_964446605.1. Lineage (GTDB taxonomy): Bacteria > Acidobacteriota > Vicinamibacteria > Vicinamibacterales > JAENWD01 > JAENWD01. Next base: position 1,530 of record CAYUPN010000278.1, on the reverse strand, counting down.
CAGCCGGTCGGCCAGCGCCTTCGCCATGATCGCGGAGTAGTCGTCGCGCTCCGCCTCGAAGCGGCGCACGAGCTCCGCGGAGCCGAGCCCCGCCGTGACCGCGAAGGCGCCGACGTAGTCCTTCCGCCCGCTGTCGATCGGCGCGACGAAGTCGGCCAGCGACCGGTTCGGCTTCGTGTCCGCAATCGGCTCCTGCTGGCGCAGCATCGGGAAGCGCGCCCGCACCGACGAGCGCGACTCGTCCTCGAACAGCACGATGTCGTCGCCGTGGGAGGCCGCGGGCCAGAAGCCATAGACGCCGCGCGCCTGCAGCAGCTGCTCGCGCACGATCCGGTCGAGCAGCGCCTGCGCGTTGTCGTACAGCTCGCGCGCCGCCTCGCCGTAGGCCGGATGCTCGAAGATCTGCGGCACGCGCCCCTTGAGCTCCCACGCGTGGAAGAAGAAGGTCCAGTCGATGAACGGCACCAGCGCCTCGAGCGGGACATCCACCGGACGCCGGCCGAGGAACCCCGGCACCGGCAGGTCCTCGGCCGCCCAGTCGATTTTCTGCCGGTTCGCCTTTGCGGCCGGATACGGCAGGAGCGGCTTCTGGCGCCGGTCGCCGTACTGCTTGCGGAGCTTCTCCTGGTCCTCGCGGGTCGCGGCGACGAAGCCATCGCGCTGCGTCTCGCTCAGCAGCCGCGAGACCACGTCGACGGCGCGCGAGGCGTCGAGCACGTGCACCACCGGCCCGCTGTACTCCGGCGCGATCTTCACCGCCGTATGCTGCTTGCTCGTCGTCGCGCCGCCGATGAGCAGCGGGAGCGTCAGCCCGCGGCGCTCCATCTCCCGCGCGACGGAGACCATCTCGTCGAGCGACGGGGTGATGAGCCCGCTCACGCCGACGATGTCGACCTGCTTCTCGGCGGCGGTCCGCAGGATCACGTCCTGGTGCACCATGACGCCGAGGTCGATCACCTCGTAGTTGTTGCAGCCGAGGACGACGCCGACGATGTTCTTGCCGATGTCGTGGACGTCCCCCTTCACCGTCGCCATGAGCACGCGCCCCTGCGCGCCGCCGTTGCCCTCCGCCTTCTCCTGCTCCATGAACGGCTCGAGCCAGGCCACGGCGCGCTTCATCGCGCGCGCGCTCTTCACCACCTGCGGCAGGAACATCTTGCCGGCGCCGAAGAGATCGCCGACGGTCTTCATGCCGTCCATCAGCGGTCCCTCGATCACCGACAGCGGCCGGCCGTACTTCTGCCGCGCCTCCTCCGTGTCCTCCTCGATGTAGTCGACCACGCCGTGCACGAGCGCGTAGGACAGGCGCTCCTCGACGGTGCCCTGCCGCCAGGCCAGATCGACCGTGCGCTTCGCGCCGCTCCCCTTCACCCGCTCGGCCAGCTCCACCAGCCGCTCGGTCGCGTCGGGCCGCCGGTTGAACAGCACGTCCTCGACGTGCGTCAGCAGCTCCGGCGAGATGTCCTCGTACACCACGAGCTGCCCGGCGTTGACGATGCCCATGTCCATGCCGGCGCGGATGGCGTGGTA
>CAYUPN010000277.1:0-1892 GCA_964446605.1 uncultured Bifidobacteriaceae bacterium | reverse complement strand
CCCCGCGCGCGCGGCGCTATGGGGGCACCTTTTCCCACCTTATCGGACTTGGCCAGGCGCGCGCGCAGCGCGACGGCGGGACCTGATCCGACCCGATCCGACCCGATCCGACCAGATCCGACCAGATCAAAGCTGTTCCGCTACAATCCCGCACATGCGGAAGCTCCTTTTCAATCTTCCGGTGGCCCTGCTGCTGCTCGCCGCCGGCTACGGGCTCGGGCGCGCGCAGGCGCCGGCCCTCCAGTCCGCCATCGTCTCCGACGGCCAGACCGTCGTCCTCGACTCCGGCCCGTGGGGCCGGTTCCGCAGCCACTTCGCCGGCCCGACCCCGGCGACCGCCGACGTCCTCGCCGGCGTCGCCGACATCGCGGCGGGCACGGAGAACCATCCGCCGCACACGCACGTCGACGAGGAGTTCCTCTATCTCGTCGAGGGCAGCGGGACGTGGACGCTGGACGGCACGCAGTACCCCGCGAAGGCAGGCGACGTCCTCTACAGCGCGCCGCACGTCAGCCACGGCCTGAAGAACACCTCGGATCAGCCGCTGCGCTTCTTCGTGGTCAAGTGGCGCACCCGGTAGCGCGGCGCGTCGAAGCGGTCCAGACCCCGATCATCCCGATCGTCGGACGCTGGATCGCCGAGACGCCCGGCACGATCTCGCTCGGCCAGGGGATGGTCTCGTGGGGGCCGCCGCCGCAGGCGGTGGAGGCGGCGCGCGCGTACGCCGGCGACCCCGAGGCGCATCGCTACGGGCCGGTGGAAGGGCTGCCGATCCTCGTCGACGCGCTCGCGGCCAAGCTGCGCGACGAGAACGGCCTCGACCTCACCGGCAGCCGCATCCTCGTCACCGCCGGCGGCAACCTCGCGTTCGTCAACGCGCTGCTCGCGATCGCCGACCCGGGCGACGAGGTGATCCTGCAGGCGCCGTTCTACTTCAACCACGAGATGGCGATCGTGCTGGCCGGCTGCCGGCCGGTGGTCGTGCCGACCGACGCGGCGTACGGCCTGCAGCCGGACGCCATCGCCGACGCGATCACGCCGCGCACGCGCGCGGTGGTGACGATCTCGCCGAACAACCCGTCGGGCGCGGTGTATCCGGAGGCGGTGCTGCGCGAGGTCAACGCGCTCTGCGCCGCGCGCGGCATCTGGCACGTGCACGACGAGGTGTACGAGTATTTCACCTACGGCGGCGCGCGCCACGCCTCGCCCGGCGCGTTCCCCGGCGCCGGCGCGCACACGATCTCGCTGTTCTCGCTGTCGAAGGCCTACGGCTTCGCGGGCTGGCGCATCGGGTACATGGTCGTGCCCGAGACGCTGTGGATGGCGGTGAACAAGATCCAGGACACGCTGCTCATCTGCGCGCCGCACGTCTCGCAGGCGGCCGCGGTCGGCGCGCTCGCCGCGGGCCGCGCGTATACGGCGCCGTTCGTCGAGCGGCTCGCCGCCGTGCGCACGCAGGTGCTGGACGCGCTCGGCGCGATCGCCGACCTCGTCGAGGTCCCCTCCGCCGACGGCGCGTTCTACTGCCTGCTGCGGATCCGGACCCCGCTCGACGCGATGACGCTCTGCGAACGCCTCATCCGCGAGCACCGCGTCGCCACCGTTCCCGGCAGCGCGTTCGGACTCGCAGGGGCCAGGGATCAGGGGCCAGGGGCCACGGGGCAGGGGCCAGACGGGACGTACCTGCGCATCTCCTACGGCGCGCTCGACGCGGAAACCGTGAACGAAGGCATCGCCCGGCTGGTGGAAGGATTGAAAGCGCTGGCAGTCTGAAACGGGCAAGCCCTGATCCCACCGATCGCGCGCGCCCGTGGGGGCGCCGGGGGCTTGCGTCCGCGGCCGGGACTCCGCACGCACCCACCCGCCGTGCGCGCAGCGCCACGGCGGGACCT
>CAYUPN010000276.1:0-1977 GCA_964446605.1 uncultured Bifidobacteriaceae bacterium | reverse complement strand
GCCGCACCGGGAACGCCGCGCGACCCCTGCGCGGGTCACGCGGTCTGCAGCCGCCGGGCCGGCGCGTCGTCGCCGGGTGGGATGGGAGGAATGCTTCGGGGCAGGTCCTGCCGCCACGCCAGGATCTCGGCGATCGAGAGCTGGCGCGGCAGCAGCTTCAGCAGGACCGCCGGCGTCTCGTGCGGTTCGTCGCGGTTGAAGCGCCGCCGCACGTAGTTGCGATAGACCGCGAACACGGTGGCGTGCAGCTGCAGGTACTTGGCCCGCTTCGTCACGAGCCACGACTGCCGGCGCAACCGGCCGCAGTTGTCGCGCGTCATCGCGAGCGTGGTGTTGATCGGGAACAGCGGGTTGAACGTCGTCCGCACGAGCCGGCTCGAGACGCGATGGTGCTCCACCCGCTCGCCGAAGACGCTCCGAGCGATGCGAACGTAGCTCGGCTTCAGGTCGGTCCAGAGCACGATCGGGCCTTCCGGCGCGAGCTCGCGCAACCGCTCGAGCACGGTGCGCACGCAGGCCGCGCTGCAGTCCGGGCGCTTGCCGTTGCGCCGCTCGTCGGACTCCTGCAGCCGGCGTCGTCGCGTGCCCTTCGCGGCGATGCGGCGGATCGGCCCGACGTCCGTGCTCACGACGAACCAGGACTCCCGTTCGATCAGCACGGGCATCGTCAGCGGCCGGATCGAGGCGGCTTCGTAGGTCTCCTCCTCGTCGAGCACGTAGGTGCCGCCGGCCGGCAGCGACCGGCACAGCGAGCGGTGCAGCTCGCCGCACGTGCGGCCGATCTTGCGCGCCTTCTTCTGCACGGCGTGCACGTCGAGGCGCAGCATGCGGCCCGACTGGCGCAGGCCGACGCCGCTGATCAGCAGCTCGAACAACCGCTCGTTGCACTCGGGCCGGCGGTCGCGGTAGTCGTGCCGGAACGTCTGCCGCGAGAAGTACCTGCCGCAGCCCCGGCAGCGGAAGCGCGGCACGTCCTCCGTGCGGCACGCCGGCCGGTAGCTACCGCGGCGGGTGTAGAAGTTCGCCGGCGGGTCGCGGTGGTAGGCGCACTCCGGGTTGGGACAGTGCGGCGGCTCGAACGTCGCGGACACGGTGATCTCCTGGCCGGGGCAGCGATCGCTTCCCCTCGCCAGTTCCCTGTGCACCGGGATCCCATTTGGTTACGCACGATTTCGAAAAGGCGCACCCAAGACATCAGTTGAGGTCATTCGTTCACGAGGCCGTAGAAGCCGCGGTCGTCGACCTCGGGCGTGAGGTCGGGCGGCAGCAGCAGCGTGCGCGCGGCCCAGATCTCGGTGAAGACGCGGTACTGCAGCGCCGTCTGGTCGAGGTAGGCGACGCCGTCGCTGCCGCCGGTGCCGACGCGGCGGCCGATCACGCGTTCGACCATGCGGGCGTGCCGCTGGCGGAACGCGAGCATCGCCTGTTCGCACTCGATCAGCGCGTCGATCACCTGGCCGGGCCAGCTCAGGAGCGGCAGCTCGCGGTTGCTGTCGACGAACAGGATCGCGGCGCGCAGGCGCTTGGTGGCCGCGCGTTCCGCGGCGGGCACCGCCTCGGCCTCGAGGTGGCGCCGCGCGCCGGTCAGCTGCGCCTCGTAGCGCGCGCGCAGCCGGACCTCGTCCTGGCCGGTCAGCGCCTGCATGGCGACGGCATGCTGCAGCGCGCGTTCGGCGAGCCGACGATGGCCGTCGAGGTACGCGCGCACGAAGCGGTCGACGACCTCGGCGTCGCCGGCGTCGCCCGGCGAGCTGCCCTGGATCGGGGTGCGCGACAGCCAGCTGTCGACGGCCTGCTTCAGCGTCGGCCGGTCGGCTTGGCGGCGCTGCACGCGCAGCAGCGCGGGCGACGGGCTGCCGTCGGCGCTCTTCAGCGCGTCCGCGTAGCTGAGCTCGTTGCCGAACGGGATCCGGTCCTCGTCCTCGAGCCCGAGCAGGATCTCGATCTCGCGCATCTGCGCCGACTGGAAGCCCGACG
>CAYUPN010000275.1:0-2047 GCA_964446605.1 uncultured Bifidobacteriaceae bacterium | reverse complement strand
TCCGGCGGATCGGGTCCGATCAGGTCTCGCGCGCCCGCTCGCTGATCCTTGCTCGCGGTCGCGCGATCAGGTCCCGCCTTCGCGCTGCGCGCTCCGGCGGATCAGGTCCGATCAGGTCCCGCCCGCGCCTGGGCCGGTCGCGCGGGCGGATCAGGTCGGCGCGCCCGCGAAGAACGCGGTCCACCGTCGGCTTCCGCGTTCTTCGCCCTTCCCGTTTCCCGTTTCCCGTTTTACTCCGGGGGCTGAAAGTCCCGCGCTATAGCGTCCGGAAGTTCTCCAGGATCGACCGGCCGATGAACTCGCGCAGGATCGAATTGTCCGGCACGGCGTCCGGCGGAGCGGCGCGGAACCACTGGAGGAACGACAGCAGCCGGTTGGTCTCCAGGTACTCCGGCGTGTCGGGGCGCACCTGCAGCAGCAGCGGCTCGGCGAACGGACGCAGCACGGACAGCTCGTAGACGAGCGACGAGTTGAAGATGGCGTCGCTGTTCTCGGTGAACGGAAAGATGTGCGCGCGCTCGCCGCGCTGCACGGACTCCCAGCGGCTCAGCGTCTCCAGCGCGGAGTAGCCGCGCGTGGCCGCGTCGCGGACGATGCGGCGGATGAGGCGTGTGTCGGAGATGCTGACGCGGTTGTGGCGATCGAGATTGAGCTGCGTGATCGCGGAGACGTAGATCCGGAACACCGCGTCGGACGGCACGTCGGGCACGAGCCGCGGGTTCAGGCCGTGAATCCCCTCGATGATGAGGATGTCGCGCGAACCGATCGTGACGGTCGGGCCCTCCTGCCGCGTGCCGGTCAGGAACGAATACCGGGGCAGCGTCACCGGCGTGCCCTGCATCAGCCGCACGAGGTGGGCGTTGAACAGCGGGACGTCCAGCGCGTCGAGCGCCTCGAAATCGAGCTCGCCGAGCTCGTCGCGCGGCGTCTCGTCGCGGTCGCGGAAGTAGTCGTCGAGCGCGATCGGGAACGGCCGGCGTCCCTGGGCCAGCAGCTGCACCGCCAGGCGCTTCGAGAAGGTCGTCTTCCCCGACGAGGACGGCCCGGCGACGAGGACGACGCGCACGCGGTCGCCGCGCGCGACGATGTCGGCCGCGATGCGGGCGATGTGGGTCTCGTGCAGCGCCTCGGCGACGAGCGAGACCTCGGGCAGGCGCCCCTCGACGATCGCGTCGTTGAGCGCGCCCGTGCCGCGGATGCCGAGCGTGTCGAGCCACGCGCCGGCCTGCTCGAACGTCCGGAACAGCTTCGGATAGGGCTCGAACTTCGTCAGCGTGGTCGGGCTCGACTGGTGCGGGTACTGGAGCACGAAGCCGTGCGCGTGCGGATGGAGCGCGAACTGCCGCAGGCGCCCCGTCGACGGCAGCATGTAGCCCTGGAAGTACTCCTGGCGGCCGCGCAGCTCGTAGAGCACCAGGCTGTCCTGCTGCCGGTGGGAGAGCAGGCGCACCTTGTCGCTCTCGCCGCGCGCCTCACAGACGGCAATGGCCTCGGCCAGCGGCACGCGCGTCTTGATGATCGGCTCGTCCGCGTCGGCGATCTCGCGCATGCGGGCGGCGATCGCGTCGAGCTCCTCGCGGGTGAACGGCTGGCGGTCGCGCACGCGGCAGAAGTAGGCGCCCAGCGTCGGGGCCGAGTGCTCGATGTACACGGCGACGCCGGGGAAGAGCTCGTCGGCGGCGGTGACGAGCAGCAGCGAGAGCGAGCGCCGGTAGATGCGCGTGCCGTCGGGGTCGGCGAGCGTGACGGGCGCGACGTCGGCGTCGGAGTAGAGCGGGGTCGCGAGCTCGCGCAGCCGGCCGCCGACGATCGCCGCGACCGCGTCGCGTCCGGCGACGTCCGCCTCCTGCTCGGCCGTGCGCAGGATCTCGCCGAGCGGCGTGCCGGGCGGCGCCTCGTAGATGCGCCCGTCGGGCAGGCGCGCCTGGACGGTTTCGCGCGGTGACGCTCGCCGGATCATGGGGAAAATCGTATCCGATTGCGAATTGGGAGAGTTCAGGTCGGATCAGGTCGGATCAGGTCGGATCAGGTCGGATCAGGTCGGATC
>CAYUPN010000274.1:0-2053 GCA_964446605.1 uncultured Bifidobacteriaceae bacterium | reverse complement strand
CTTCGACATCGACGCCAACGGCATCGTCTCGGTGTCCGCGAAGGACACGGCGACCGGCAAGGAGCAGAAGATCACGATCTCCGGCTCGTCCGGCCTGTCGAAGGACGAGGTCGAGCGGCTGGTGCGCGATGCCGAGACGCACGCGGCCGAGGACAAGGCCCGCCGCGAGGTGATCGACGCCCGCAACCAGGCCGACTCGCTGGCGTGGTCGGTCGAGAAGACGCTGAACGAGAACCGGGACAGGATCCCGGTCGGCGAGCTGTCGCGCGCCGAGGCGGCCGTCGCCGCCGCGCGCGAAGCGGTGAAGGGTGATGACAAGGCGGCCATCGACCGCGCGGCCGACGAGCTGCAGAAGGCGAGCCACGCGATCGCGCAGGTGCTCTACCAGGCGCAGCAGCAGCCGTCGGGCGAACCGGGAGGCCCGCAGGGCGAGCAGGGCCAGCGGCCTGCCGAGGGCGAGGTCGTGGACGCGGAATTCGCAGAGGAGCAGAAGTAGGAGGGGCCAGATGAACATCGTGCGATTCGACCCGTTCCGGGAGATGGCGACGCTGCAGGACCGCGTGAACCGCGTGTTCGGCGAGCTGAGCCGTCGGTTCGACGACGACATCCGCACGCGCGGCGCGTGGGTGCCGGCCGTGGACGTCTACGAGAACGGCAACCACGAGCTCGTGCTGAAGGCGGAGCTGCCGGATCTCTCGCGCGAGGACATCCACCTGACGGTGGACAACGACACGCTGACGATCAGCGGCGAGAAGAAGCAGGACAGCTCCGTGAAGGAGGATCAGTACCACCGGATCGAGCGGACGTTCGGCGCGTTCAGCCGGTCGTTCACGCTGCCGCCGACGGTGGACGCGAGCCGGATCAACGCCGAGTACCGCAACGGCGTGCTGACGGTGACGCTGCCGCTGCGGGACGAGGCGAAGCCGCGCCAGATCCAGGTGCAGGTGAACTGAAGCATGTAGCTGGCGGCTGGTAGTGGGCCAGCGGCCGATTGGATTCATCGCGCGCGGCGCATCGGGCGCCGCGCGCGGTGGTGCGTACGACAGAACCCAAACAGTCGAACCCAACTCAACTCAACACAGGGAGGACACTGAGATGAGCGTGCGTCCGTTGCGCGACAGGATTCTCGTGGAGCGGATTGAGGAAGCCGAGCAGAAGGTCGGCGGCCTCTACATTCCCGACACGGCGAAGGAGAAGCCCCAGCAGGGGAAGGTCATCGCCGTGGGCAAGGGGCGTGTGAACGACAAGGGTGAGGTGTTCCCGCTCGACGTCAAGGCGGGAGACACGGTGTTGTTCGGCAAGTACGCCGGCACCGAGATCAAGCTCGATGGCAGGGAGTACCTGATCGTCCGCGAGGACGAGGTGCTCGGCGTCGTCGAAGGCGTGCGCGAGCCGGTGACCGCCTAGGGCGCCGGCCGCAGGATTGCTGACTGTCGAAGGAGCACGAAAGGAGCCATGGCGAAGCAGATCATCTACCACGAGCAGGCGCGCGCGGCCCTGATCCGCGGCGTCAACCAGCTGGCCGATGCGGTGAAGGTCACCCTCGGCCCGAAGGGACGCAACGTCGTCCTCGACAAGAAGTTCGGATCGCCGACCATCACCAAGGACGGCGTCTCGGTGGCCAAGGAGGTCGAGCTGCAGGATCCGCTCGAGAACCTCGGCGCCAAGATGGTGCGTGAGGTGGCCAGCAAGACGTCGGACATCGCCGGCGACGGCACCACGACGGCGACCGTCCTGGCGCAGGCCATCCTGCGCGAGGGGGCGAAGAACGTCGCGGCCGGCGCGAGCCCGATGGGCATCAAGCGCGGCATCGACCGCGCCGTGCAGGCGGTGGTCGACGAGCTCAAGGACATGGCGAAGCCGGTGAGCGGCGCCGCGATCGCGCAGGTCGGCACGATCTCCGCGAACAACGACGGCGCGATCGGCCGGATCATCGCCGACGCGATGGAGAAGGTCGGCAAGGACGGCGTGGTCACGGTCGAGGAAGCCCGGACGATGGAGACGTCGCTCGACGTCGTCGAGGGCATGCAGTTCGACCGCGGCTACCTGTCGC
>CAYUPN010000273.1:0-2076 GCA_964446605.1 uncultured Bifidobacteriaceae bacterium | reverse complement strand
GCATGTACCCGGAGTTCCGGTGGAACGAGGACGAGTGGAAGGCGTTCCTCGCCGATCGGGAAGGCGTGATGGTGGGCGCGGCGCTGGCCGAGCGCTTCGGGTGGGAGGTGGGCGACCGCATTCCGCTGAAGGCGCCGGGGTATCTCGGCGGCGACGCCTGGGCGTTCAACATCCGCGGCATCTATCACGGCACGCGCCCGGGCGACGACGAGTCGCAGATGTGGATCCGGCACGAGTACTTCTCCGAGCGCGCGCCGCCGCACTTCCAGACGATTGTCAGCTGGTACGTCGTCCGCGTCGACAACCCCGACAACGCGGTCGCGATCGCGAAGGCGATCGACGAGGAGTTCGCCAACTCGACCTCCGAGACGCGGACGCAGACCGAGTCGGCGTTCGCCGCCGGGTTCCTGCAGCAGATGGGCAACATCGAGTTCCTCGTGCTCGCGATCGGCTCGATCGTGTTCTTCACGCTGCTGCTGGTCACCGGCAACACGATGGCGATCGCCGTCCGCGAGCGGACGAACGAGCTGGCGACGCTCAAGGCCATCGGCTACACCGACCGGTTCGTGCTGGGGCTGGTGCTCGCCGAATCGCTGCTCATCGCCCTCGTCGGCGGCGGCATCGGCCTGTTCCTCGCACGCGGGCTGGTCGCGCAGGACATCACGGGCGGACTGCTGCTGCTCTATCTGCCGGCGACCGCGCTGGCGCTCGGGTTCGGCATCGCGCTGGCGACGGGCATGCTGGCCGGGATGCTGCCGGCGATCGGCGCCATGCGCCTGAACGTCGCGGCGGCGCTCAGGAGGCTCTGACATGGCCGTGCCGATCGTCTACAACCTGCGGAGCGCCCGGAATCGGTGGGTGTCCTCGCTCGTCGCGATCATCGGGATCGCGGGGACGGTGGCGGTCTTCATCGCCATGCTGGCGCTGGCGCGGGGCTTCCAGGCGACGATCGCCTCCTCCGGGCTGCCGGACAACGCGATCGTCCAGCAGGGAGGCGCCGACTCCGAGATGACGAGCGCCATGACCATCGACGCGGTGCGCGTGGTCGAGGACGCGCCGCAGGTCGCGCGCCGCGGCGCCGAGCCGCTCGTGAGCCCCGAGGTCGTGGTGATCGCGGCGCTCCCGCTGCGCGAGACCGGCACCGATGCGAACGTCCAGATGCGCGGGCTCTCACCCCGCGCGCTGGCCGTGCGCGACAACGTCCGCATCGTCGAGGGGCGCTTCTTCACCCCCGGTCTCTACGAGATCGTCGTCGGGCGCAACGCACAGCGCGCCTACGCCGGGCTCGACCTCGGCGCGTCGCTGCGGATCGGGCCCGGCACCTGGACGGTCGTCGGCATCATGGACGCCGGCGGCAGCGCGTTCGACTCCGAGATCTGGGCCGACGCCGACGCGCTGAACGGGAACTACCAGCGACCGCCGGGCGTGTACCAGTCCGTGACCGCGCGCCTGCAGTCGCCGGAGCAGTTCGACGCGTTCAAGGCCTCACTCGAGTCGGATCCGCGCCTGCAGGTGCAGGCCGTCCGCGAGCAGGACTACTACGCGCAGCAGTCGCAGCTCGTCACCACGCTCATCACGGTGCTGGGCGGGCTCGTCGCGATGGTCATGGGGGTCGGGGCCATTCTCGGCGCGCTGAACACGATGTATTCGGCGGTCGCCGAGCGCTCCCGCGAGATCGCGGTGCTGCGCGCGCTCGGGTTCCGCGGCGGCAGCATCGTGCTCTCGTTCCTGCTGGAGGCGATGTGGATCGCGTTCGTGGGCGGGATCGTCGGCTGCCTGGCCGTCCTGCCGATCAACGGCCTGACGACGGGGACGATGAACTGGCAGACGTTCTCGCACCTGTCGTTCGCGTTCCGCGTCACGCCCGACCTGCTGCTCGTCGGGCTGATCTTCGCGATGATCATGGGAGCGATCGGCGGCCTGCCTCCCGCGATCCGCGCGGCGCGCTCGAACCTGGCGATAACGCTGCGGGCGGCCTGACGCCCGGTGTCCCGGCCATCCAGTGCCGGATCCAGTCGCACGCGGTGCGCCGCCAGGCGCGCCAGTGCAGCTCGTGGTTGGCGTCCGGAATCAGCC
>CAYUPN010000272.1:0-2094 GCA_964446605.1 uncultured Bifidobacteriaceae bacterium | reverse complement strand
GACGCCGCAGCCGCGACCCGAAAAAATCAGCTCGTTCGATAACTCCCTGATTTTGGTGTTGCGGCAGGTACTCAGTGCGACAGGCTACCGCCGGCGTAGTCGCCGTCGCGCCCGTCCAGTTCGTCGTAGTCCTCGAAATCCGCGAGCTCCATGCGCAAGCTACGGTCTTCCTGGGACATTTCTATGAGCCGCCACAACGGCACGTAATCCCGCGAGGTGTCGCCGGCACCCGGCTTCGCGACCAACGCGTCTCCTTCTTCCGGAAATTCCTCGAATTCCAGCTCTTCGTCGTCCATTTCCATAGTCGATACGGTCTCCGGGTCATCCTCGACCCAATCGGTGACGGGTTCGGTCTCGGGCGGCGTGGCCATTGCAGCTCCTGCCGGTCCACTTTCAGGCAAAAGATAAGCCTATTGGGATCGAAGTCAAGATTTTAATCGGCAGGCGGATCAAAGCCTTAGCACCGATTTTCCGCTTGCGGGGGCGGTTTTCCGAAGCCGTCCGGAGACGCCCCGGAAGCCCCCGACCGGCCGGATCCGGCCGGTAGAGGTCAGCGGATCCCGGCGCCGCCCGATTCCCGGGCGAGCTCCGCCGGCGCAGCGCCCGGCGTCACGGCGCCGGATTCCGGCTTCTCGATGCGGGTGATGCTGATCCCGGTGATGCCGTAAAAGATGGACACGAGCGGGCTCAGCAGGTTGAAGAAGGCGAACGGCAGGTAGGCGGCCGTCGCGACCCCGAGGGTGGCGGACATGTAGGCGCCGCAGGTGTTCCAGGGCACCAGCGAGGAGGTCATCGTGCCCGAGTCCTCGAGGGCGCGCGACAGGTTCTTCGCTTCGATGCCGCGACGTTCGAACTCCGCCTTGAACATCTTGCCGGGCAGCACGATCGCCATGTACTGGTCGGCCGCGACGACGTTCATGCCGATGGCGCTGAAGACGACCGTCGCGATCAGCGAGCCGGTCGAGCGCGCCGCCCGCAGCGTCGAATCGATCAGCCGCGAGAGCAGGCCCGCGTGCTCCATGACGGCGCCGAAGGCGAGCGCCGTGAGAATGAGCCAGATGGTGGTCAGCATGCTGCTCATGCCGCCCCGCGACAGCAGTTCGTCCGCCGCCGCCACGCCCGTGTTCGAGACGTAACCGTCGGCGAGGGCGAGCCACGTCCCCTTCGCCAGCGCGAGCGCGGGAGGAAGCTCGGGCGCGTCCGCATAGGCCAGCACGGCCTGCGGCTGGAATATCACCGCGATCACGATCCCGAACAACGCGCCCGCGAGGATGGAGGGCAGCGGCGGCTGCTTGCGGGCGGCGAGCACGAGGACGAGCACGAGCGGCAGGAGCGTCCAGATGCTGATGTTGAAGGCTCCGTCGAGCGTCGCCTGCAGTGCCTGCAGCGCCTGTGAGTCCGCCTGCGGCTCGACGCCAAGGCCGAGTGCCAGGAACAGGAGCAGTGCGATCACGTAGGCGGGCGTAGTCGTCCACACCATGTGGCGGATGTGCTCGAACAGCGTCGAGCCGGCCACGGCGGGCGCGAGGTTCGTGGTATCGGAAAGCGGCGACATCTTGTCGCCGAAATAGGCACCGGAGACGACTGCGCCCGCGGCGATCGCCGGCGACAGGCCGAGACCCATCGCGACGCCGATCAGCGCGATGCCGAGCGTGCCCGCGGTAGTCCACGAGCTGCCGGTGGCGAGCGAGGTGATCGAGCAGATTATGCAGGTGGCGACGAAGAAGAAATGCGGATCGAGCAGATCCAGTCCGTAGTAGATGAGCGAAGGAACCGTGCCCGAGATCAGCCAGGCGCCGATCAGCGCGCCGACGGTCAGCAGGATCAGGATCGCGCCCATGGCGGTGCCGATACCGGCGACGATCGCCTCCTGGATGTCCTCCCACCGGTGCCCGTTTCTGATGGCGACGATGGCGGCGATCGCGGCACCCAGGGTCAGCGCGATCTGGGTCGGGCCGCCGACCGCATCCGAGTCGAACACGTACACCGCCAGCGCGAGCAGTAAGACGAGCGAAACGATCGGAATCAGTGCATCGAAAAGGGAGGGGGTCTTCGGCGAGGACATGCTTTTTCCGGCGATGAGGAAGCGGGGGA
>CAYUPN010000271.1:0-2104 GCA_964446605.1 uncultured Bifidobacteriaceae bacterium | reverse complement strand
ATCTGACGCAGGCGGCGATGCACCGGCATCACCCGGCGCAGCCTCGGATTGAAGTAGTCCCGCAGCATCGGCGGCCGCGGGTGCTTCAGGTAGAGATCGGGATCGCGCCGCAGCTCGGAGGAGCCGATCAGATCCAGCTCGTCGCGCGAGGAGACGTGCTGGATGATGCACGGCACGCGCGTGATCCCGATGTTCCGCAGCGCGTACGCGCGGTGGCTCCCGTTGTTGAGAATCAGCCGGTTCTCGACGCGGATGGCGTTGACGAAGTTCGAGCCGAACCCGACGGCAATCCCGACGATGCCGACCAGGTCACCCGGTGGCGGATAGTTCCTGATGTTCGCCGGCTCCAGGCGCATGGTGCCGAGGAAGCGCAGGTCGTTGGAGGTCGACGTGAACACCCAGCGGTCCCGATGCACGCGGGACCAGCTCACGGGCGGGTCGAGGCGATCGTCGAGGAGACAGGCCCGGAAGATCTCTTCGTTCCCCGGCGCCGGCCCCAGCTTCTGTTCGAGACGGCGGACGAACGACAGGTCGATGTGCTTCTGCCACACGACGACCCGATCCAGGTCCACGAACGCCACCTCGGTCGGGACCGTGTTGAACCCGTGGCGCACGAGCGGGTTAGCGAGGAACTCGATCAGCAGCGGCTCGTACTCCGGACCCAGTCTGTCGATCGGGGGATCGTCCGCCACCCCCGCCTCCTCGTGTTCGAGGGCGCGGACGACGTCCGCTGCCGTCCGCCATTCGTCGGCGAGAGTCCCCTCTCCCGGAGGGTCGACGGCCTGATGGCGCACGTAGCGGATGAAGTCCCTGAGCGGGGGACGCCCCGTCAGGTACAGGTGTTCATCGGCTGCGGCGCCGGGCGTGTCCCGGGGACGCGCCCGTGAGTCGGATTCGGCGGCCTCCGGCTGCCGCGCGGGCTCGCCGTCGAGCGTGGCTGGCGTGGTAATCATCTCCGTGACCGCTCCTTGCATTGGTGCACGTGCCTCGACGCCGTGCGGGTTACCACCAGGACCAGAATTCGACCTTGACCGTGCGCGCCACCCGGCGGGTGATCAGGTCGAGAATCCGTCTGTCGCCGCAGAACAGCTTGGCGTGTCCCGTCATTTCCGGCTTGAGCAGCAGGGCGTGGTTGTCGACCTGCGTGGTGACGAGAATCGTCTTGTTCCCGACGTCCGGCACACCTGAGGATGCCGGTCCCGCCGGCGTCGCGCCCGCCCCCGGACCCTGGGCGCTGGTCGCGATGGAGGTCACGACGCCGTGAAAGTCCACGTCCGGATAGGCGCGCGCCTTCAGGACGACCGGTTGCCCGACCCGGACATCGGCGATGTCCTTCTCGGAAATCGTGATGTAGGCCGTCATGGTGCGGAAGTCGTAGACCTTGGCGATCAGGTCCCCCTTCTGCACGAGCTTCCCGCGCAGTTCCTTCAGTTCGCGCGAGGGCGTGGCGACGACGCCCGTCTCCGGGCTCAGGACCGTGGACAGCTGCAGCTGCTCCTCGAGATACCGTCGCTGACTGTCCGACTGCTCGATCAGCGCCGTCAGCTCGTCGATCTGTTCCGGCCGGGTGCTCCTGACCAGCGCGGCCAGGCGCGCCTGCGCTTCGGCGAGGGTGTTCTCACCGGTGTCCGCCAGCTGCTGGTGCGCTTCGTACTCCGTGCGGGACAGCAGCCCCCGTTCGTGCAGCTGGCCGAATCGGGCGAGCCGGCTCCGCGCATACGCGAGCTGGTCCTTCGCCTTGGTCACGGCGGCCTTCGCGACCGCGATTTCCTGTGCCGTGGGACCGGTCTCGAGGATGTGAAGCCTGGCACGGGCCTCGCGGATCTCCGCGCTGGCCTTCAGCCACGCCGCGCGCAGATCCTTGTCGGACAGCCGCGCGATCGGCTGTCCGGCCGCGACCTGGTCCCCTTCGTCGACGTAGACCTCTTCGACGATGCCCTCGATGGCGGCTCGTACGTCCGCGTTGTCGATCGGCCGCGCGTTGAACGGACCCGCGATTCGCAATTCCATGCGGCCCCACAGCAACAGCGCGAGGACGGCGGCGATGGCCGCCGGCCATGCGAGCCGCCGCATCCGCGGCGTCCATGACACGCGCGTCCGCGCC
>CAYUPN010000270.1:0-2155 GCA_964446605.1 uncultured Bifidobacteriaceae bacterium | reverse complement strand
GCCATCGTAGCGGGCCGGTTTTCGGGGATCAAGACACAAGATGTGGGGTCGGATCGGGTCGGATCAGGTCGGATCAGGTCGGATCGGGTCGGATCAGGTCGGATCAGGTCGGATCAGGTCCGATCAGGTCCCGCCCGCGCTGGTGACGGGAGCGCGCGGGCGGATCAGGTCGGCGCGTGAGGGGCTCGCTGATCAGGTCTGCGCGATTGCCTGCCTGGGGCTCTCTTCGATCAACTGCCGGATCTCCGCATCCGACAGCCCGTGCTTCCGCAGCGCCGGCAGGCCGTCCGTGAACAGCAGGTCATGCGGGCGGTAGGTGCCGCCGTCGGGCTCGCCGACGTGATACCACCCGGCGTCGTGCGAGACCAGCACGCGGCCGAGCAGGCCGCGCCGGCGCATCCCGAGAATCAGCTCGACGTGCCGGTCGAAGCTGGACTCGCTCAGCCCGTCGAACGACACCCACGCGCCGCGGGACGCGGCGCCGGCGTGCACGGCCGGGTCCTTCTCGTTCTGCGCGTGCACCCAGACGAACCGCGAGAGCGGCACCCGCTCGCGCGCGAGCCGCTCGATCTGCGCCATCGCCGCCACGCCGTCGCCGGTGTGCGACCAGATCGGCAGCCCGGTCTCCCTCGTCGTCTGCGCCGCCGCGTCGACCAGCTTCCCGTCGACCTCCGAGAGCGGTCCGGCATCGACGCCAATCTTCATGAACGCCGGACGGATGCCGGTGCCCTCGATGCCCTCGCGCGCCTCGCGAATCCAGCGCGCCGCCAGCGCCGCCGCGGACTCCGTGAAGGCGTGCGGCGGCAGGAACTTGTCGTCCGCCGCGCCGTAGTAGCCGGTGTTCGTGAGGATGTGGAGCCCCGTCGCCCGCGCGAGATCGCGCAGCAGCACGGGGTCGCGGCCGATGAAGGCCGGCGTGCACTCGACGAGCGTGCGGCATCCGAGCGACACGAGGCGCCGCAGATGCGGCAGCGCCTTCTCGAATGCCGCGGTCCGGTCGTAGCGGTCCGGGCTCACGCGGTCCGCGCCGATGAAGTCCACCAGCACGTGCTCGTGCGGCAACACGACGCCGAGCTTTTCGGCCGCAACCGATCCGGTGACGGTCTGGACTGATTCCGCCGCGGCGGTCCGCACCGCACGCGCGGCGAGAAATCCCGCGGCGGCCGCCTGCAGCAGCTCACGCCTGGTCATCGGTCAGGCGACGACGTTGACGAGCGTGCCGATCGGCTCGATGGCAATCGTGATCTCGTCGCCGGAGGCGAGCGTGAACTCGTCCGGTGGCACGATGCCGGTTCCCGTCAGCAGCAGGCAGCCCGCAGGAAAGGTGTTGTCCCGGAAGAGGAACCCGACCAGCTCCTCCGGCGTCCGCCGCATGGACTCCAGCGTCGTCCGGCCCTCGAACACCGTCGCGCCCGCGCGCGCGATCGTCAGCACGATCTCCGTCGACGGCGGCAGCGGCGACTCCGCCACGAAGAGACCCGGCCCCAGTCCGCAGCTGCCGTCGTAGACCTTGGCCTGCGGCAGGTAGAGCGGGTTCTCCCCTTCGATGTCCCGCGAGCTCATGTCGTTGCCGACCGTGTAGCCGACGATGCGGCCGCCGCTCGTCACCATCAGCGCCAGCTCGGGCTCGGGGACGTTCCACGTGCCGTCGCTCCGCAGGCGCACCGGCTGCTGGTGTCCACGCACGCGATGCGGCGTCGCCTTGAAGAACAGCTCCGGCCGATCGGCGTCGTACACGCGATCGTAGAAGTCGCCGCCGCCGGCGCTCTTCGACTCCTCCATGCGCGCCGTGCGGCTGCGGTAGTACGTCACGCCGGCCGCCCACACCTCCTGCGACTGGATCGGCGGCTGCAGCCCGGTGAGATCCGGGGTCCCGGTGAGCGGCTTCATGCCGGCGATCTGCGTGCGGAGCCAGGCCGCCAGATCGTCGCGGTTCACTACGGCATCCCACGAGTCGGTCAGCCGGAACCACCGGTCGGAGTCGCGAATGAGAATCGACGTGGGGAGGCGGAAGAGATGCATGGGATCAGGTCGGATCAGGTCGGATCAGGTCGGATCAGGTCAGATCAGGTCAGATCAGGTCAGATCAGGTCACGCCTTCGCCCGCGATTGATTGGTTCGCGGGCTTCGGCGGTCCGCCTCAGCCCTTTCGGCT
>CAYUPN010000269.1:0-2160 GCA_964446605.1 uncultured Bifidobacteriaceae bacterium | reverse complement strand
GCACGCACTGGGAGCTCGGGCCGAACTTCGGCAACGCGCGGAACCGGAATGCGTACCTGGTTCCCCGACAGGTCCGGTTCTCGGTAGGGATCCGATTCTGAGCGGCAGTCACGAATAACACAGAGGACACAGAGGACACAGAGAAGACAAAGCGGAGAGGTCACAGGGTCACAGGGATCGGATGGGCAACAAATGGCCCATCAGCCTCTGTGACCTCTGTGGTCTCTGCGGCCTCTGCGGCCTCTGTGTCCTCTGCGGTCTCTGTGGTTGGCTCTGTGCTCTCGGCGGGGCGCAGCCTTCAGAGCGCCTTCCCGAGCCGCTCCTCCAGCTTCTCCCTGTAGCTCCGGCTGAGTCGCAGCTGCTGGCCGTTATGCAGCACGACGACGTATTCGCCGTTGAACCAGGGCTGGAGCTCCTTGATGCGCTCGGTGTTGACGATGCGGGACCGGTGGATGCGGAAGAAGCGCTGGGGATCGAGGCGCGCTTCCATCTGGTTCATCGTCTCGCGGAACAGGTAGGACTGGTCCTTCAGGTGGAGGCGGACGTAGTTGCCCGAGGCCTCGATCCAGTCGATGTCCTCCGTGCGCACGAAGAACACGCGGCCGCCGGACTTGATCACCAGGCGGTCCTGCTTCTTCTGGTCCGGCCGGTAGTCCTGCACGAGCGCCAGCAGGCTGCGGCCGAGCTCCCCGGCGCGGTGCCGTTCGCGCTGCGCGCGGGCGTGATGGAGGCACTGCTGCAGCCGGTCGCGGCCGAACGGCTTGAGCAGGTAGTCGAGCGCGTGCACCTCGAAGGCCTGCAGCGCGTACTCGTCGTAGGCCGTGACGAAGACCACCATCGGCATCCGGTCCGGCCCGACCTGCCGGATGACGCCGAAGCCGTCCACCGCCGGCATCTGCACGTCGAGGAACACGAGCTCCGGCGACAGCTGCTGGATCGCGGCGATGGCCTGCAGCCCGTCGGCGCACTGTCCGACGACCTCGACGTCCTGCTCCTGGGCGAGCAGCCCCAGGATGCGCTCGCGAGCCATGGGCTCGTCGTCCACGATGAGAGTCCGGATCCTGCTCATGCGACACCCTGGAATTGCTCGGCGGCTTCGCCGGGTTCCTCCGGCTCGTCCGAGCGGAACGGAATCACGACGGTGACCAGCAGCCCGCCGTCGGACGGCGACGACAGGACGAACCGGTGATCCGCGCCGTAGAGATGCTCGAGACGGGAGCGCGTGTTCGCCAGCCCGACGCCGTTGCCCGCCGTCGCCACCGGGCCGTCCGGCAGCCCCGGTCCGTTGTCGTGCACGGTCAGCTCGAGCCGTCCGTCCGCCCGGCGCGCGCCGATGCGGATGAACCCGGGCTCCACCCGCACGGCGACCGCATGGCGGATGCTGTTTTCGACGAGGGGCTGCAGAATCAGGTTCGGCACGCGGGCGTCGAGCACCTCCGCCTCGACGTCGTACTGCACCCGCAGCCGGTCGCCGAAGCGCGTCTCCTCGATCTCGAGGTACTTCTGCAGGAACTCGAGCTCGTCCTTGAGCGTGACGTCCCGTCCGACGCGGCCGTCGAGCGCCAGCCGCAGCAGGTCGCTCAGACGGGCGAGCATCTGATCAGCCGCCTCGACGTCACGGTGCATCAGGGCGGAGATGGCGTTCAGCGTGTTGAAGAGAAAGTGCGGATGGAGCTGCCGCTGCAGCGCCTGCAACTGCGCCTCGGCCAGGCGCGTCTCGAGCTGGCTGGCGCGCAGCGCCCGCTCCTGCGCGACCCGGTGGTAGTTGCCCGCATGCCAGAACCCGACGATGGCCCAGTAGGTCATCATCTCCCAGTCGAAGTTCATGAAGTAGCTGCGGAGCACCTGGGACGACCAGCTCAGCCTGGGCGCCTCGCCGGTCATCCAGCTCACCAGTCCGGCGCGCATCGCGGTCACGGCGGCGAGGTGCACCAGTGTGATGACGATGACGGCCGGCAGGTGCGCGACGAGCGAGGTGAGCCAGCGATTGCGCTCGAAGGGGAAGCGGCGCGCGAGGAAGAGGACGATCGGCGTCAGCAGCGCCCACGCGTACCAGTACCCGAGATTCAGGACCAGCAGGAACAGGAAGGGCGTGGGACGGTCGGCGAAGAAGCGGACGGCCTGATAGGCCTGGGACGCCGAGAAGAAGCCCAGGAGCGT
>CAYUPN010000268.1:0-2193 GCA_964446605.1 uncultured Bifidobacteriaceae bacterium | reverse complement strand
GCGATGGACGATGACGGTCGCGCGCGGGACCGCGCCTTCCTGGGCGTCACGCACGTTGCCCATCAGCCGCACCTGTCGTGTGGACTCCTGCGCGGCGGCGCGGCCGGGCAGCGCGGCGACGAGGACGCACGCAAGAAGCAGGAGACTCGAACGGGCCGGAGTGAGAGCGCGGCCGAAGGAAGAGGACGCAGACCGAGCGAGCAGCATGGTTCTCACAATCTGAGACTGAGTCTCAATTTCAACCCCCGTAGCTTAAATGCGACCGGAACGGTCGGTCAAGAAAAATGGCGGGCGGGGCCGGGCTGCTACACTCGTCTGACTCCCCTCGCCATCGCGCGTGACACCGGTTGAGCCGCTCGACGCCCCGACGCTGACCGTCGATCTCGACGGATTCATCCAGGCCGCCAATCCGGCCGCGGAGCGGCTCTTCGGCCGCCCGGCCGCCGAACTCGTGCGGCGTCCGATGGCGGAGCTGGCGCCACCGGACTGCCAGGAAGAGGACGCCGATCTGCGCGAACGCGCACGGCGCGGAGAGCGGATCGAGCGGTTCGACACGGTGCGCCTCGGCGCCGGCGGCCGGAAGATCGACGTCTCGCTCTCCATCAGCCCAATCCGCGGATCCGCCGGACAACCGGTGGGCTGGTCGATCACCTATCAGGACATCACCCGGCAGAAGCGCCACCAGGCGTACGCGTACCTGGCGGCCATCGTCCAGTCCTCGGACGACGCGATCGTCTCCAAGGACCTGGACGGCACGATCCGCTCCTGCAACGCCGCCGCGGAGCGTCTGTACGGCTACCGCGCGGCGGAGCTGATCGGCCGGAACATCAAATTGCTCGTCCCGCCGGCGCTGCACGCCGAAGAGGACGAGATTCTCCAACGCCTGACACGCGGAGAACCGGTCGACCACTTCGAGACCGTCCGGGTGGCACGGGACGGCCACCGCATCGACGTGTCGCTCTCGATCTCGCCGATTCGCGATGAGTCGGGCGCCATCGTCGGCGCCTCGAAGATTGCGCGCGACATCACGGAGCGCAAGCGCGCGGCCGCAACGCAGGCGCTGCTGGCCGCGATCGTCCAGTCGAGCGACGACGCGATCCTGTCGAAGGAGCTGGATGGCACCATCCGGTCCTGCAACGCCGCGGCGGAGCGCCTGTTCGGCTACACGAGAGAAGAGCTCGTCGGCAGCTCGGTGCGGATGCTGGTCCCGCCGGAGCTGCAGTCGGAGGAGGACGAGATCCTGGCGCGGCTCCGCCGCGGCGAGCGCACGGATCATTTCGAGACCGTGCGCGTCGCGAAGGATGGGCGCCGGATCGACATCTCCCTGACGATCTCCCCGCTGAGAGACGAGGCCGGGCGCATCGTCGGCGCGTCGAAGATCGCCCGCGACATCACCGAGCGGAAGCGGGCCGTTGCGGAGCTCGCCGCGCAGCGCGAGTGGTTCCGCGTCACGCTCGGCAGCATCGGCGACGCGGTTATCGCCTGCGAGCCCGACGGCAGCATCAACTACCTGAACGGAACCGCGGAGCGTCTGACGGGGTGGAGCTCCGCGGAGGCCCAGGGGCGTCCACTCGTCGAGGTCTTCCGGATCGTCAACGAGAAGACCAGGGAACCGGTGCTCAACCCGGCCGTCCTGGTGATGCGGACCGGGCAGATCGTCGGACTCGCGAACCACACGCTTCTGATCTCGCGCAGCGGGCGTGAGTATCCGATTGCCGACAGCGCGGCCCCGATCAAGGACGCCGCCGGACAGCTGATCGGAGTCGTGATCGTCTTCCGCGACGTCTCGGAGGAGCGCCGGGTCGAGGAGGCGCTCGAGGAGCAGCGCGAGTGGCTGGAGAAGACGCTCGAGAGCATCGGCGACGCGGTGATCGCCACCGACGTGCAGGGGCGGGTGGTCTTCATGAACCCGGTCGCCGAGCACCTCACCGGCTACCGCGCCGAGGAGGCGCGCGGGCGTTCGTGTGCCGAGGTGTTCCGGATCGTCAACGAGGAGACGCGGCGTACGGCGGGCAGCCCCGTGACGCGCGTGCTCGAGGAAGGGGTGGTCGTCGGCCTCGCGAACCACACGCTGCTCGTCGCGAAGGATGGCACCGGGCGCCCCATCGACGACAGCGGCGCGCCGATTGTGAACCGGAAGGGCCGGATGGTCGGCGTCGTGCTCGTGTTCCGCGACGTCACCGAGCGCCGGCG
>CAYUPN010000267.1:0-2235 GCA_964446605.1 uncultured Bifidobacteriaceae bacterium | reverse complement strand
CGCGCTCGCGCAAGGCGCGGACTGGCGGCCCGAGCTGCTCTCGCCAGACCAGGGGCGCGTGCTCGCGGAGATCGTCGAGACGATCATTCCGGCCACGGACACGCCCGGCGCGAAGGCGGCGCGCGTCCATGTGTTCGTCGACCTGATGCTCGCGCACTGCACGCCGGCCGAGCGGCGGCAGACGGCGATCGCGGCAATCGACGCGCTCGGCGAGCGCTTCACGGCCGCCTCGCCGGAGGAACGTATCGCGCAGCTCCAGTCGATCGACGCCGACGCGCTCGCGCTGCTGAAGGAGCTCACGATCCTCGGCTACTGCACGTCGGAGATCGGTGCAACGCAGGCGCTCGCGTATGTCAAGGTGCCCGGCGCCTATCGCGGCTGCGTCCCGCTCGGACCGGATCAGCGCGCCTGGGCGACCCGATGACCCCGAAGGACTCCCACACCTACGACGCCATCGTCGTCGGCTCCGGCATCAGCGGCGGATGGGCCGCGAAGGAGCTGACCGAGGCTGGGCTGCGCACGCTCGTGCTCGAGCGCGGGCGCAACGTCGAGCACGTCAAGGACTACCCCACCGCGCATCTCGATCCGTGGGAGCTGCCCTACGGCAACCGCGCCTCGGAGCAGGACCGCGAGGAGTACCACGTCCAGCATCAGCTGTATCTGTTCGGGCAGGACTCGAAGCACTTCCTGGTGAAGGACACCGAGCACCCGTACAACCCGGTGAAGGCGTTCCGCTGGTATCGCGGCTACCAGGTGGGCGGCCGGTCGCTGCTGTGGGCGCGCCACTGCTTCCGCTGGAGCGACCTCGACTTCGAGGCGAACGCGCGGGAGGGGGTCGGCATCGACTGGCCGATCCGCTACACGGACATCGAGCCCTGGTACGACCGCGTGGAGTCGTTCATCGGCGTGAGCGGCGAGAACGCCGGCCTGCCGCAGCTGCCGGACGGCCAGCTGCTGCCGCCGTTCGAGATGAACTGCCTCGAGACGCACCTGCGCGATCGGATTGCGGCGCGGTATCCGGACCGCCGGCTGATCGCCAGCCGCGTCGCGGTGCTCAGCCGGCCGCACAACGGCCGCGGCCAGTGCCAGTCGCGCAACCTCTGTCATCGGGGCTGCCCGTACGGCGCGTACTTCTCGAGCAACTCGTCCACGCTGCCGGCGGCAGCCGCGACGGGCCGGCTGACGCTGCGCCCGTTCTCGATCGTGCACAGCCTGATCGAGGATCCGGAGACCGGCCGCGCGACCGGGGTCCGCGTGATTGACGCGGAGACGCGCGAGACGACGGAGTACTTCGCGCGCGTGATCTTCCTGAACGCCTCGGCGCTGAACAGCACCGCCATCCTGCTGCACTCGACGAGCCGGCGCTATCCGAACGGCTTCGCCAACTCCAGCGGCGTGCTCGGGCGCTACCTGATGGACCACCACGCCGCGATCGGCGCGACCGCCGCCTGGGACGGCGCCCTCGATCGCTACTACGCCGGCCGGCGCAGCACGAGCGTCTACATCCCCCGGTTCCGCAACGTCACGTCGCCGTACCCGGACTTCACGCGCGGCTACGCGTACGAGGTCTACACGTGGCGGGCCGGCTGGCAGGACCGGCTCGGCGATCCCGGTCTCGGCGTCCCGCTCAAGGAGGCGCTGACGCGGCCCGGGCCGTGGTCCGTCTTCATGGAAGGCTACGGCGAGTGCCTGCCGCGCGCGGAGAACCGGGTCACGCTCAACTACGACAAGAAGGATCGCTGGGGGCTGCCGACGCTCGACATCGACATGGCCTTCGGCGCGAACGAGTTCGCGATGCGGAAGGACATGGAGGCCGCGGCGGTGGAGATGCTCGAGGCCGCCGGGTTGCAGTCGGTCCAGGGCTTCGCGAACGAGCCGCATCCGGGCGAGGTGATCCACGAGATGGGCACCGCCCGCATGGGCCGCGACCCGAAGACGTCGATTGTCAACCGCTTCAACCAGTGCCACGACGCGCCGAACGTGTTCGTCACCGACGGCGCGTGCATGACGTCGAGCGCGTGCCAGAACCCGTCGCTGACCTACATGGCGCTGACCGCGCGCGCGTGTGCATATGCGGTGGAGGAGCTGAGGCGAGGAGAGATCTGAATAGCCGGCCTGAAGGCCGGCCGTCCTGGTGTCCCGTATCGCGGCGCTTCTCGCATTTCTCTTGGGGCGGCGTCTCTGAATAGCCGGCCTGAAGGCCGGCCGTCCTGGTGTCCCGTATCGCGGCGCTTC
>CAYUPN010000266.1:0-2240 GCA_964446605.1 uncultured Bifidobacteriaceae bacterium | reverse complement strand
GGATCTCATCGGGTCGGATCGGGTCGGATCAGGTCGGATCAGGTCGGATCAGGTCGGATCAGGTCGGATCAGGTCGCCGCCGCGTCGCGTGTCCTGCCCCGACGCGGCGAGGTGGGCTCCCGAGCCCATGGATCGACCGCCAACGCATCTGGTAAACTCGGGGTTCTGCCTGCCCCTGAACGGGCCCTTCGTGCGGAAGTGGCGGAATTGGCAGACGCGCTAGCCTCAGGAGCTAGTCCGGGCAACCGGGTGGAGGTTCGAGTCCTCTCTTCCGCACCAACCTTCGCTCACCTGCATTCCTGAGTGAGCTCGGCTGGCAAGCCAGCTGACGCTCACCTGCATCCTTCAGCGAGCTACGGGCTGGCAAGCCAATCTCTGCATTCCGGCCGTCCCTCGGGGCGGGTGGCACCGGCCAGCTCACGCGCCCCTGGCTGGAATGAATCTGGACGATGAGCTCCGCATGGCCGGCGTCCTCGAACAGCGGCCGGCCGTCCTCGCGTTTCAGCGGGAAGCCCACCCAGAACACGTCGAAGTCATAGTCACGCTTCTCGACACCCTGGGTGAGCACGAACAACGCGAAGAAGGCGGCGACTCGGACCATGTCAGTCAGCGTGGCCGACGCAGAATGGTCATTACTTCCGCTCCGCCGATTCCCGTTTTCGCAACGGTCACGCCGACGAACTGGAATCCTGCGGCCGCCGCTTCGGTCAGCTCCTTCTGCATCGTGCTGGTCTTCTTGGTCGCGAGCAGCCGGTATTCGAACGCCTGCGGGGACATCTCACGATCCCGCTCCAGCACGACGGCCACCTCCTGGCCACCGAACATGGACTTGAAGACCGTCTGACCGCGATATTCGAACCCGGCGTCGCCAGCTTCCTGCATCTCCTTCTGCATGGTCGACGTCTTGGTGGTGGCCAGCAGCTTGTACTCGTACCTGGCACTGGCACCCTGCTGCCGCTGCATGATGGCCACGACCTCGTTACCGCCGATTGCCGTCTCGCCCCCCATCACGGCGGCGAATCGAAATCCGGCGTCTGCGGCTTCGTTCATCTCCTTCTGCATCGTCGACGTCTTGTTCGTCGCCAGCAGCCGGTACTCCTGCGCAGCATCATCGGCCGCTACGGGACTCGCCGCTACGGCTGCACACACGAACACCATCAGCATCTGAGTGCGCATCACGCGTTCGCCTCCAGCTCGTCAATTCGTGACGCGAATGTCCGATGAAGCAGGTCCACAGCGCAAGTGACACCGGGCCCCAGCCGCCCTGTTTGACATGCGAGTGCCCGTGCGGACTCAGGGGATGGACGCGCAGTCCGCAATCCGCAATCGATCTGCGCAAGAATGCTGAGGATGTCGTCGCTCATCCTCATCGACACGGGCACCACCAACACGCGCGTCTGGCGCGTCGAGCACGGCGAGCCGGTGCGGCGCGTCGACCGCGCCGTCGGCGTGCGCGACACCGCGGCGGAGGGATCGCCGGCGCGGCTGCATGCGGCGCTGCGCGACGCGATCGCCGACGCCGGCCCCGGCGACGACCTCCCGATCGTCGCGGCCGGCATGGCGACGTCGCCGCTCGGCATCGCGAACGCCGGGCACGTGCACGCGCCCGCGACGCTCGCCTCGCTCGCGGCCGGCTGTCAGCGCGTGAGCGTGCGGGCCATTGCCGACAGGCCCATCGTCCTGATTCCGGGCGTGCGCACGCACAGCGGCGGCGACGCGGCCACGCCGGGCGCCCGTGCGGACTCGGCATTGGCCTCCGACGTCATGCGCGGCGAGGAGACCCTCGCGATCGGCCTGCTGGAAGCGGGCACGCTCGGCCCCGGCGACGTGCTGTTCACGTTCGGCTCGCACTGGAAGGCGATCGGCATCGACGCGCAGGGCCGGATTGGCTGGAGCCGCACCGCGCTCACCGGCGAACTGCTCGACGTCGTCCGCCGCCACACGGTGCTGGCGGCCAGCCTCGACGGAACACCGCCGGACGTCGCCGACCCGGCGTGGTGCGCGACCGGCGCCGACGCGGTCGCCCGGCACGGCGTGGGGCGCACGCTCTTCGGCATCCGGCTGCTCGATCAGACGCGCGGCGCGACGCCGGCCGAACGGTTTGCGTTTCTGCTGGGCGCGCTCGCCGCCGACGCGCTGCCCGCGCTGCTCGGCAACGACGCGGGAACCGGTGCCCGACTGGTGTCGACCGGCCATCGCGGCGCGCGCGACGCCGCACGATCGGTACTGTCGCAGCTCCC
>CAYUPN010000265.1:0-2289 GCA_964446605.1 uncultured Bifidobacteriaceae bacterium | reverse complement strand
GCTCGAGCATGGCGTCCTCGTCGGCGAGCCGCCGCACGCCTGGCTGATGCGCGACACCGACGGCGACCTGCGCGCCGACACGCGCGAGGCGGTGACGAACCAGTACGGCCGGCGCGAGATCGACCCGCAGAACAACGCGAACGCCTTCTTCTGGTCGCTCGACAACTGGATGCGCATGGCCGGCCAGGTCGATCTCGAGCTGCGGCTGAAGGACGGCGCCTTCCAGGGGCGCCGCACGCTGCGCCGCGGCCAGTGGAGCGTGACGCAAGACGATGCCGGGCGGATTTATCGGAACACCAACGAATCGGCGCTGCATGTCGATCTGGTGCCGACCTTCTACTACGCGCGGAACCCGAACCTGCTGCGGACCCGCGGGAGCTACGAGCGGCTCGCCGACCTCGACCCGGAGCTGAACGTCGTCTGGCCCATCCGCCCGACGCCGGCGACGAACCGGGCGTATCAGGCCGGCGTCCTGCGCCCCGACGGGTCGCTCGCGCGGTTCACCGCCGTCTGCTCGCCGCTGGTCTACCGCGGCGACCGCCTGCCGCGCGACCGGTACGGGAACGTCTTCGTCGCGGAGCCGGCCGCGAATCTCGTCAGCCGTCTGGTCCTCGAGGAGGACGCCCGCGGCCTGCGGGCTCGCCGCGCCTACGCGCGCGGCGAGTTCCTGGCGTCGACCGACGAGCGCTTCCGGCCGGTGCACCTCGCCAACGCTCCCGACGGCACGCTCTACCTCGTCGACATGTATCGCGGCGTGCTCGAGCACCGGCTGTCGATGACGGAGTACCTGCGCGACCAGATCGTCGCGCGCAGACTGGTCCAGCCGACGGGGCTCGGCCGCATCTACCGCATCGTCCACGAGACCACGACGCGCGACACGGCGCGATGGGATGAGCGGCCGCCGTCTGCGCGGCTCGTCGAGACGCTCGCGCATCCAAACGGATGGTGGCGCGACACCGCGCAGCGGATTCTCGTAGAGCGGGGCGACCAATCAGTGGCGCCGAAGCTGTCGGCGCTCGCCGTGGACTCGCCGGACTGGCGGACCCGGCTGCACGCGCTCTGGACGCTCGACGGCCTCGACGCGATCGAGCCGGGACACGTCGGCCGCGCCCTGAGCGATCCCTCGCCTCACGTGCGGGCCTCGGCCGTGCGGCTGGCCGAGCGCTGGATCGGCGGCTCCGCGCACCCGCTCGCGGCGGAGGTGCTGGCGCGTCTCGACGATCCCGCCGCGCAGGTCCGCTGGCAGGTGGCCGCGACGGCCGGCGTGCTTCCTCTCGAGAGCCGCATCGACGCGTCGGTTCGCGTCCTCGAGGCGCTCGGCGAGGATCCGATCGCCGTCGACGCCGTGCTGAGCGGCCTCCGCAACCAGGAGCTCGCCGCTATCGAGCGGCTCCTCGCGCGCGGTGAGGACGAGACGCCGGCGCGGCTGAGCGCGCTCGCCATGCTCGCGGCGACGGTCGTCCGCGGCGGGGAAGAGGAGAGCGTGCAGACGCTGTTCGCCCGCATCGCCGAGGCGTCGCGTCCCCGCTGGCAGCGCGCCGCGCTGCTTCAGGGATGCGAGATCGCGCTGCTTGGGGGTACCATGCCCGGTACACCGCCGCGCAGAGCCGCCTTCGCACAGGGTCCGTGCCCGACCTGTCCGGGTGGGCGCCTGGGTCCTGGCGGCGCGTATGCGTATCCCCGACCCGAGGCGACCCGGCCGCCACCGGGCGCGCGCGGCGCCGGGCTGAGCCTCACGCGTGAGCCGCGCGGGCTGGCCGCGACAGACGATGCGGACCTGCGATCGCGGGCGGCGCAGGTGCTCGAGCGGATCGTCTGGCCGGGGAAGCCCGGCGTGCAGGCGGTCGCGCCGCTGACGGCCGACGAGCGGCGCCGCTTCGACGAGGGGCGCGAGATCTATCGCAATCTCTGCGTGGCCTGTCACCAGCCCGACGGCCGCGGCCTCGATCCGATCGCGCCGCCGGTCGCCGGGTCGCGGTTCGCGCTCGGCGCGCCGGAGATCGCGGTTCGCGTGCTGCTGCACGGCAAGGAGGGCGCGTACGGGCTCATGCCCCCGGTCGGCGGCACGCTGTCGGATACACGAATCGCGGCGGTGCTGACGTATATCCGTCGGGAGTGGGGACAGACGGGGACGCCGGTCGATGCGGCGCTCGTCGGCGCGGTGCGCGCGGCCACGGCCGGCCGGACGCGGCCGTGGACGGAAGCCGAGCTGGCTCCGGCGGATGCGGACGGCCGGCGACGCTGACAAAGCGTTTGGGCGGATTGCCCGGACGCAGTATCGTTGAGGGA
>CAYUPN010000264.1:0-2317 GCA_964446605.1 uncultured Bifidobacteriaceae bacterium | reverse complement strand
CCCGCTCGCCCGAGTGCGACCTGATCGCGCACCCGCGAGCAAGAATCAGCGAGCGGCCGCGCGGACCCGATCCGCCGCGTCGGTCAGGCTACACGCGACGCGGCGGGACCTGATCTGACCCGATCGCGCGGCCGCGAGCAGACACCAGCGAGCGGCCGCGCGGACCTGATCCGACCTGATCAGACCTGATCAGACCCGATCCGACCTGATCCGACCCGATCCGACCTGATCCGTCCGCCTTCGCCGGCCTGCTGCGAAGTCCGGCCGGCTTCGGCGGGACCCGCCCGCGCACTCGTCGCAGGCGCGGGCGGGACCTGATCTGACCCGATCCGACCTGATGAGACCCCCTCAGAGTTCCACCTGCATCCCAAGTTCAACAACCCGTTCCGGCGGGATGTTGAAGAACGCGGTCGCGCGCATGGCGTTGCGCGACATGACCGCGAACAGCCGCTCGCGCCAGCGAGCCATGCCCGGCGCCTTCGTCGACAGCAGCGTCTCGCGTCCCAGGAAGTACGTGATGTCGTCCTTGTCGATCGGCAGGCCCTGCGCGCGGGCCAGTGTCAGCGCCGCGGGCACGTCGGGGGTCTCCATGAAGCCGTACCGCAGCGTCACGCGGAAGAAGCCGGCGCCCAGCGTCTCGACGGCGACGCGGCGGTCGGGCGGCACCATCGGCACTTCCTCCGTGATGACGGTCAGCAGCACGTTGCTCGCGTGCAGCACCTTGTTGTGCTGCAGGTTGTGCAGCAGCGTCGGCGGCGCGCCGGCGCCGCTGCCGGTCATGAAGATGGCGGTGCCGGTGACCCGGTCGGGCGGTGTGCGCCGCAGGTCCTTCATCAGCTCCTCGAGCGGGAACGCGCGATCCCGCAGACGGCTGCCGAGGATCTCGCGTCCGCGCTTCCAGGTGGACATCAGCGCGAAGCCGGCCGCGGCGATCACGATGGGCACCCACCCGCCGTCGGGCACCTTCAGCGCGTTCGAGCCGAGGAACGTCAGGTCGATGACGATGAACGCCAGCGAGGCGCTCCCGGCCGCCAGCCGGCTCCACCCCAGCACCTGCCGCGTGACCACATACGCCAGCACGGTCGTGATCGCCGTCGTCATGGAGATGGCGATGCCGTAGGCGGCGGCCAGCGCGCTCGACGAGCCGAAGCTGATCGCCAGGACGATGGCGCCCGTCATCAGCATCCAGTTCACCTGCGGCACGTAGATCTGGCCGATGGTCTCCGAGGAGGTGTGGCGGATCTCCAGGCGCGGGCTGTAGCCGAGCTGCACCGCCTGGCGCGTGATGGAGAAGATGGCCGAGATGAGCGCCTGCGACGCGATGACGGCGGCCACCGTCGCCAGCAGCACCATCGGCATCACCAGCGACGCCGGCACCAGGCGGTAGAACGGCTGCGCCGCCGCGGACGGGTGCTGCAGCAGCAGCGCCCCCTGCCCGAAGTAGTTCAGCAGCAGCGCCGGGAACGCGACGCTGGACCAGGCCACGCGAATCGGCCCGGCGCCGAAATGGCCGATGTCCGCGAAGAGCGCCTCGCCGCCGGTGACGACCAGGAACACCGAGCCGAGGACGACGAAGCCGTGGAAGCCGTTGGCGGCGAAGAAGCGGAACGCCCAGGCCGGATTGAGCGCGGCGAAGATGTGGGACTCGAGCGCGATCCAGCGCAGGCCGAGCAGCGCGATGGTCACGAACCAGATCAGCATCACCGGCCCGAAGATCGTGCCGATGGTGCCGGTCCCGCGGCTCTGGACGACGAACAGGCAGAAGAGGATCACGACGGCGACGGGCACGACGAAAGACGACAGCGCCGGCGTGGCCGTCCCCAGCCCCTCCACCGCGGCGAGCACGGTGATGGCGGGTGTGATGATGCCGTCGCCGTAGAGCAGCGCCGCGCCGAACAGCCCGAGCGCCATCAGCAGCCCGCGGCGCTGCGGCCCCTTGTAGGTCGGCGGCACCTGCGCCATCAGCGCCATGACGCCCCCTTCCCCGTGGTTGTCTAGGCGCATGACGTACGTGACGTACTTGCCGGTGATGAGCAGCGTCAACGCCCAGAAGATGAGCGACAGCACGCCGAGCACGTTGTCGTGCGTCGGCGGCACGCCGTGGGGGCCGTGGAAACACTCGCGCAGCGCGTAGAGCGGGCTGGTGCCGATGTCGCCGAAGACGACGCCGAGGGCAGCGAGGGTGAGCGGGAGCCGGGCGCCGGAGACGCGGGCCGCCATCAGGAACGTTTCACCATGGCAAGGGGGACATTGTAAGCAGGTCAGGTCGGATCGGGTCGGATCGGGTCGGATCAGGTCGGATCAGGTCGGATCAGGT
>CAYUPN010000263.1:0-2318 GCA_964446605.1 uncultured Bifidobacteriaceae bacterium | reverse complement strand
GCTCGAGCATGGCGTCCTCGTCGGCGAGCCGCCGCACGCCTGGCTGATGCGCGACGCCGACGGCGACCTCCGCGCCGACACGCGCGAGGCGGTCACGAACCAGTACGGCCGGCGCGAGATCGACCCGCAGAACAACGCGAACAGCTTCTTCTGGTCGCTCGACAACTGGATGCGCATGGCCGGCCAGGTCGACCTCGAGCTGCGGCTGAAGGACGGGACCTTCCAGGGGCGCCGCACGCTCCGCCGCGGCCAGTGGAGCGTCACGCAGGACGATGCCGGGCGGATTTATCGGAACACCAACGAATCGGCGCTGCACGTCGATCTGGTGCCGACCTTCTACTACGCGCGGAACCCGAACCTGCTGCGGACCCGCGGGAGCTACGAGCGGCTGGCCGACCTCGACCCGGAGCTGAACACCGCCTGGCCGATCCGGCCCACGCCGGCCACGAACCGGGCCTATCAGGCCGGGATTCTCCGCCCCGACGGGTCGCTGGCGCGCTTCACGGCCGTCTGCTCGCCGCTCGTCTACCGCGGCGACCGCCTGCCGCGCGAGCTGTACGGCGACGTCTTCGTCGCGGAGCCGGCCGCGCACCTCGTCGCGCGTCTAAAGATCGAGGAGGAGGAAGGCGGGCTACGCGCACACCGGGCATACAGCCGCGGCGAGTTCCTGGCGTCGACCGACGAGCGCTTCCGCCCGGTGCACCTGGCCAACGCGCCGGATGGCACGCTCTACCTCGTCGACATGTATCGCGGCGTGCTCGAGCACCGGCTGTCGATGACGGAGTATCTGCGCGACCAGATCCTCTCGCGCAAGCTGGTGGAGCCGACAGGGCTGGGGCGGATCTACCGCATCGTCCACGAGTCCACCGCGCGCGATACGACGCGCTGGGAGGGCCGGCCGGATGCGGGCCGGCTCGTCGCGGCCCTCACGCACCCGAGCGGATGGTGGCGCGACACCGCGCAGCGGATGCTCGTCGAGCGCGGCGACCGATCGGTGGCACCGACGCTGTCGGCGCTCGCCGCGGACGCGCCGGACTGGCGGACGCGGCTGCATGCGCTCTGGACGCTCGACGGGCTCGACGCGATCGAGCCGGAACATGTCGGCCGCGCGCTGCACGATCGCTCATCGCACGTGCGGGCGTCGGCGGTGCGGCTGGCGGAACGCTGGATCGGCGACGCCGCGCACCCGCTGGCGGCGGAGGCGCTGGCACGTCTCGACGATGCTGCCGCGGAGGTCCGGTGGCAGGTGGCCGCCACGACTGGCGTGCTTCCTCCCGGTGCTCGCGTCGACGCGGCGGTTCGTGTCCTCGAGGCGCTCGGCGACGATCCGATCGCCGTCGACGCCGTGCTGAGCGGTCTGCGGAACCAGGAGCTCGCGACGATCGATCGGCTCCTCGCGCGCGGTGACGAGGAGACGCCGGCGCGGCTGAGCGCGCTCGCCATGCTGGCGGCGACGGTGGTGCGCGGCGGAGAAGAGGAGAGCGTGCAGACGCTGTTCGCCCGCATCGCCGGGGCGTCGCGTCCCCGCTGGCAGCGCGCGGCGCTGCTCCAGGGATGCGAGATCGCGCTGCTTGGAGTTACCATGCCCGGAACACCACCGCGCAGAGCCGCTGCCGGGCCGGGCCCGTGCCCGACCTGTCCGGGCGGACGCCTTGGTCCGGGTGGCGCGTACGCGTATCCGCGTCCAGGGACCGTCGCGCCGCCGCCGGGCGCGCGCGGCGCCGGGCTGAGCCTCACGCGCGAGCCGGGCGGGCTGGCGGCGATCGACGATCCGGACCTGCGATCGCGCGCAACGCGTGTGCTGGAACGGGTCATCTGGCCGGGGAAGCCCGGTGTGGAAGCGGCCGCGCCGCTGACGGCGGACGAGCGGCGCCGCTTCGACGAGGGCCGCGGGATCTATCGCAATCTCTGCGCGGCCTGTCACCAGCCCGACGGCCGGGGGCTCGATCCGATCGCGCCGCCGGTGGCCGGCTCGCGGTTCGCGCTCGGCGCGCCGGAGATCGCGATTCGGGTGCTGCTGCACGGGAAGGAAGGCGCGTACGGGCTCATGCCGCCGGTGGGCGGCACGCTGTCGGACCCGCAGATCGCGGCGGTGCTGACGTACATCCGGCGCGAGTGGGGACAGACGGGCACGCCGGTGGACCCCGCGCTCGTCCGTGCGGTGCGCACATCAACGGCTGAGCGCGCGCGGCCGTGGACGGACGCCGAGCTGGCGTCGGCCGTCCGGAACGGCGGGAAACGCTGACAAAGCGTTTGGGCGGAATGCCCGGACGCAGTATCGTTGAGGGAGAGAGCCCTCAGGCCCTGGTCACGGAGGA
>CAYUPN010000262.1:0-2363 GCA_964446605.1 uncultured Bifidobacteriaceae bacterium | reverse complement strand
GATCCGACCCGATCCGACCCGATCCGACCTAATCCCTTCTCTCGTCGTTGCCGATGTACTGGCACTGAGGCCGTAAGTCACAGTGCCAGCTAAGTTTGCACGATTCTGCCCGGTTTCGCTGCGCGTCTGCGCGGTCGTCGCGCTGGTGGGCGCCGTCGCCGCCAGCCCCGCGGCCCAGGATGCGACGGGACGCATCGTCGGACGCGTCCGGCTGGCCGAGGTGAAGTCGAGCCGTCCGCTCGCGATCGCGTACGCCTCGCGCACGCTTTCCGCTCCGGGCACGCCCGACCGCGAGATCCGCAACGTCGTGATCTACCTGGACGACGTGCCGCAGACGAAGGTGCCGCCGCGCCAGCACGAGATGCGGCAGCAGAACGAGCTGTTCGTCCCGCACGTACTGCCGATCGCGCGCGGCGCGTCGGTGGTGTTCCCCAACGCCGACCCGTACTTCCACAACGTCTTCTCGCTCTCGCGCGCCGCGCAGTTCGACCTCGGACGCTACCCGCGCGGCGAGTCGCGCGTGCGCACCTTCACGCGGCCCGGCCTGGTCAAGGTCTTCTGCCACCTGCACTCCGAGATGAGCGCCGTGATCCTGGTGCTCGATCACCCCTGGTTCACGAAACCGGAGGACGACGGCACGTTCGTCATCGAGGGGGTGCCGGCCGGATCGCGCACGGTCACCGCCTGGCACGAGCGCATCGGCGAGGCCCGCACCGGCATCGACGTGCCCGCCGGCGGCGAGGTCAGCGTCGAGTTCGTGCTGCCGGTCGTGGAGTCGTGAATGTGACGCTCCCCCTGAGCCGACTCCGCCAGGGCCTCGCCGGCGCCGCGAATTCGAGCGGACCGGGCGAAGGGAGGACTCGCTCACGCCGGCTCGTCGTCCGGACGCTCCTCGCGACGTTCGGCGCCCTCGTCCTCGTCCTGGGCGCCGTGTTCGTCACGGTGGTCGCCGACACCCGCGCCCGCGTCACGCGCAGCGTCGCGGACAGTCTCGAGGCGGGGCAGCGCGCGTTCGCGACGGTCGAGCGGCGGCGGCAGGCGGAGCTCGTCGCGCAGGCGACGACGCTGGCCGAGAGCCCGACGTTGAAGGCGGCGCTCGACACGTATCAGGCGGAGCTGCGCTTCGCATCGGGCGCCGCGCTGGCCGACCTGCGCGCGACGATCCAGCGCGAGATCGACAAGCTGTCCACGCGCGTCGCCGCCGACGCGCTGGTCATCGCCGATGCGGCCGGGCGCGTGATTGCGAGCGCAGGCCGTCATCGCGCCGCGTGGCATCCGGGCTCGACGCTCGCGCTCGACAGCGCGTTCGAGCCTGTCGACGAGGTGACCGAGCGCGGCCCCGGTCCGTACCGCGTCGTCAGCGTGCCGCTGCTCTTCGGCGAGACGCGCATCGGCGCGCTGCTGGTCGCCACGGCGCTCGATCCCGCCTACGCGCGCGAGCTGAAAGATCTGTCCCGCGCCGACATCGTCGTGCTCCTCGACGGCCGCGTGCTGACGACGACGCTGGAGGGGGAGGCGCGGGATGCGGTGGCGGAGGTGGCCGGGGAGCTGCCGGAGCACGGGGTGGTCCGCATCGGTCACGGGGACTACGCCGTCCGCCGGCTGTTCAGGGTCGGCAACGCCGATTTCGTCGCGGCGACCTCGATCAGCGACGTCGCCGCGGCGGAGCACCGGGAAGCGCTGGAAGCGCTGGCCCTCATCGCCATCGGCGCGCTCGCGCTCAGCGCCTGCGTGAGTCTCTGGCTGGCGCGCAGCCTGGCGCGCCCGATCAACCGGCTCTCCGCGGAGCTCCAGGAGATGGCGGCGGCGCGCGCGTTCGATCGCACGCTGCCGCGGACCGGATCGAGCACCGAGGTCGACGCGCTGATCGACACGTTCAACGGGCTCATGGGCTCGCTGCAGGCGGCCGAGGCGCAGAACGAGCTCGCCTACCTGGGTGTCATCAAGGCGCTCGCGGCGGCGCTGGACGCGCGCGACCCGTACACGGCAGGGCATTCGGAGCGGGTGAGCGCCATCTCCGTCGCCATCGGCGAGCGGCTCGGCCTGCCGCCGGAGGAGCTCGAAATCCTGCGGCTCGGCGCGCTGCTGCACGACATCGGCAAGATCGGCATCCGCGACAAGGTGCTGGCGAAGTCGGGTCCGCTGACGCGCGAGGAGTTCGAGATCATCAAGTCGCATCCGACCGTCGGCGCGCACATCCTGCGGCAGGTGCCGGTGCTGAGCGCGCACCTGCCGATCGTCGAGCTGCACCACGAACAGCCCGACGGCCGCGGGTATCCCCACGGCATGGTCGGCGATGCGATTCCGCTCCACGCACGCATCGTCCGCGTGGCCGACTCGTTCGATGCGATGACGTCGGCGCG
>CAYUPN010000261.1:0-2401 GCA_964446605.1 uncultured Bifidobacteriaceae bacterium | reverse complement strand
TAAGGCGGAGACGATGGCCCATCGGTGTGGAAGCGGCTGCCGAGAGCATTGCCTCCGGGCCAGAGTGTGCGCGCCATCGTCTCGTTGATGACGGCGACCCGGCGCTGCCCCTCGCTGTCGTCGACGGTGAAGCCGCGGCCGCTGACGATCGGCACGCCGACCGCCTCGAAGTATCCGGGCCCCGCGCTCACGACATCCACCAGCGTCTCGTCGTCCGGGCCGGCGTGCAGCCCCGGCACGTAAACGCCCGACATGCTGATGTCGGGCGAGAAGGGCAGGCGGGACGCCGACGAGACGGCCTCGACGCCTGGCAGTGCGCGCAGCGCGTCCAGCGCACGGTCGCGGAAGGCGGCCGCCCGCGCGACGTCGTAGCCGTTCATCTGCAGGTTGAACGCAAGCCGCGCGACCTTCCCGGGATCGAAGCCCAGATCGGCACGCTGCGCGACGAACAGACCGCGCGCCAGCAGCGCGCCGCAGGACAGCAGCACGAGCGACAGGGCCAGCTGACCGACCACGAGCAGGTTGCGTGGACCGAAGCGCGACCGGCTGTCGCCGTTGGCGACCCCTCGCAGTGCGGGCACGAGATCCGGCGTCGACGCACTCAGCGCCGGAAGCAGCGCGAACAGGAGCGCCGTGGCCAGCGACACCGCCAGCGCGAAGCCGAAGACCGCGGCGTCGATCGTGAAGTCGAACCGCACCGGCACCGGCAGGATGTCGCTGCCCATGCCGCTCATGGCGCGCCCGGCCCACCAGGCGATCAGCAGTCCGAGCGCACCGCCGGCGCCGGCCAGCACGATGCCCTCGGCCAGCAACTGACGGACCAGCGTGCCGCGTCCCGCGCCGATCGCGGCGCGGATCGCCAGCTCCTTGCGTCGCGCGGCGCCGCGCGCCAGCATCAGGTTCGCGACGTTCGCGCACGCGATCAGCAGCACGAATCCCACCGCGACGAACAGGCCAGCGCTCGCCGCCTTGACGTAGCCGTCGAGCATCGGGTGGAAGCGGATGCCAGACCCCGGCAGCACCGCGACCTGCATGTCCTTGTTCGTGACCGGGTGCCCGGACGCGAGCCGCGCGGCGATCGTCCGGATCTGTGCGCGCGCCTCCTCGACCGTGGCCCCCTCGGCGAGGCGGCCCTTGACGAACAGCCAGCGTCTGCCGCGGCGCTCGAGGCGTGTGCCGGAGGCGCTCTCGTCCTCGGCCGCCCATTGCACGCCCGAGAACACGAGGCTCTCGACCATCGTCACCGGCACCCAGAAGTCGGTGGCAAGCCCCGGGATAGCGCCGGCAAAGCCGGCAGGCACGACGCCGATCACGGTGTACGGGCGGTTCGAAAGCGTGATCGGCGTGCCGAGCACCGGCCGCCCGCCGAATCGTTCGTGCCAGAGCTCATGGCTCAGCACGACGACGGCGTCGCTGCCCTCCGTCGACGCTTCCGCTTCGGCAAACCCGCGCCCGTGCGCGATGGGAATGCCGAGGACGTCGAAGTAGTTTGCCGTGACGGCTTCGCCCGTCACGAGGGAGGGCCGCTCGCCGGCCGAGAGGATGCCGCGAACGAACCCGTGAGCGGCCAGGCCGCGCAGCGCCGGCGCGTCCCGGCGCATGTCGAGGTAGTCGGGATACGAGACCGTCAGATGCGGGAAGTCGGCCGAGGGGCCCGAGTAGACCTCGACGAGCCCCTCGGTGTCCACGGGGCCCCCGCGCAGCAGCACCGCGTTCACGACCGAGAACAGCGTGGTGTTGAGGCCGATACCCAACGCCAGCGAGAGGATCGCCACAGCCGCGAACCCCGGCTGACGGACGAGCTGCCGTACACCGAACCGCATGTCCCGGACGAGTGCTGCCACCATCGCGTGCTTCCTGCCTCCTGCCGGTTCGTCAACCGGCCGTCCTCACTAGCTACGCAGCCGCTCGTACCCCGGTTCCGGGGGGCGGAGGCGAGCAGCGCCGCGACGCCGCGGCTCGCGCGGAACATCGCCGCACAGGGACGGTGATACGCGCCCGCAGCGGCCTTCGACGCTGATGCTGCGGGAGGGCTGGAAATGCGCACCCTGTGAGGCGGAGCCGAAGCTCCGTCCCACAGGATCTCGCGAGGCTCCGCGCTGACGTGCGGCAGCCGGCTTACGCGTACATCGGCCGTCCGTCCTTCAGCGCCAGCCAGCCGCGGACGATCCGGTAGATGAACCAGAGGCTCACGATCAGAAGCGGCAGCCACGCGATGAGAAGGCCGATGCCGAGCGTGAAGACGATGAACAGCACGCAGAGGCCGACCCAGAGCAGGCCGTACCAGAACGTCCGGATCTGCCACCGGAAGTGCGACTCCAGCCACGTGCCGCGGACGTCGCCGCGCTTCACGTAGTTGAGGATGACCGCGATGATCGAGGGCCAGCCGGTCAGGAACGCG
>CAYUPN010000260.1:0-2417 GCA_964446605.1 uncultured Bifidobacteriaceae bacterium | reverse complement strand
TGGCGGCGGGCCTTCAGGCCCGCCTGCACGATCGCAGCGTGACAGCGAACGGCGCAGCGGTCAGCAGGCACGCCCGTCAGGGGTGAGCCGGTACGCGACCCGATCGGACCTGATCCGCCGCGTCGGGTCAGGCCACACCCCGACGCGGCGGGACCTGATCCGACCTGATCGGACCCGATCAGACCTGATCCGACCTGATCCGACCCGATCCGACCTGATCAAGCCCCCTGCCCGTCCGGCGTGACGGTGATCGGGTTGATGAAGGGCATCAGCGCGCGGAGCCGGGCGCCGACGTCCTCGAGCTGCTGCGTCTGCTCGTCGGCGCGCACCTTCG
Organism: uncultured Bifidobacteriaceae bacterium; assembly: GCA_964446605.1. GTDB lineage: Bacteria > Acidobacteriota > Vicinamibacteria > Vicinamibacterales > JAENWD01 > JAENWD01. The sequence goes on along the minus strand of CAYUPN010000260.1, from coordinate 2,083 downwards.
AGAACCACGGACGGCCGTCCTCGTTCTCCTTCACCCAGCGCTTCGCGAACGTGCCGTCCTGGACCTCCGCCAGGAGCTTCTGCATCTCCGCGCGCGCGGCCTCGCCGATGACGCGCGGGCCGGCGGTGTAGTCGCCGTACTCGGCCGTGTCGCTCACCGAGTAGCGCATGTAGTTGAGCCCGCCGCGGTACATCAGGTCGACGATCAGCTTCAGCTCGTGGAGGCACTCGAAGTAGGCGACCTCCGGCTGATAGCCCGCCTGGACGAGCGTCTCGAAGCCGGCCTTCACCAGCGCGCTGACGCCGCCGCAGAGCACCGCCTGCTCGCCGAACAGATCGGTCTCGGTCTCTTCCTTGAACGTCGTGACGAGCACGCCGGCGCGCGTCGTCCCGATGCCCTTCGCGTAGGCGAGCGCCTGCTGCAGCGCCTGGCCGCTGGCGTCCTGCTCGACCGCGACGAGGGCCGGCGTGCCGCCCCCTTCGACGAACAGCTCCCGGACGCGGTGGCCGGGCGCCTTCGGCGCAATCATCGAGACGTCGACGTTCGCCGGCACCGCGATGGTTCCATAGCGGATGTTGAAGCCGTGCGCGAACATCAGCGTCTTCCCGGGGCCGAGGTTCGGCTCGATCGCCTCGCGGTAGATCTTCGGCGCGGCGGTGTCGGGAACGAGGACCATGATCACGTCGGCCCACTTCGCGGCGTCGGCGACCGACCGGACGTCGAGCCCGGCGGCGCGTGCCTTCTCGCGCGACCGGCTGGTCTCGGCCAGGCCGACGACGACGTTCACGCCGCTGTCCTTCAGGTTCAGCGCGTGGGCGTGGCCCTGGGAGCCATATCCGATGATGGCGACGTTCTTCGATTGGATGAGAGAGAGATCGGCGTCGTTGTCGTAGTAAATGGTGGCCATTTGCTGTGGGGTTGAAGGGTTGATCTATGTAGCTGGCGGCGGGCAGCTGCCGGCTGGCAGCACGGAACGCACGCCGACTGGACCGACGGTTGCTGCCAGCCGCCTGCCGCCAGCCGCCGGCTACAGCCTACACCGAGTACGAGACGCCCTGCTGCTCCTCGGGGACCTCGTCGCCGGCGAACTGCTGTTCGAGCTTCTGCTCCTGCCGCGGGCCGCGCGCCATGGCCACGCGGCCGGTGCGCACGGTCTCGAGCACGCCGTAGGGGCGCAGCACGTCGAGCAGCCGGTCGATCTTGCCGCCGCTGCCGGTGATTTCGAGGATCACCGACTCCGGCGACACGTCGACCACGCGGGCCCGGAAGACCGCGGCGAGCTGGACGAGCTGCGCGCGGGTTTCGGGGCTCGCGCCGACCTTGATCATCGCCAGCTCGCGCGCCACCGACGGCTGCTCGGTGATGTCGTCCACGCGCAGCACGTCGACGAGCTTGTAGATGTTGGCCTCGATGCGGCGGGCGCCGGCCGCATCGGCGTCGACGACGATCGTCATGCGCGAGACGCCGGGCGTCTCGGTGTGGCCCACCGTGAGCGAATCGATGTTGAAGGCGCGGCGCCGGAAGAGCGACGCCACCCGGTTCAGCACGCCGGGCTTGTCCTCGACGTAGACAACGAGAGTGTGAAGCATGATCTGTATCTCAGTAGGGGCCAGGGGCCAGGGGCCAGGGGCCAGGGGCCAGGGGCCGGAGCCAGGGGCCAGAGGTCAGGGGCCAGGGGCCAGGGGCCAGAGCCAGGGGTGCCGAGCGTTTCGGTTCCGAACGCCCTACTGGCCCCTGACCCCTGACCCCTGACCCCTTCACCTTTCACTAGGCATCCGACGCCGTCTCGACGATCGGGCTCGGGCGCCGGATCATCGCGTGCAGGTCCGCGCCGGCCGGCACCATCGGGTACACCGAATCCTCCTGCTCGACCTGGAAGTCCACGACGACCCCGCCGCGGTGCGTGCGCGCGGCGCGTACCGCCGGCACGACCTCGGCCCGGCGACTGACGGTGATGCCGGTCAGGCCGAACGCTTCCGTGAGCTTCGTGAAGTTCGGGTTCACCAGCGGCGTCGCGGCGTAGCGCTTCTCGTAGAAGAACTCCTGCCACTGCCGCACCATGCCGAGGTAGCCGTTGTTGATG
>CAYUPN010000259.1:0-2467 GCA_964446605.1 uncultured Bifidobacteriaceae bacterium | reverse complement strand
GCAACCAGTCCCTGACGATCATTACCCGGGCCATCGCGCTCGGCCAGATCGACCGTACGAACTCGCGCCGCATCCTGAACAAGGAGCTGCTCGTCGGCATCCTGAACGGGCTGGCCTGGGCGTCGGTCGTCGGGCTGTTCACGTACGCCTGGTTCGAGGACTGGCACGTCGGCGCGGTGATCGGCGGCGCGATGATGATCAACCTGTTCGTCGCGGCCGCTGCGGGATTCCTGATTCCCTTGACGCTGAAGCGCATGCGGATCGACCCCGCGATTGCCGGCGGCGTGATGGTGACGACGGTGACCGACGTCGTCGGCTATCTCGTCTTCCTCGCGCTCGGAACCGCCTTCCTCCTGTAGGAGCCCGCCATGCGGGCGACCAAATGGTTGGGTCGCCCGCATGGCGGGCTCCTGTATCACACCGCCCAGCGGCGGGGCGTGCCTCAGTGCGCGGCGGGCTCCGCCTGCGCGCGCCGCGGCGTCGCGCCGCCGGCATCCTCGCCGTCGAAGGTGCTCAAATCGTGGTGGATCCACGAAGGCGCGAACAGCCGCGGCACGTCCGCACCGCTGACGAAAGCGCGCAGCTGCTCCTTGATACGCATCGCGTCCCGGTAGCCGAGCTCGATGAGCTCGCGGGTGTATTCCTGCTCGAACAGGAGGAAGCTCAGCAGCCGGTTCGCATTCCGGTTCTCCCCGGCGATCCCCCTGAGCAGCATGCGCACGGACAAAGGCATCCGCTGGCGGTACTCGTAGGCGATCTCGCGCAGGTCCTCGCTCGGGACGACGAGCATGGTATCGATCGGCTTCAGGCGCGCGACGATGCCCTTCCGATCCTCCGGCCGCACGGCATCGATGAGCTGGTTGATGCGGGTCATGCGTTCGATGTCCGCATACAGGCCGTCCATGAACAGCGTATCGAGCATGTAGCCCGCGATCTGCCCGAAGGTCGGAAACCGGCGGGACAACTCCGGATCGACGACGTCCGCCATCTCGTTGCGCACGCCGATCACGAGGATGCGGTCGGCGCCGAGATGGATCGCGGGGCTGAGCGGCGTCGCCTGGCGCATCGCGCCGTCGCCGAAGTACTCGTTGCCGATCAGCACCGGCGGAAAGATCATGGGGACCGCGATGCTCGCCATGAGGTGATCGAGATGCAGCGTCTGGCGGATGCCGACGCGACGGATGCGCGACCATGTCCGCACGCCGGGCTGCGCCTGGAAAAACGTCGTCGAGCGCGCGCTGCCGTAGCTCGCGGCCGTGACCGCGACGGCGTGCAGGTAGCCGTCCTCGACCGCTTTCGCGATGCGGGGAAACCGGACGTTGCGGCTCAGGAGCGCGCGCAGCGGCGCGTTGTCGAGCAGGGAACGCGGCGTGCCGGCGATCAGGCCCGCCGAGATGATCGCCGTCATCCAGTGCAGGCTGCTCTTCAGCATCGTCCACGCATCCGTGCGGAACACCTGCCCGGATTCGAAGTTGCCCCACACGCGCTCCATCTCGGCGACGGCGAGGCAGAAACGCCGCGCTTTGCTCGCCAGCACGACGGAATTGATCGCGCCGGCCGAGGTACCGCTGATGACCGGGAAGGGATTCGGCGCACGCGGGGGCAGGAGCTCCGCGATCGCTTTCAGGACGCCGACCTGGAAGGCGCCCCGGGCGCCCCCGCCCGGCAGCACCAGCGCGGTCTTGAGCTTTTGCGCGGGCAGCGTCATTCCGGCATCAGTGCAGGCGCCGTATGCCCGCTTCGAGGCCCGCCAGCGTCAGCGGATACATGCGATCGTCCATCAGCTCGCGCGTGAGCTTGATGGAAGGCGTGTACGGCCAGCGCTCTTCCGGCTCCGGGTTGAGCCAGATGGCGCGCGGATAGGTGTCGAGCAGGCGCTTCAGCCAGACGGCGCCCGGCTCTTCGTTCCAGTGCTCCACGCTGCCGCCCGGGTAGACGATCTCGTACGGGCTCATCGTCGCGTCGCCGACGAAGACCAGCTTGTAGTCCGCCCCGTACTTGTGCGTGATCGCGCGCGTGCTCATGCGCTCGTCGTGGCGCCGCCGGTTGTCCTTCCACAGGCTCTCGTAGATGAAATTGTGGAAATAGAAGTACTCGAGGTGCTTGAACTCGGAGCGCGCGGCGGAAAACAGCTCCTCGCAGATCTGCACGTGGTCCTCCATGGAGCCGCCGATGTCGAGGCAGAGCAGCACCTTCACGGCGTTGTGCCGCTCGGGCACCATGCGCACGTCCAGCACACCCGCGTTCCGGGCCGTGCTGTCGATGGTGTCCTCGAGGTCGAGCTCCTCCGCCGCGCCCTCGCGCGCGAAGCGGCGCAGCTTGCGCAGCGCGAGCTTGATGTTGCGGGTGCCAAGCTCGACGGTGTCGTCGAGATTGCGGAACTCGCGCTGCTCCCAGATCTTCGCGGCCCGGCGGTGGCGCGAGGCCGGCTGCCCGATCCGCACGCCTTCCGGGTTGAAGCCGAAAG
>CAYUPN010000258.1:0-2488 GCA_964446605.1 uncultured Bifidobacteriaceae bacterium | reverse complement strand
TTGCTGCCGTCGCTGCCGCCCGGCGTCGCCGGCGTGCCGGCCGGGCTTCCATCGATGCCGGCCGTCCCGCTGCCGGGGCCGGTGCGGCTCGCACGGGCGGAGGCGCGATGACCGAGCCGCTGCGCTCCCTCGTGCTCATCGCCGTCATCCTCGGCGTCCTGCTGACGGTGGCGGCGCTGCTCGTGTGGCTCGAACGCCGGCTGCTCGGCGCGTGGCAGAACCGCTACGGGCCGAACCGTGTCGGGCCGCTCGGCGTCCTGCAGACGGCGGCCGACACGATCAAGCTCCTCACCAAGGAGGACTGGATCCCGCCGTTCGCCGACAAGCCCGTCTTCGTGATCGCGCCGGCCGTTGTCATGGTCGCGGTCCTCATGGCGTTCGCGGTCGTGCCGTTCGCGCCGGGCGTGCAGATCGTCGACCTGGACATCGGCCTGCTGTTCTTCCTGGGCATGTCGTCGCTCGCCGTCTACAGCGTGGTGCTCGCCGGCTGGTCGTCCGGCAACAAGTACTCGCTCATCGGCGGCGTGCGCGCGGCGGCCCAGATGCTCGCCTACGAAGTGTTCATGGGGCTCTCGCTCATGGGCGTCGTCATGCTCGCGGGCTCCTTCAGCCTGCGGGCGATCGTCGAGGCGCAGCGGGACCTGTGGTTCTGCGTGCCGCAGGTGCTCGGGCTCGTCATCTTCGCCAACGCGGGCCTGGCCGAGACGCGGCGGCTCCCCTTCGACCTGCCGGAAGCGGAGACGGAGATCGTCGCCGGCTATCACTCCGAGTACTCCGGGATGAAGTTCGGCATGTTCTTCATCGGCGAGTACCTGGGCGTCACGCTGATCTCGGCGATGGTCGTGACGCTGTTCTTCGGCGGGTGGCTGGGACCGTGGCTGCCGCCGGTCGTCTGGTTCGCGCTCAAGACGTTCGTGCTGGTGTGCGGGTTCATCCTGCTGCGCGCGACGCTGCCGCGCCCGCGCTTCGACCAGCTGATGGCCTGGGGCTGGACCGTGATGCTGCCGCTGGCCCTGCTGAACCTCGCCGTGACCGGGGCGATTGTCGTCGCACGGAGATGAGACGGGTGTCGCGATGCTGAACACGATCAAGGGGCTGTGGCTCGTCTTCCGGCAGATGTTCGCGCCGCGCGCGACGATCCAGTACCCCGAGGAGAAGGCCTATCTCACGCCGCGCTACCGCGGCCGCATCGTCCTCTCGCGCGACCCTGACGGCGGCGAGCGGTGCGTGGCCTGCTATCTCTGCGCCGTGGCCTGTCCGGTTGCGTGCATCGCGCTGCAGGCCACCGAGGACGAGCACGGCCGCCGCTATCCCGAGTTCTTCCGGATCAACTTCTCGCGCTGCATCTTCTGCGGGCTGTGCGAGGAGGCGTGCCCGACGTACGCCATCCAGCTCACCCCGGACTACGAGATGAGCGAGTACGACCGCACGAACATGGTCTACGAGAAGGAGCACCTGCTGATCGACGGGGAGGGGAAGTACCACGGCTACAACTACTACCGCGTCGCGGGGCTGGCGATCGGCGGCAAGGACGCCGGCGAGGCGGAGCGCGAGGCCCCGCCGAGCGACGTCCGGACGATCCTGCCATGACGCCGTTCCACGTCGTCGCGCTCGTCGCCATCGCCGCCACGGCCCTCGCGCTCACGCGCGCCAACGTCGTGCACGGCCTCCTCTATCTGATCGTCTCCCTGCTGGCCGTCGCCGTGATCTTCTTCCTCGTCGGCGCGCCGCTCGTGGCTGCCCTCGAGGTGATCGTCTACGCGGGGGCGATCATGGTGCTGTTCGTGTTCGCGGTGATGCTCCTGAATCCCCGCCCGGCGGGCACGGGGGAGCAATCCGGGACGACGTGGCGGATGTGGGCGGGGCCGCTGGTCCTGACGGGGGTCCTCGTCGCCCAGCTGGTGTACGTCCTCGTCCGGCACGGTCCCGGCGAGGCGGTGACGGGCGCCACGGTCGACGCGCACCGGGTGGGCATCGACCTGTTCGGCCGCTATGCGATTTCCATCGAGCTGGCCTCGCTGCTGATGCTGGCCGGCGCCGTCGGCGCCTATCACGTCGGCCGCCGGGTGATTCCCCGCGGCGAGGCGGCCGGGGCACATCGCGATGACTGAGGTCCCGCTCACCCACGGGCTGATTGTCGCCGGCGTGCTCTTCGGCCTGGGCGTGCTGGGCGTCCTCGCGCGTCGCAATCTCATCGTCGTGCTGATGTCGATCGAGGTGATGCTCAACGCGGCCGGCCTCGCCTTCGTGCTCGCCGGCGCGCGGTGGATGCAGACCGACGGCCAGGTGATGTTCCTCTTCGTGCTCGCGATGGCGGCCGCCGAAGTCTCCGTCGGCCTCGCGATCGTCATCCAGTTCTTCCATCGCTTCGGGACGCTCGATGCCGATGCCGCCTCGACGCTGCGAGGGTGATGGCCGTGCTGGACCTGCTCTGGCTCGTGCCGGCACTCCCCTTCGCCGGGTTCGCGCTGCTCGTCGCCTTCGGGTC
>CAYUPN010000257.1:0-2494 GCA_964446605.1 uncultured Bifidobacteriaceae bacterium | reverse complement strand
CGAAGAAGCGGACGGCCTGATAGGCCTGGGACGCCGAGAAGAAGCCCAGGAGCGTCGCGACGCCGAAGATGACGCCGGGACGCGTGATCCACGGCTTCTGCTCCATGAATCGACTATCGCTCCCCGTCCGAGGCCGAGTCAAGCGCGAAAAGCTTTGAATATCAGCTAGTTAGGCGAACCCGTCCCCGGCGAGCGGCGCGCGGTCCCGGCTGGGCCGCCGTTCGTCCCAGCCGGCTGGCGGTTCGTCACAACGTGGGTGAGGCGGCCGGGTGCGGGGTCAGGGCGTGTCGTGCGGTTTGAGGATCACCGTGGCCAGCGGCGGCAGCGTGACGGCGATCGACTGCGGGTATCCGTGCGCGGGAATCGGCTCGGTGGACACGTCGCCACCGAGCATCACGCCGGAGCCGCCGTATCGCGGGTCGTCGGTGTTGAGCCGCTCCAGCCAGCGGCCGGCGCGCGGCAGGCCGATGCGGTACCCGTGGCGCGGCACCGGCGTCCAGTTGCAGACGACGGCCAGCAGGTCGTCGTCTCCCCCGGCGATGCGCAGGAACGCGACGACGCTGTTCTCCACGTCGCTGGCGTCGATCCAGCGGAAGCCGGCGAGGTCGTAGTCCCGGGCGCTCAGCGCCGGCTCGCTGCGATAGAGCGCGTTCAGCTCGCGCACGAGCACGATCAGCCCGCGGTGCGGCTCGTGCTCGAGCAGATCCCAGTCGAGGCTGGTCTGGTAATTCCACTCGCGCCACTGTCCGAACTCGCACCCCATGAACAGCAGTTTCTTGCCGGGATGCGCGAACATGAACCCGTACAGCGCGCGCAGCGTCGCCGCCTTCTGCCAGGTGTCGCCCGGCATCTTGTCGAGCATCGAGCGCTTGCCGTGCACCACCTCGTCGTGCGAGTACGGCAGGATGTAGTTCTCGGTGTAGGCGTAGAGCATCGAGAACGTGATCTCGTTCTGCGCCCAGCGGCGATGGACCGGGTTGCGCGACGCGTACTTCAGCGTGTCGTGCATCCAGCCCATGTTCCATTTGTAGGTGAACCCGAGCCCGCCGAGATGCACCGGTCGGCTGACGCCGGGCCACGCGGTGCTCTCCTCCGCGACGGTGATCGATCCCGGCACGCGCGCGTGCGTCAGCGTGTTCATCTGCTGCAGGAACGCGACGGCCTCCAGGTTCTCGCGCCCGCCGAACCGGTTCGGGATCCACTCCCCTTCACGGCGCGAGTAGTCCAGGTACAGCATCGACGCGACGGCGTCCACGCGCAGCCCGTCGATGTGGTACTCCTCGAGCCAGAACAGCGCGCTGGCCAGCAGGAAGTTGCGCACCTCGTTGCGGCCGTAGTTGAAGATGAGCGTGCCCCAGTCCTGGTGCTCGCCGAGCCGCGGGTCCTCGTGCTCGTAGAGCGCGGTGCCGTCGAAGCGGGCCAGGCCGTGCGCGTCCTTCGGGAAGTGCGCCGGCACCCAGTCGAGGATGACGCCGAGCCCGGCCTGGTGACAGCGGTCGACGAAGTACTTGAAATCGTGCGGGTGCCCGAGGCGGCTGGTCGGCGCGAAGTAGCCGAGCACCTGGTAGCCCCACGAGCCGCCATACGGGTGCTCGAGCACCGGCATCAGCTCGATGTGCGTGAAGCCGAGGTCCTTCACGTACGGGACAAGCTGATCGGCCAGCTCGCGGTACGACAACGGCCGGTTGTCCTCCTCGGGTACCGTGCGCCACGACGGCAGGTGCACTTCGTACACGCTCATCGGCGCGTCCAGCCACGCGCCGGCCGCCTGCCGAGCCTCCAGCCAGCCCTCGTCCTGCCAGGCATGGCCGTCCGTGCGGCAGACGATCGCGGCCGACCGCGGCGGCACCTCGAAGAACCGCGCATAGGGGTCGGCCTTGTGCAGGAGATGGCCGGCGTGCGTGCGCACTTCGAACTTGTAGCGCTCCCCTTCCGCGAGCCCCGGGATGAAGATCTCCCAGACGCCCGAAGGCACGAGCTGACGCATCGGGTGCACGCGCCCGTCCCACCGGTTGAAGTCGCCGACCACCGAGACGCGCTGGGCGTTGGGAGCCCACACCGCGAAGTGCACGCCGGCGACACCCTCGAGCTCGGTGAGGTGGGCGCCGAGCCGGTTGTGCGCTTCCAGCAGGTTGCCCTCGCCGAACAGGTGCAGGTCGTAGTCGGAGACGATGCGGCCGAAGCGGTACGGGTCGTCGATCTCCCGCGTGCCCGTGTCCTCGTGGAGCACCAGCCGGTACTCGACGCCGGCGAGCGACGACACCTCGGGCACGATCGCCTCGAACAGGCCGTCGGGATGCCGGCGGGTCATCGCGACGCGCGACGCGATCGGGTGGCGCAGATCGAGCTCGATCGACGACGCCCACGGGCACAGGGCCCGGACGACCAGCCGCTTGCGGTCGAGGTGCGGGCCCAGGAGGCGGAACGGATCGGGGTGCTGCCCGCGCGCGAGCGCCTCGAGCGACATCTGGATGATTCTAGTGGATTGCGGATT
>CAYUPN010000256.1:0-2526 GCA_964446605.1 uncultured Bifidobacteriaceae bacterium | reverse complement strand
CTAGCATTCCGGCCCACGTCCAGATGCGTGCGGCCGTCATCCTGAACCCGGTCGCCGGCGGCGCGATCTCGCGTGAGGGCCTGCGGCAGCGGGCCGATCTCGCGCTGGGACAGCTGCGCGCCGCCGGCGTCGAGAGCGTCGTGCACGCGACGGCCTATCCCGGCCACGCGCGTGAGATCGCCGCCGCCGCCGTCCGCGACGGCCTCGACCTCGTCATCGCCTGGGGCGGCGACGGTACCGTCAATGAGGTCGCCGGCGCGCTCGTGCACACGCCCGCCGCGCTCGGGATCATCCCGTCCGGTTCCGGCAACGGCCTCGCCCGGCTGCTGCGCATGCCGGCGGATCCGGCACCGGCCATCGCGCGGATCACGCGCGGGACGATGCGCGCCATCGATGCCGGCGTCATCGCGGATCGGCTGTTCGTCAATGTCGCAGGCGTCGGCTTCGACGCGCACATCGCGGCACTGTTCGCCGCGCGCGCCGGCGCGAAGCGGGGCTTCCTCCGTTATGCGGGCATCGTGCTCCGGGAGCTGCGCGGCTATCGGGGCCTGCGCTACCGCGTGACCCTCGATTCCGGCGCGGAGACGGAGCACCGGGCGTTCCTGCTGTCCGTCGCGAACGGGCGGCAGTGGGGCAACGGCGCGGTGATCGCGCCCGGCGCCCGGATCGACGACGGCGCGCTCGACGCGGTGATCGTCGCGGATCGCGGTCCCGGCGCGGCGCTGCGGGCGATCCCGCGGCTCTTCACCGGGACGATCGACCGCGCGGCAGGCGTGAGGATCGCGCAGGTGCGCGCAGCGCGCATCGCCGCCGACGGACCGCTGGTCTTTCACGTCGACGGCGAGCCCGTGCGCGGGGGAGACGTGCTGGACGTGCGCGTGCTGCCGGGCGCCCTCCGGATCCGCTGCTGACCGCGGCCGTCGCCGGACGCCCCGGCTCAGATGACGGTGCCCGGCTTCACGACGCCCCCCTTGGGCACCACGATGATGCCGGAGCGGATGTACCAGCCGTCGCCGTCAGCCTCCTGGACGTTGGCCTCGTTCACCAGCCGGCAGCCGTCGCCGATGCGGGCGTTCTTGTCGATGATGGCACGATCGATCACGACGTCGCGCCCGATGCCGAGGCGCGGCGTGCCGCCGAGCCCCGCGAGATCCTGGTCGGTCTCGTAGTAGTCGGCGCCGACGACGACCGACCGGGTGATCCGCGCGCCGTCGCGCACGATCGCGCGGACGCCGATCACCGAGTTCACATACTCCCCGCGACCGAGCGAGCACCCGTCGGTGACGATGCATTCCGTGATCGCGGCGCCGGCCACCCGCGTCGGCGGCAGGTGCCGGGGGTGCGTGAAGATCGGGCGGCGGGGATCGCTGAACCGGAACGGGGCGTCCGGACGCGTCAGCATGATGGTGGCGTCGTAGTACGCCTCGATGGTACCGACGTCCGCCCAGTATTCGCGGTGCAGGAAGGCGTTGACGCGATACCTGGTCAGCGCGGCGGGGATGATCTCCTTGCCGAAGTCGATCCCCGGCTGCTCCAGCACCTCGAGCAGGACGTTGCGCGAGAAGACGTAGATCCCCATCGACGCGACGTACGGCTTGTCGTGCGTCGTCTGGATGAACGCCGTGCCGGCGGGGACCGACGGCCCGATCTCCGCGAGGCGCGCCGGCGACGGCTTCTCCTCGAACGCCGCGATGCGCCCGTCCGCGTCGAAGCGGAAGATGCCCATCTGCGTCGCGTCCTTCTCGTCGACGGGCTGGGCGGCGATGGTGATGTCGGCCTGCCGATCCGAGTGCGCCTCGACCAGCTCGGCATAGTCCATGTGGTAGAGGTGGTCGCCGGCGAGGATGAGGTAGTAGTCGGCGTCCAGCGACTCGAAGTGGCGGCGCGCCTGCCGGACCGCGTCCGCGGTCCCCTGGAACCACTTCGCGCTGTCGGGTGTCTGCTCGGCGGCGATGATGTCGACGAAGCCCTGGCTGAACCCGTCGAGCCGGTAGCTCCGGCTGATGTGCCGGTTGAGCGACGCCGAGTTGAACTGCGTCAGCACGTAAATCCGGCGGATATCCGAGTGCAGGCAGTTGCTGATCGGCAGGTCGATGAGCCGGTACTTGCCCCCGATCGGCACCGCAGGCTTCGATCGGGAATGGGTCAGGGGGAACAGCCGCGAGCCGCGGCCGCCGCCGAGGATGATCGCCAGCACGTCGCGCATGCGGGGAGCATATGTGGGGATGCGGGGTGGCGGCAAGGCGGTCATCGGGGCGGAACGGGTCGGAACGGGTCGGAACGGGTCGGAACGGGTCGGATCGGGTCGGATCAGGTCTGATCAGGTCGGATCAGGTCTGATCAGGTCTGATCGGGTCTGATCAGGTCCGCGCGGCCGCTCGCTGATCCGGACTCGCGACCGCGCGATCGGGTCTGATCAGGTCCCGCCCGTGCCTGGCGACGGGAGCGCGGGCGGATCGGGTCCGCGCGGCCGCTCGCTGATCCGGACTCGCGACCGCGCGATCGGGTCTGATCAGGTCCCGCCCG
>CAYUPN010000255.1:0-2532 GCA_964446605.1 uncultured Bifidobacteriaceae bacterium | reverse complement strand
TCAAGCCGCTTTGGGGAGTCGTGACCACGGGCAGACGTCGCCTGTTCCGCGCGCGTCCCGGTGCGCCGTCGGCCGGGGCCCGTTGACCTGGGGCCGTCATTGAGATATTTTCTCTCAAATATGGACACAAGCACCAGCACCACCCACACGAATGCCTTGACCGCCTTCCGCCTTCTGTTCCGGCCCGTGGCCCGCGTCCTTCTGCGGGACGGCATCAACTGGAAGGAGCTCGCGGCCGTCGCGAAGGCAACCTACGTCGAGGTCGCGACGGAGAGCTTCGGCATTCGCGGCCGCCCGACCAACGTATCCCGCGTCGCGATCCTCACCGGGCTCACCCGACGCGAGGTGAGCCGGCTGCGCAACAGTGCGACGGATGGTGAGCCCGAGACGTTCGGGCGCATGAACCACGCTACCCGCGTGCTCTCCGGCTGGTACCAGGACGAGGCGTTTTCGGAGGGCGGCGTGCCGCGCGCGCTGCCGCTCGAGGGCAAAGGCGCGTCGTTCGAGCGCCTGTGCGCGCGTTATGCGCCGGACGTGCCCGCGAGCACCCTCCTGAAAGAGCTGCGCCACGTCGGCGCGCTCGAAGAGCAGGCGGACGGGCGCCTGATTGCGCGCACGCGTTACTACATGCCGGTCGCAATGGACCCCGAGCAGATCCTGCGCTCCGGCAGCGTGCTCGCGGATCTCGGCAACACCGTCGCGCACAACCTGCACCGGCGAGCCGGCGAGCCTGCGCGTTTCGAGCGGCGTGCGACGAACACGCGCATGCCGGCGCGCGCCTTGCCCGCGTTCCGGGCCTTCGTCGAGGCCGAAGCGCAGGCGTTCCTGGAGCGGGTCGACGCCTGGCTCTCGGAACACGAGCAGGACGAGGAAGACGACGGCCCGGCCGTGCGGCTCGGACTCGGCGCCTACTGGATTCAGGACACTGCGAGCGAGAGGACACCCACATGAGACGCGTATGTATCGGCGCAGCCATCGCCTGCGCGTTTGTGACGGCCTGCGGCGGCGGCAGCGAGACCGTCGCGGGCATCGACGCGGGCGGCTCGCCCGAGCCGGTCGCCACCGGCATCGTGTCCCGCGGCACGATCACGGGCTTCGGCAGCATCATCGTCAACGGCGTGCACTTCGACGTGAACGACGCGAGCATCGTGGTCGACGGCGCCTCCGCCACGCAGGCGGATCTCGCAGTCGGCGATATCGTGGTCGTCAAGGGCACGCTCAGCGCAGACGGCACGACGGGCACGGCAAGCAGCGTGACCTTCGATGACGCCGTCGAGGGACCGATCTCGGAGATCGACCTCGCCGCGGGCACGCTGGTGGTGCTCGGCCAGCTCGTGCGCGTCGATGCCGATACGTCGTTCGACGACCGCATCAGCCCGGCCTCGCTGGAAGGGCTCGCCGTCGGCGATATCGTGGAAGTGGCCGGCTACGTGCTGGCGGACGGCAGCATCGGCGCGACCCGCATCGAGCCGAAGGCGGCGGGCGAGGAGTTCGAGGTCACCGGCACGGTGAGCAATCTCGATGCCGCCGCGTTCACGTTCTCGATCGGCGGACTCGTGGTCGACTACAGCCAGGCCATGATCGACGACGACTTCCCCGGTGGCGGGCCGGAGAACGGCCAGCTCGTCGAGGTCAAGGGCCGGACCCTCGGCGGCGACGGCGAGCTGCTCGCAACTCGGGTCGAGCTCGAAGACGACGCTTTGCCGGGCGACGCCGGAGACCGTGTGGAGATCGAGGGCTTCATCACGCGCTTCGCGTCGGCCTCCGATTTCGACGTCGAAGGCGTTCCGGTGACGACGAACGCGCAGACCGTGTTCGAGGACGGCACGAGCGCGGATCTCGCGCTGAACCGCAAGGTAGAGGTCGAGGGCGAGCTGAGCGGGGACGGCGTGATCGTCGCGGACGAGGTGGAGCTCAAGCAGGCCGGCTTCATTCGCATCACGGCGACGGTGGACAGCGTGGGCTCCGATCGCCTGACGGTACTCGGGATCGAGGTGCACGTGACCGCGAGCACCCGGATGGAGGACAAGAGCGACGCGGACGTCGAACCCTTCACGCTGGCCAGCCTCGCGGTCGGGGATTACGTCGAAGTACGCGCATTCGAAAATGCCGACGGCGTGGTCGCCACGCTGCTCGAACGCGAGGATCCCGAGGACGAGGTGGAGCTCCGCGGGTTCGTGGATTCGATTGCGCAACCGGATCTCGTCATCCTCGGGGTCACGGTGCACACCGATGGCGGCACGCAGTTCCGGGGCCTGGACGACGCCCCCATCGACGCGGCGACGTTCTTCGCCCAGGCAGAGGGTCACCTGGTGGAGGCCGACGGGACGCTGGCCGGCGGCGTCTTCCTGGCCGACGAGGTCGAGCTCGAGGACTGACGGCGGGAGTGCCGGCCGCGCGGCCTGCCGTTGCAGGCCGCGCCCGCCTCCTTGAGCCCGGCTCCGATCGTGGGGTCGCCCGCACGGCGGGCTCCTGACCGGCGGTGGTGGCCTTGTCGGGGAGGCGTGCGAGCGGCCGGGCCGCCGCGGGCAG
>CAYUPN010000254.1:0-2584 GCA_964446605.1 uncultured Bifidobacteriaceae bacterium | reverse complement strand
TCCGACCCGCTCATCATGCACAATAGTCGGATGCGGATGCGGCTTTCCTGCCTCGCTGCCGCGCTCGTGCTCGCGGCCGTGACTGCCGCTGGTCAATCGGCGCCGCCCGTGCCGCTGCGGCTCGTGTCGGCTGACGGCCAGCGCACCATCCCGACGGTGATGGCGCGCGACACGGAGCTCGTGGCCATCGACGAGCTCGCGCGCATCTTCGGCGTCGAGGTCCGCGAGGACGAGCTCGCGCGCGCGATCACGATCACCTATCAGGGGCGCACCGCCGTGCTGTCGCAGGACCAGGCGCTGGCGTCCATCTCCGGCCGGCTCGTCTCGCTGCCGGCGGCGCCGTCGCGTGTCTCCGGCCGGTGGCATGTGCCGGTCGAGGTAATCGGCCGCGCGCTCGCGCCCATCTACGGCACGCCGCTCGAGCTGCGCAAGCCGTCGCGGCTCGTCATTCTCGGGCCGCTGCGCGTGCCGCGGATTGCGATTCGCCACGAGGCGGCCGGGTCGCAGGCGCGCGTCGCGCTCGACGTCTTCCCGCGCACGCCGCACACCGTCGCGCAGGAAGGCGGCCGCGTGGCCGTGCGGTTCGAGGCCGATCTGCTCGACGCGTCGCCGCCCGTGCTGCAGCAGCAGGGGCTCGTGCAGGCCGTACGCGTCGACGGCAATGCCGTCGTCATCGAGCCGGGGCCGCGCTTCGGATCGTTTCGCGCCTCCGACACGCCGCTGCCGCCCGACGGCGCGCGCGTGACCGTCGATCTCTTCGCGGCGCCCGAGACCACCGAGGCCGCGCCGACGACACCGGGCGCGCCCGACACCGGGGCGCCGGTTGCGCCGCCCATCCCTGCTCGCGTCCGCACCATCGTCATCGATCCCGGCCATGGCGGCGACGAAATCGGCGCGCAGGGCCCGGGCGGCACGCAGGAGAAGGCTGTGACGCTCGGGGTCGCGCGGCGGCTGAAAGGTCTGCTCGAGTCGCGGCTCGGCGCGCGCGTCCTGCTGACGCGCGAGGACGACCGGACGCTCGGCCCCGACCAGCGCGCGGCGGTGGCGAACAACAACAAGGCCGACCTGTTCATCAGCCTGCACGCCAACGCGTCGCTGCGCGGCTCGGCGTCGGGCGCCGAGGTCTTCTATCTGAGCCTCGACGAGGAAGGCGAGCGTGCGCGGCAGGAGGCGGCCTCG
Organism: uncultured Bifidobacteriaceae bacterium; assembly: GCA_964446605.1. Lineage (GTDB taxonomy): Bacteria > Acidobacteriota > Vicinamibacteria > Vicinamibacterales > JAENWD01 > JAENWD01. The sequence continues at coordinate 1,405 of CAYUPN010000254.1, read as the reverse complement.
CAGGCCGTGGCCATGCCGATCTTCGGCGGCGGCACGCGCGCCATCGACGTCATCCTCTGGGAGATGGCGCAGGCGCGTCACGTGACCTCGTCGGCCGAGCTCGCGCAGATCGTCGGGCAGGAGCTGCAGAGTGGCATTCCGATGAGTCCCGATCCCGTGCAGGCGGCGCCGTTCCGCGTGCTCGTCGGCGCCAACATGCCGGCCGTGCTCGTCGAGCTCGGCTATCTCACCAACGCGCAGCAGGAACGCCAGCTGGCGAGCGCCGATTTCCAGGGGCGCGCCGCGCAGGCGCTGTCCGCCGCGATCGCGCGCTACTTCGCCGGGCGCCCGTCCGAGGCGCCGCCGGTCGCATCCGCCGCGCCGCCGGCAGGAGGCACGCAGTGAACCGCGGTCCGCGCGTCCTGTTGTACGTCGGCGGCGCCCTCGTGACGCTCGCCGTCGCCTGGCTCCTCTTCATCGCGCTGCCGCAATGGGCCGCGCGTCCCGCCGCCGAGCCCGACGTTGAGGAGGAGCGCATCGCGCAGCGTGTCGGCGAACCGGCCCCGGAATCGGCGGCGCCGCAGATCAAGGCGCGTCTCTTCTACGTCAGCGCCGACGGCCGCCGTCTCGAGGACGTCGAGCGCGACGTGCCGTTCGCGTCTTCTGTCTCCGCGCAGGCGCGCGCGATCATCGAGGCGCAGCTGCAGCCCGTCGCCGAGCCGCTCGTCTCAGCTATCCCCGAGGAGGTCGTCCTGCGCGAGGTCTTCGTCACCGATCGCGGCGAGGCCTACGTCGATCTGACCGGCGAGATCTCGTCCAACCACACCGGCGGCTCCCTCGACGAAATCCTCACCGTCTACACCATCGTCGGCGCGCTGACGCAGAACCTGCCCGACATCAAGCGTGTGCAGATCCTCATCGACGGCCGCGAAGCCGACACCCTCGCCGGCCACGTCGACCTGCGCCGCCCACTGAGCCCCGATCCGGCGTATCTGGGTGACGGCGCGATCGTGGATCCGGAGCCGCCGCCTGCGCCGACGGGGAACTGACACGAATCAGCGTGACAGCGGCTGGCGCCACTGAAGCACCCCGTTGTGACCGGCAAGACGCCCAAGGCCCAAAGCCGAAAGCCCAAGGCCCAGAGCAGGGCGCGACTTCAGTCGCGCCAGACACCCGCACGGATCCACCGACGCCGCCAGCGTGTGTCGCACCGCCTCTGCCCCGTTCTCGGGAGATGCCCCCCGACCTGATCAGACCTGATCAGACCTGATCAGACCTGATCGGACCTGATCAGACCCGATCAGACCTGATCGGACCTGATCAGACCTGATCCGACCCGATCCGACCCGATTTCCTGCTACGATCAACGGCCGATGCGTTCCGACAACCGCACCCCAGCCACCCTTCGTCCCTTCACCCTCACGCC
>CAYUPN010000253.1:0-2592 GCA_964446605.1 uncultured Bifidobacteriaceae bacterium | reverse complement strand
GGAGGCGGGACCTGATCAGACCTGATCCGCCGAGCGCAGAGCGCGAGGCGGGGACTCGATCCGCCGGAGCGCGCAGCGCGGAGGCGGGACCTGATCAGACCTGATCCGCCGAGCGCAGAGCGCGAGGCGGGGACTCGATCCGCCGGAGCGCGCAGCGCGGAGGCGGGACCTGATCAGACCTGATCCGCCGAGCGCAGAGCGCGAGGCGGGGACCTGATCAGACCTGATCAGACCTGATCAGACCTGATCAGACCCGATCCGACCTGATCCGACCTGATCCGACCTGATCCGACCTGATCCAACCCGACGGCAAGGTACGCGAGGTGCATGATGTTGGAGCACGGCCATGCGCTCCTGAACTCGTGCACGTATGCGCGACACGCTCCGCATCGGCTGCTCGGGCTGGCACTACGCGTCGTGGCGGGGGCCCTTCTACGATCCGGCCCTGCGGCCGGACGCATGGCTCGACGCGTACGCGCGCGTCTTCGATACGGTGGAGCTGAACAACAGCTTCTATCGACTGCCGCCGGCGGAGCAGTTCGCGCGCTGGCGTGCGCGCGCGCCGCGCGGCTTCCTGTTCGCGGTGAAGGCGAGCCGCTACATCACGCATCTCAAGCGGCTGCGGGATCCGGACGAGCCACTGGCGCGGTTGCTCGAGCACGCGGGCGCGCTCGGGCCGGCGCTCGGCCCCATCCTGTTCCAGCTTCCGCCGCGCTGGGTGCCCGATCCCGCCCGGCTCGAGGCCTTCCTCGATCGTCTCCCGCGGCGGCTCGGCAGCCGGCGTCTCCGGCATGCCCTGGAGCTGCGCGAGCCGTCGGCCTATACGCCGGCACTCATCGACATGCTGCGCGCGCACGACGTCGGGCTCTGCGTGCATGACATGGCCGGCTCCGAGGCGCCGCGTCTCGCGACGAGCGGACTGGTCTACGTGCGGCTGCACGGCTTCGGCGCGCGCTACGCCGGCAGCTATCCCGACGAGGTGCTCGCCGGCTGGGCGTCGTGGATCCGCGTGCAGCTGGCGGACGGCCGGCGCGTGCACGTGTACTTCAACAACGACATCGACGCGAACGCCGTCCGCGATGCCCGCCGGCTCCGGGACATGATCACGAGGGCCGACATGCAGGCCGGCGAACCACCGACGCGGCCGGCGGCCTTCAGGTCGGCGCATCGCTGACACGGCCGGCCTTCACGGGCCGGCGCTTCGCGCTGCCGCCCGCAGGTCTTCGACCAGCCGTGCGCGGCCGGCGGCCCGCGCCTCCGGATCGGGCGCGCGGAGCACCGCCGAGGGATGAATGGTCGCGAAGGCCGGGATGCCGAACGTCGACGGCAGCGCGACGCCGCCGTCGCGCGTGACGCGCACGTGCGGGCCGATGACCGCCTGCGCCGCGACGCTGCCGAGGCAGACGATCACGGCCGGCCGCAGCGCGTGCACTTCGGCCTCGAGCCACGGCCGGCACGCGTTGACGTGCGACTGGCGGGGCTTCTTGTGGATGCGCCGTTTGCCCCGCTCTTCCCAGTAGAAGTGTTTCACCGCGTTGGTGACGTACACGGTCTGCGGGTCGACGCCCGCCGCCTCGAGCGCCTCCTGCAGCACGCGGCCGGCGGGGCCGACGAACGGCTCGCCCGCGCGATCTTCCGCATCGCCCGGCTGCTCGCCGACCAGCATCACCCGCGCGCGGCCCGGACCGCGCCCGAACACCACCTGCGTCGCGCGCTCCCAGAGCTCGCAGTTGCGGCAGCCCTCGGCGTCGTGCCGCAGCCGGTCGATCGCAGCCGGCTCCGGTCCCGCCGCTAATGGGCGATCCGCGCGATCTCGCCGGTCTCGAGACACCACTGCAGGCGCCGGAGGTCGTCGCGGATCTGCTGCGACGGCTCCTCGCCCGCCATCGTCGCCACCCACGCGCCGAGCCGTCCGGCCGGCGGGTCGTACTGCAGATGGACGATGACGTCGGTCCCGCCGCCGGGGTGGTCCTCGAAGCGCACGGACCCGGCGCTGACCACGTCGGCGCCGGGCAGCGACCGCCAGCCGATCAGCTCGTTGTCGACCTCGTTGATGATCTCGGCATCCCACTCGACGCGGCGGCCGAACGGCGCCCGTGCCACCCAGTGCGATCGCATCGCGTCAATCGCGTCGACGCGCTCCAGGTGCTTCATGAAGCGTGGCAGGTTCGAGAGCTGCCGCCAGAACCGATACACCTCGTCGCGCGGCCGCTGGATCGTCACGCGCTCGAGGACGTGCACGCCGCGAGGTCCAGACAGGGCGGCCTTCGTGTCATCGGGCGCCAGCCCGCCGCGCGCCGCCGTCACCGGGCAGTAGCCCGACAACCCGCGCGCCAGCAGCCCGACGCCGGCGACGCGCGCGATGCCGCGCGTCGCGGGCCGCTGCCCGCCCGCGTACAACAGCGCCAGCCCTCCGGCCACCGACCCGACCCGCTGCCATGTCCCGATGTTCCGATCGAGCACGACACGCCTCCTCGATATCGACCAGGCAACGCGGGAGCGTGCTGCCTGATCCGTTCGAGGAAAGCAGAAGCAAGGGAAGGGCCAGAGTCGGATCAGGTCGGATCAGGTCGGATCAGGTCGGATCAGGTC
>CAYUPN010000252.1:0-2716 GCA_964446605.1 uncultured Bifidobacteriaceae bacterium | reverse complement strand
AGCGCCGCCTCGTTCACCAGGTTCGCGAGGTCCGCGCCCGAGAACCCGGACGTCGCCCTCGCCAGCACGCTGACGTCCACGTCGTCGGCCAGCGGGATCTTCTTGGTGTGGACCGAGAGGATGCCTTCCCGCCCCTTCACGTCCGGGCGGTTGACCACGATGCGCCGGTCGAAGCGGCCCGGCCGGAGCAGCGCGGGGTCGAGGACGTCGGGACGGTTCGTCGCAGCGACGAGGATGACCCCCTCGTTGCTCTCGAACCCGTCCATCTCGACGAGCAGCTGGTTCAGCGTCTGCTCGCGCTCGTCGTGGCCGCCGCCGAGCCCGGCGCCGCGGTGCCGCCCGACCGCGTCGATCTCGTCGATGAAGACAATGCAGGGCGCGTTCTTCTTGCCCTGTTCGAAGAGGTCGCGCACGCGGCTGGCGCCGACGCCCACGAACATCTCGACGAAGTCGGAGCCGCTGATGGAGAAGAACGGGACGTTGGCCTCACCCGCGACGGCGCGTGCGAGCAGCGTCTTGCCCGTCCCCGGGGGTCCCATGAGCAGGACGCCCTTCGGGATGCGGCCCCCGAGCTTCTGGAACTTCTGCGGCTCGCGGAGGAACTCGATGATCTCCTGGAGTTCGTCCTTCGCCTCGTCGACGCCGGCGACGTCCTTGAACGTGACCTTCTTCTGCGAGCTCGATGACAGCTTCGCCTTGCTCTTGCCGAACGACAGCGCCTTGTTGCCGCCGCTCTGCATCTGCCGCATGAAGAAGATCCAGAACCCGATGAGGAGCAGAATCGGGGCCCACGAGTACAGCAGCGTGGCCCACGGGCTCGTGGTCGGTTCCTTGGCCTGTACGACGACCCCCTTTTCGATCAGGCGGTTCGCCAGGCCTTCGTACTGGGTCGGGGCGTGCGTCCGGAACTGCTCGTTGCTCTTCAGAACCCCCTGGATCTCGTTGCCCGTGATCGTGACGCTCGACACCTGTCCGGTCTCGACCTGCGTCATGAAGGTGCTGAAGCTGACGGCCTGATCGCTCCTCTGGAAGCGCGTGGAGAAGTTCCAGACGAGGACCCCCACCACGACGAGCACCATCCAGAACAGCAGGCTCTTCAGGGTCGAGTTCACTTAAGGGCCTCCCAGCGGCTCGAAACTCAAGACTACCACGGACTTGGTGGCAGGGCTCACCGCAAACTCCTGCGCCAGTGCGTGCCCGGCAACCCAGACAATCCGGCCGTCCGGCGCCGCCACCACGGGCACCCGGCGGCGGTCCTCGGGACGGACGCGGCGGTCGACGAACAGGTCGTGCACCTTCTTCCGGCCCGGCGCGCCCAGCGGACGGAACCGGTCCCCCCGCTCCCACGCCCGGACGACGACTTCCGGCCCCAGCTCCGACGCGGGCACCGCCACACCCCAGGGCCCCAGTGCCTCCGGCCTGGCTGCGACAGCGGCGTCAGCGGGGCGTGCCGCGAACCTGAGGCCCGCCTCGGGGACGTCGATGGCGCCCGGCACCCGGACGACATGCCGCCAGCCTGTCGGAGGCGGCGACGCGGCGTCCGCGCGCGCAAGGCGGATCCGGTCGTCGTCGAGCCGCTCGAACACGAGATCGGAAAGCCGCACACGGCGACTCTTCCCCTGTGCCGCCCATTCGAGCACCGCATCGACCTGACCCATCCGGACCGCCCGGCCGAGCACCGGGGCTGCCGCGGCCCGCAGAATCCGCCGCTGCAGCGCGCGCGGTTCGGCCAGCAGCGCCGTCCGGTCGAGCGCTCCGCTCGCGTCCTGCACGCGCGCCCGCGCCGCCTCGGCCAGCTCCCCGAGCAGACGATGCTCGTCGGCCGCAATATCGGCCGTGCGGGCCAGCACGTCCACGATGGCCGGATTCACGTGGGCCGCCAGCCAGGGGAGCAGCTCGTGACGCACGCGGGTGCGGACGAACCGCGGATCCCGGTTGGAGGAGTCCTCAACCCATGGGATGCCGCGGTCGGTCAGGTACTTCACCAGGTCGGCCCGCCGCAGGTCGATGAGGGGCCGCACCACGCGGCCGCGCCGCGGCGCGATGGCGGCCAGCCCGCCGGGGCCGCTCCCGCGAACGAGGCGCAGCATCACCGTTTCGGCCTGGTCGTCCCGCGTCTGCGCGACCGCGATCACCTCGCCGCCCAGCCGGACGCGGGCGCGCTCGAGGAACGCGTACCGGGCCTCGCGGGCCGCATCCTCGACGGATCGTCCCTCCGCCGACGCCAGCCGGGCCACCTCGATGGTTTCGACGTCCAGCGGAAGCCCGCAGTCTCGAGCCAGCTGCGCGCAGAACGCCGCGTCGCGCTCGGCCTCCGCTCCCCGGAGACCGTGGTTCAGGTGCGCGAGCCCCACCAGATCCACGTAACCGCCGCCAGCGAGCTCACGGAGCAGGTGGACGAGCGCCACGGAATCGGTGCCGCCCGAGACGGCCCCGACCACCCGGGCGCCCGGCTGCCAGAGATGCCGGCGCCGCACCGTGGCCAGCACGCGCGCGGCGAGATGCGTCATCGCGTCCCAGGCTCCGGGCTCGAGGTCACTGTGCTCCGGCCCCTGGCGCCTGCGGCGGCGCGTGACGCCGGACCTGAGCTGGTGTGCGTGGAACGGCCCCGGGCGCTGAGGCCCGGGGCCGTCGGAAGATGGTGCCGGTGCAGGGACTTGAACCCCGGACTCCGCGGATATGAGCCGCGTGCTCTAACCAACTGAGCTACACCGGC
>CAYUPN010000251.1:0-2740 GCA_964446605.1 uncultured Bifidobacteriaceae bacterium | reverse complement strand
ATGCCGACGCGTGCGTTTCCGTCGCGCTCGCGGAGGTCCGCGGCGAGGCGGGCCAGCAGCCGCGTGCGGGCAGCGGCTGGAACGAGATCGAACGCGAGCGGCAGCACCTGCGCCGTCTGCGTGAACGCGTCGCCCGGTTTGTCGCGGTAGACGCCGTCCGCCGAGAGAAACCGTGCGTTGAAGTCGGCGCGGATGGCCGTGACCAGCCTGTCGTAGCGCTCCGCGTCACCGGTGCGCCCGAGCACGCGCGCGGCATCCCGCGCAATCGCCGTCATGTGGGCGTAGTACGCGGTCGAGGCAAGCGCGTTGCTCGTGGGCGTGCCGTCCGGCGGATCCCAGTCGCCGAGGCCGGCCGTCAACGTGTGGGCGAAGCGGTCGCCGTCGCGAGACGTCCAGCGCGGGATCCAGTCGTCGAGATAGCGCTGCATCAGCGGGAACGTGCGCTCGAGCATGCGGCGGTCGCCGTAGTGCCGCCAGGCTTCCCACGGCACCACGAACCAGAACGCATCCCACGCCGGCGTCGCGCCACAGCAGTCGGCCGGCTTGAACGCCGGCTTGCCGACGTACCCGTAGTTCTCGTTCGACGGCGCCAGCAGCGGCACCTCGCCCGTGTCCGTCTGCGCGTCGGCCATGTCGATCGCGAGCTTCGCGTAGAAACGCTCCGCGTCGAACAGCGTCGCGATGACGCCCGCCGACAGCTGCGCGTCGCCGGTCCAGGGATTCTTCTCGTAGATGGGCGTGTCCGTGACGATGCCGTGCAGGTTGCTCTCGATGGCCCAGCGGGTGTTGCCGTGAATGCGGTTCAACAGCGCATCGGTGCTCTCGAACGTCGACGTCGCGCGCAGCGCCGTGCGCACCTGCTCGACCTCCACGACCTCCACCGACACATCGTCCGGAAGCGGCGCACCGCCGGGGGCGCTCAGCTGCACGTACTGGAAGCCCTTGTACGAGAAGCGCGGCGCCCAGTCTTCCTCGCCGCGTCCGGCAGCGATGTAGTAGTCGGTCTGGAGCCGGCCACCGACGAGCGCGAATCCCGTGTCGTCGCTCGCGCGGCCGTCGGGGCGCAGCTTCTCGCTGTAGAAGATCTCGATCGCCGTGCCCGCCGGTGCGCGCACGCGGATGCGCGCCCACCCCGCCAGGTTCTGCCCGGTGTCGTGAACGAACACGCCGCGGACCGGCTGTGAGGGTGGGTGCGCCGGGCGGGTGGCGACGACGCGGATCGGCTCCTGCGGCTGGGCGCGCAGCCGTCCTGCCGGTCCGTCGACCACGCGCGCGCGACGCCACGCCGATGCGTCAAAGCCCGGGCGATCCCAGCCCGCACTCGCGCGCCGCGCATCGTACGTCTCGCCGAGATAGTAGCTGTCGTAACGGCGCGGGCCGTCCACGCTCACGCGCCACGTGTCGTCCGATCGAATCACGCGCGTGCTGCCATCCGTGTGGACGATGTGCAGCTCCAGGCGGAGGCGGGGCGTGCCGCGCCACTCGGCCTGGTCCCAGCCCCAGTCCCACGTGCGGGTGGCGCTGTCGTAGTGCCCCGAGCCGAGCTCGGCGCCGAGCACGTTCTCGCCGCGGCGGAGCCGCGTCGTGACGTCGTGCGTCCTGTAGAAGACCGTGCGGCTGTAGTCCGTCAGCGCCGGATCGAGCACGGCGTCGGATACCGGCCCGCCGTTCAGCGAGAGATCGAGGTAGGCCAGCCCCGACGCGTAGATGCGCGCGCGGGCGACGTCGCGGTCGAGCGTGAACGACGTCCGCAGCAGCGGCGCCGGCCTGATCTCGCGGCACGCCCCCTGGTTGTTCGGTACGCGGATCGGAAAGAAGCCGGCCGTCGGCCACCCCACGGGGCGGCAGAACTCCCCCGCCCGCCGGATCAGCTCATCGTCGGCGGCGCCCTGTGCGGGCGTGAGCCGGGTGAACTGCCGTTCCGGCCCCGCGATCCACGACGCCGTCCACTCGGCCGGATCCAGCATCGCCGTCTCGAACCACGCCGGCTCCGCCCACCCCGTGTCGCCTGCCGTCGTGTCGACGCGGACCGTCCAGTAGTAGCGCGTGCGGGATCGAAGCGGCGGCCCGCTGTAGACGACGAACGGATCGTTCCCCGCCATCCCACCTTCTCCGGCCGGCGCTGACCCGCTTCCCTCCGCCCGGCCGCGCACCTCCCCGGAATCCCATACATCCGCCTCGCCTTCCCGCAACCGCTCCGCGCTCGTCGCAACGAGCACGCGGAACGCGCGCTGCATCACGCCGCGCGCCGTCGATTCGAGCCGCCACGTGAGCCGCGGCGCGGGATCGCCGATCCCGAGCGGATCGACGGCTGCGTTCGTCTCGAGCCCGACGATGGCCACCGGGCGTGGAAGGGGCTGCCGTGTGGCGATGGGCGTTGCCGCGAGAAACAGGGCGGCCGCGACGGCGGGAAGGAGGCTGCGTGCGGTCACGGCGTCGTGCGGCGCATTCTGGTTCGGCGGCGCCCGCTGACGCAAACAGAGGTGTGGGGGACGCCCTGCGCGCGCAACCGCGCCGCCCGCTCGCCCGAGGACTGTTGGGGGCGGCGTCCGCGTTCGTGCGGATCGCTTCGGCGCGTCGTCAGCCCCCTGGCGTCGGCGCGCGAACGCCCAATCGGCCTGCCAGAGTCTCCGGCACAGTCGATATGAAACAGCGGCAGCGAGAATCGAATTGTGTGGGGAACTCTGGAGCCGGCGGTCGGACTTGAACCGACGACCTGCTGATTACGAATCAGCTGCTC
>CAYUPN010000250.1:0-2759 GCA_964446605.1 uncultured Bifidobacteriaceae bacterium | reverse complement strand
CGCGAGCCGTGCTGGGCCCCGCGCCCGGGGCGCGGCCCCGGCGAGGGCGGGACCGGATCCGCCGCGCCCGCGAACGTGTGCACGGGGGCGATGGCGGGACCTGATCCGACCTGATCCGACCCGATCCGACCCGATCCGACCTGATCAGACCTGATCAGACCTGATCAGACCACCAAGTCGATCATGAGTACCGCGATCAGCCCCACGACCGCGATGATGGTCTCGATGACCGTCCACGTCTTCAGCGTCGTCGGGACGTCGAGGCCGAGGAACTCCTTTACCAGCCAGAAGCCGCCGTCGTTGACGTGCGAGGCGATGAGCGAGCCGGCGCCGAGCGCGACGACGAGCAGCTCCAAGTTCGTGCCGGGCGTCGCGGCGGCGACGGGCGCGACGATGGCGGCGGCGGTGGTGATGGCGACGGTGGCCGAGCCGACCGCGATGCGCAGCGCGGCGGCGATGAGCCAGCCGAGAATCATCGGCGACAGCGCGAGCGAGGACGTCGCGTCGACGATGGCGGCGCCGATGCCGGCCTGGTCGAGCACGCGCCCGAAGCCGCCGCCGGCGCCGACGACGAGCAGCACCGACGCGATCGGCAGCAGCGACTCCTCGGCAATCGCGAGCAGGCGCGCGCCGGTGAGCCCGCGCCGGTAGCCGAACACCCACGTCGCGGCGAGCGTGCCGATCAGGAGCGCCACCGCGGGGTTGCCGATGAAGCCCACCCACGCGGCGGCCGCCTCGGTCAGCCGCGGTGTCGCGACGGTCGCTCCCAGCATCAGCACGACGGGCAGCAGCACCGTCGTCAACGTTGCGGTGACGCCCGGCGGCGCGCCGGTCTGACGCTCCGGCTCCCGGGCCGCGACGTCGCTCGTGAGCGGCAGGCGCAGGCGCGGCAGGACGTGCCGGGCGAAGATCGGCCCGGCGACGGCGGTGCACGGGATGCCCACGAGGATGCCATAGAAGATCGACAGGCCCGTATCGGCGCCGAGCCGGTCGATCGCGACGAGCGGTCCCGGATGCGGCGCGACCAGCCCGTGACTCGCCGAGAGGCCCGCGACGAGCGGCAGCGCGAGCGCGGCGACGGGACGCGCGGTCGCCGCCGCGAGCCCCGCGACGACGGGGAAGAGCAGCACGAGGCCGACGCTGAAGAAGATCGGCAGGCCGACGACGAAGCCGACGAACGCGACGGCCCACGGCAGCCGTGCCGGGCCGATTGCGCGAGTCGCCGCGTGCGCGACGACGCGCGCGCCGCCGGAGTCGGCCAGCAGCGCGCCGGCGAAGGTGCCGAGCCCGATGACGATGGCCACGAAGCCGAGCGTGCTGCCGACGCCGTCCTGGAACGCCTGCGCGACGGCCGTCGGCGGCAGGCCCGCGGCGAGCCCGAGCCCGAGCGAGACGATCATCAGCGCCGGGAACGCGTGCATCCGCAGGCGCACGATGAGCACGATCAGGACGGCGACCGCGGCGGCCGGCAGAAGCAGCATCAGACGGTGAGCACCCGCTCGCGCGCCGTCACCGGCCAGCGCTCCTCGACGCGGCCGTCGCGGACGACGTGCGCGACGCCGTGCAGGGCGACGGTGGGGCAGACGTGCCAGGGCACGGCGTAGAGGTGATCGCCCACGCGCAATCGATCGGCGATCGGCGTCTCGATGACGAGGTGCTCCTCGCTGTGGCCCGTGAAGTGCGCCTGGAGGCAGGGCAGGTCGAGTCCGGGCGCGCGCGGCGCCGCCTCGTCGGCGTGCGCGGGCACGAGCAGCGCGCGCGGGTGCGGCATTTCCGACGCGACGGCCTTGTGCCCGAGATCCAGGCACACGCGCGAGCCGCCCGGCTTGCTGATCACGCGCGTCAGCAGCAGCGCCGCCGCGAGGAACGGCAGATCCGGCAGGCCGGCCGCGTAGCCGGCGTCCCAGAACACGATCGTCCCGGGGCTCAGCTCCAGGTCCGGTTCTTCCGATGCCGCGTGGCAGGGGAACGTCGGCGTGCCGCCGGCGACGATGCGCGGGACGGGGAGCCCGTCGGCGCGCAGCCGGTCGCGCAGGCGCACGACGCGCGCGAGCCCGTCTCCGGCACGCGCGCAGCGCGCCGCGCGGTCGGCGTCGTGCAGGTGGCCGTCGTAGGCGTGCAGGCCGCCCGGACTCGCGGCGCGCATCCGCGCGATGACGTGATACAGCGGTGCGGCGTGCTCCGGCTCGACGCCGGTGCGGTGCATGCCGACGTCGAGGTCGACGAGCAGCTCGATCCGCAGTCCCGCCTCCGCGAACGTCTGCTCGATCCCCCGCGCCACCGCCTCATCGTCGACGATCGTCGAGAAGCGCGTGTCCGGGTAGCGCGAGGCGAGCGCGGCAAGCCGCGCGGCGCCGGGCCCGACCGGCTGGGATGCGAGCAGCACGTCCGGCATGCCCGCGCCGGCGAGCATCTCGGCTTCGGCAATCGTCGCGCACTTCGCGCGCGTGATGCCGGCGGCCAGGTACAGCCGCGCGATCGCCGGCATCTTGTGCGTCTTCATGTGCGGCCGCAGCCGCTCCGGCCTGCCGGCGATCGTCACCAGGCGCCGCAGGTTCTCGGCGGCGCGGTCGGGATACACCAGCAGCGCGGGGGAGGGGATGTCAGCGATGTTGGAGACTTCGTACCACACGTGAGTAGGTCGGATCAGGTCGGATCAGGTCTGATCGGGTCGGATCAGGTCGGATCGGGTCGGATCAGGTCGGATCAGGTCCCGCCTCCGCGCTGCGCGCTGCGGCGGATCGGGTCTGATCGGGTCC
>CAYUPN010000249.1:0-2771 GCA_964446605.1 uncultured Bifidobacteriaceae bacterium | reverse complement strand
TTTCCGAAATGTCCGTCTCTTCTGAGAGTCGATCGAGACGTGAGCGCAGGTACACCGCACGGTGTTGTCCGGAGGAAGCGTCATCGGTTGGGACGATCTGTTCATTCCGGGGAATGCGGCTGGCTCGCAAGGTCTCGTCGCCGAAGCGATCCGCTACGCGGCCGACAATGGCGCCAAGGTCATCAATCTGAGTCTGGGGGGGCGGGGTCCTGCTCCGACGATTCGTGACGCGATTCAGTATGCGGGGGATCGCGGTGCGTTCGTCGCGATCGCGGCAGGCAACGACGGCGACAAGGACAATCCGATCGAGTATCCGGCCGCCTATGGCGCGGAGATCGACGGCGCAATGACCGTCGGCGCCGTGGATCGAAGTCGCAAGCGCGCGCGGTACTCCGGGCATCGTGCCTACGTCGAGATCTGCGCTCCGGGCGGGACGATCGAGCAGGAGCAGGACTATCAGCGTGGAGTCACCCAGGTCGGCTACAACGAGGCTCTCACGCTCCCGTACTTGACCCCGATACAGAAGCTGCTGTTCCTGCGGCTCGGTTTCCGTCCACGCTTCGACCGGTTCGAGCTCGTGGCCCTTCAGGGCACGTCCATGGCAGCTGGGTGGCGCGGACTTCAGGCTGGCGCGCTGGCTGTGGGTCGGCGGCGAGGCGCGCTACCGGTTCGTGCCAGGCATCCTCGGCGAGGGTGGCGTCTCGGCGGAGTTCGACGAACGCGAGTTCAACGGCGCGGCCGTCACCGCGCGAATCGCCGTCGGATTCTGACAGTTGCCCGGATCGGCTCAGGGCGCCCCTCCCGGGCAGACACGCCCTGAGCCGGTTTCCGGCATGACCGGACGGTCCTGCCGGGCATCCAGTTTTCCTCTACCCCGCGCGGCCCGTCTGCGATAGTCTCGGGAAGCCATGTCCGGACGTCCCCCAGCACGTCTGCCCCGCGTGTACCAGCGTGAGTTCGTGCTCCTGCGGCGCAGCCGCGAGCCGTTCACACGGGAGGACCTTCACGCGCGGGTCGAGGCGTCGATTCGCGACTGCCTCGCCGCCGTCTGTCTCTGGGACGACAGCTGGCAGATCGGGGATTACCGCTTCCTCGTCCTCAGCGTCGACCTCGGCGGCGGGGTCGTCATGTTCGCCCAGTTCTGGTCGGAGCCGCAGGAACCGGTGCGATGGGAGATGTCGTCCGGGCACTGGAGCCCGGAAGCCACGGCGTACGTCCGCAGCGGGCCGGGCGCGTGGATCTCGGCGCGCGGGTTCGTGCTCGAACCGAACGGCAACTACGCGAAGGACATCGACGTGCCGGACGAGGCCGCCGTCGCCTCGCTGGCGCGGGAGGTCGTCGACCTCTTCTACGACGCGTTCGGCTATCGCGGCCGGCGGCGGCTGGAAGCGCGCATCGCCAGCGCCTCGCGCGCCATCCCGGCATGGGTGTACATCGCGCTCACGCCCGACGATCTCGTCAAGATCCTCAACACCGCAGGGTTCAAAGCCCGCGTCCGCCGCGAGGACGAGGACGCGGCGCTCGCAACCGTGGCCGTCCGCTGGTCCGGCATCAAGGGGATCGTCCTGATGAGCGACCAGCCCGAGGGCCAGCAGGTCTACACCCTGCTCGAGCTCGGGCCCGACGTCGACGTCCTGCGCCACGAAGGCCTGTCGCTCAGCGACGAGGTCGACATCCTGACCATCCCGCTCAACGGCGGCGTCACGGCCGAGTGGCTCGTCGGGCAGCTGGCGATGTGGTTCAAGCGGCAACAGGCGACGAAGCAGGCGCGCCAGGCGAAGAAGGCCGCCAAGTCGATTCCTCCCTCCGAGCGGCTGCACTGACCGGCCGCGAAACGGCGGCCGCAACGCGGTCGGTTCGTCATGAGCGAACGCCGGGGCCACCCGTATCGGGGGCGGCCCGGCGTGCTCCCCTGCTCATCGCCGGACCCGCTCGACCGTGACCGGCACGGGCCGGCAGACCGTGTTGCACACGGGCGAGTGCGCCTGCGCGAACTGCAGCAGATCGTCGAGCTCCGCGTCGGTCGCGTTCTTCGCGGTGATGTCCATCCGGATCCGGATGCCCTGGTAGCCGGCCGGCACGTCGGCGAGCGCCAGCAGCCCCTGCAGATCGATGTCGCCGACCAGCGTCGTCGACAGCGTCTCGATCTCGATCCCGCGCGCCGCCGCGTGCAGCACCGTGGTCGTCGTGACGCAGCCGGCGAGCGCATGCAGCAGGAACTCCACCGGGTTGGCCCCCTCGTTGTGCCCCAGGAGCACCGGCGGCTCTCCGTTGACGAACTCGAACGCCTCCTGGCGGGACGTGTCTTCGGCACCTGCACCATAGAAGTCCCTGATGGTCGAACGGTTCTCCCCTCCCGAGACCCAGCGGTTGCGCGCGCGGAACTCGAACTGCGCGAGCACCGGATTGGCTTTCAGTGCACCGGCAGTCTCGACCATCTTCTGCATGTCGAGTCCGTTCACCATGGTCGAGGGTTGCGTGGAATGTGCTGTGGATGACATCGCGATTCTCCCGCGTCGGGATCGACCTCAGGGCGACATGCCGTGGGAACCCGACGTGGATTCTCACGATACGGGGTGCGCCCGCTCACCGTAAGATGGGTTCCTGCCAGAAACGGGGCTTTCGTGCCAGGAGGGACCTGTGCCGGAGTCGACGCCTCTCGAGACAGCCATCGTTGCCGTCCCGGAAACGGCAGGGTCGGCGCTGTACGGCATGATGGACGTGCTCAGCGTCACCGGCAACGTCTGGCAGACGCTCACCCGGACCGACCC
>CAYUPN010000248.1:0-2795 GCA_964446605.1 uncultured Bifidobacteriaceae bacterium | reverse complement strand
CTGATCCGACCTGATCCGACCTGATCCGACCTGATCCGACCTGATCCGACCTGTTTCCCTGCTAGGATCGGCCCCAGTTGGCATGGAGCCTCGCCTTCTCACGCCGCAGCAGTTCCTGCTGACGACCCTGGTCTTCAAGATCGCCATCATGGCGGCGGTCTCGACGATGCTGGTGCGCTACTGGCGCTTCCGGCACATCCTGATCTTCGAGCGGCGCGACCTGATGGACCGGGTCATCCTGGCCGTCTCGCTCGGCGTGCCGCTCACCGCCGGCGTCGCCTCCCGCATCCTGCTGCGCTACGACGCCGCGGATCTCACGCTGGAAGGGTCGTTCCTCGTCGGCCTGATCGCCGGCCCGTACGCCGGCGCCATCGTCGGCGGGCTGAGCGCCGTGCCCGCGCTCATCGCGGCCGAATGGGGGGCGCTGCCCTTCGCGGTCGGCTGCGGCTTCGCCGGCGGCGGCCTCCGGGAGCTCTGCCCGAAGGAGGCGATCTGGCACTTCTCGCCGTTCGTCTTCTCCGCCCTGCCCCGCCGCGTGTGGACGATGGTGCGGCGGCTGCAGGTGGACTGGCAGATCGTGCTGGTCCTCGCGCCGGTCGCGCTCGAGCTGATCCGGCAGGCCGTCGGCGCCCGCTTCGGGGAGCACCGGCTGTTCTATCTCGACGCCCCCACGCCGTGGCTGTTCGCGGCGCTGCTCGTCGCGACGGTGCTCTCGGTGGCGACGCCGATCAAGATCTGGAACAACGCGCGGATCGAGCACCGCCTGCACGAGCAGGAGAAGCTGCTGCTCGCCGCGAAGATCGCGTCGCTGGCGAGCCAGATCAACCCGCACTTCCTGTTCAACACGCTGGCGTCGATCTCCTCGCTCATCCGATCGCAGCCCGAGACCGCGCGCATGGTCGTCCACCGGCTGTCGGCGCTGCTCCGCCGCCGCCTGCGCGACCCGAACCACTTCGTCACGCTGCGGGACGAGCTGGAGGCGGTCGACGAGTATCTCGACATCGAGCTGATTCGCTTCGGGCCGCAGCTGCGCGTCGCGAAGGCGATCGACGAGCAGGCGCTGGCCACGCCGGTGCCGAGCATGATCCTGCAGCCGCTCGTCGAGAACTGCATCAAGCACGGGCTGTCGCGCAAGGTCGGCGGCGGCACCATCACCATCCGCGCCGAGCGGCTGGCCGACGCGACGCTGGTCGAGATCAGCGATGATGGACTCGGCATGTCCGAGACGAGGCTCGAGACGGCGATGCACGACGGCATCGGCCTGAACAACGTCAGCGAGCGGCTGCGCGTGATCTACGGCGCGCGCGCGACGCTGCACCTCACGAGCCAGGTGGGACGCGGCACCGCCGTCCGCTTCGAGATCCCCGACATCATGGTCGTCGAGGAACGCGCCAGTGCCTGACGCGGCCCGCCTGCTGCGCGCCGTCGTCGTCGACGACGAGCCGCTGGCGCGCGAGGAGCTGGTGTACCTGCTCGACGAGGTCGGCGGCGTCGAAGTCGTCGCCCAGGCGGGCAACGGGCTCGAGGCGCTCGACGCGGTCGGGCGCGCGAATCCGGAACTGCTGTTCCTCGACGTGCAGATGCCGGGGCTGACCGGGTTCGAGGTCGCGCGGCAGCTGGTCGACCGAACGCCGCCGGTCGCCGTCGTCTTCGTGACCGCGTTCGACCGGCACGCCATCGAGGCCTTCGAGGTGAACGCGGCGGACTACCTGCTGAAGCCGGTGGAAGCCATGCGGCTCGAACAGGCCATCGAGCGGGTCCGGCGGCGCATGGCGGCCCCGGCCGCGATGAACGAGCAGCTCGAACGGATCGTCAAACTGGTCGAAGCGCGCCGGACCTTCCCGGAGCAGGTGGCGGTGCGCGTCGGCGAGCGGTTCCTGCTCGTCCAGGTCGAGGACGTCATATTTGCCTCGATGGTGGACGACTCGATTAATATTGTGACGAGCCAGGTTTCCGGGACGGCCAGCTTCCGGAGCCTTGATGAGCTTCAGGCGCGACTCGACCCCGACGTGTTCTGGCGGGTGCACCGGTCGCACCTGGTGAACATCAACAAAATCAAGGAGATAGTCCCCTGGTTCAGCAGGAATTTCATCCTTCGCATGAAGGACCCCAAGGGCACGGAAATTCCGGTCAGCCGCTCGCAAACCCGGCGGCTCCGGGAGTACCTCAAGCTCTGACGCCCGGGGATCCGCTGGCCGGCGATCCGCTGTCGCCGCTGCCGGGGTACGCCCGCCAGGGCGGACGGCTGGTCCAGGTGCGCGACGAGCTGGTCGCGTGGCTCAAGACGCTGTTGTCGGCCGCGGTCTACGCGACGCTGATCGTGACCTTCGGCTTCCAGGTCGCGCGCGTCGAGGGGCAGAGCATGGCCCCCACCCTCTCGGACCAGGACCGTCTGATCGTCAACAAGTTCGCCTACCGCTTCCTCGGCGATCCGCGCCGCGGCGACATCGTGATGCTCTACTACCCGCTCGACCCGAACAAGTCGTTCGTCAAGCGGGTCATCGCCGAGGAGGGAGACGTCGTCCGCATCGTGGACGGGAAGGTGTTCGTCAACGACACGCCGATGCGCGACGACTTCGTGCCGCCAGAGTTCCGGAGCCACGACGACTTCGGCCCGCAGGTCGTCTCGGACGGGTACTACTTCGTGATGGGGGACCATCGGAACAACAGCTCCGACAGCCGCCACTGGGGCATGGTGCCGAAGAAGTACATCATCGGCAAGGTGCAGGTCCGCTGGTGGCCCGTGCCGAACGCGCGGATTTTCTAGCCGCTGCGGGGCGGTGCTGACCGCCCCA
>CAYUPN010000247.1:0-2866 GCA_964446605.1 uncultured Bifidobacteriaceae bacterium | reverse complement strand
GCCGCGACTTCGTCGGCCGAGGCGTCGGTGAGGTCGCGCAGCACCTGCCAGCGGACGGCAGGATCGGAATCGAGCAGCCAGCCCAGGACAGCATCACGAGTTGCGGCCGACAACAGATACCTCGTAAACATTCTGCAGTGCAGGCGGCTGTCGCCGGATCTCGGCCATCGCTTCGGCAACCGTCGAGACGGCTACACCCGAGCCCTTGCACCGCCGCCAGAATGTCGATTGTCCACGGGCGGCCCGGCCAGGTCACGAGCAAGTTTGTCGCTAAGGGGCTGTCGGTCGCTCGTCGAGGTCACGGGCGACCCTGAATCCCACCCCGGCGCTGCGGTAGGTGCCCGGGTCGGAGCCGGGCGGTGGTGCCCAGTTCCGGTTTGCCGAGCGGATGAAGGCGGGCGGATTGCCCCAGTCGCCGCCGCGGAGCATCCGGTAATCGCAAGCACGCGTGCCCGACATCCAGTGCAGCGGCCCCTCGGTGCGGAGCTTGGAATCCGCGTGGTACGGCGAACCGTCCGCAGGCAGATCGGCATAGGACGGGGAGAAGCAATCCTGTACCCACTGGAGCGCGTTGCCCTGCATGTCGTGCAGTCCAAAGGCATTCGCGGGGAACGCGCCGGCCGGCGAGGTGTATTTCCACCGGTCCCGGCCCTCCGCCAGCCCGGCGCAGCACTCCTCGGCACCGTAATTCGCGCGCTCGTGAGTCGCCGTGTCGCCCCACGGGTACGCGGTGGTGGAGCCCGCGCGTGCCGCGTACTCCCACTCCGCTTCGCTCAGCAGGCGATATGGACGTTCCGTTTGCTCGCGCAGCCACTCCACGAATGCCTGTGCGTCCTGCCAGGTGATGCACACCACCGGGTGCTTGCCGGTTTGCTCGAATCCGGTGTCTTCCCAGGAGCCGGCCGGGTCATACCCGCCCGGCGCACGCGCCGTCCAGTGGCAGCCCGGCTCGGTGGCGCGGTCCGTGGCGCGCGTGAACGCCGCCCACTGGCCGCGCGTCACGTGATACTTCCCGACGGCGAACCTGCCGATGCGCACTTCGCGCTGCGGGCCCTCTTCGTCGGATCGCCCCGGCTCGTCGCGGGGCGATCCGATCGAGAAGACGCCGGCAGGGATGACGACCATCGTCGGGCACCACGCCTTGCCCGCGCAGTCGCTGAACTCGTGGCCGGCCGGCCGGCTCGCGTCGGGCGTTTCGTTCACTTCCTGCTCGGGGGCGGCCGAGGCAATGGCGCCCGCGAGGAGTAGCGCAATGCAGGTCTTCATCGGCTCTCCTTTCGACAGACCGAACAGCACCGCCGTTCGAAGGCGGCCAGTATCAGCTCGGCTCACGTTCACCGGTGCAGCGGCTCAAGCTCCCGTTGCGCGCTTGTGCGGCGAAACCCGTTCGGCGACGAGCTTCCCGACGGCGGCCAAAGCGCCGTTACGCTCTTCGACGGAGGCGGTTGACTCTGTCAGGTAGGCTGCCACGAAAACCGGACTCCCGGGCGCCGGCCAGATGATCGCGACGTCGTTGGTCGCGCCGTTCGCACCCATGCCGGTCTTGTCCCCGACCCGCCAGTGGGCGGGCAGTCCCGCTCGCAGCTTGCTGGCTCCGGTTTTACTGCCGACGAGCCAGCCCGACAGCCGTTCGCGGGAGGGTTCCGTGAGCTCGTCACCCGCCAGCACCCGGCGCAGGTTTTCCGCCATGGCGGCGGGGGTCGTCGTATCCCGCGGGTCGCCCGGGACGGCAGTGTTGAGCTGCGGCTCGAGTCGATCGAGCTGCGTGACATCATCGCCGATGCTCCGGAGGTAAGCCGTGAACCCGCCCGGGCCCCCCACCGTCGCCAGGAGCAGGTTGGCGGCCGTGTTGTCGCTGTATTCGACGGCCGCCGCGCACAGCGCCGCCACGCTCATCGCACCCTCGCTCACGTGCTCGCGCGCCACCGGAGCATACTCGAGCAGATCGTCCGGCGCGTAGGACACGTGCCGCTCGAGGCGCTCTACGCCACGCTCGACCCGCGAAAGGATCTGCGCCGCCAGCAGCCACTTGAACGTGCTGCACATCGGAAAGCGCTCATCCGGGCGCCAGGCCAGCCGGCGGCCACTGACGGGATCCAGGGCGGTCACGCCGAGCCGCCCGTCGACGCGCCGCTCGATCGCCTGGAATCTTTCGCCGACGTCGTTCGGGCTTTGGGAGTGTCCGGCTCGAGCCGTGCTCGCGTACGTTCCAAGCGCTGCCACGGCGGCGACCATGGAGTCAGGTCGATGCATGTTGCTTCCTTTCTTCTCACACGTCCTGCACGACCGGCGTCCAACTTTTTATGCGACGATGGCGGCGCTCGACTGACGTCTCTCCGTCATACACCGCAGCTTGCGGCATCGGGAGGTTGCTGCGCAGGCCGTTCATTGCTCGTGTGTTCAACGTAGCGAAGGTGCCTTCCGCGTCCGTCAACACCGCGCCGATATAGACACCGCAACTGCGGCACAACAGGAAGTCCGCCGTGTGCAGTCCGAAGCGGTAGCGGTGCAATTCCGATTCTTGTGTATGAGCGAACGAGACCGCACCCGCTGGATCGGAGACGCAGGCTGCCCCGTGCGCCGTGCAGAATGAGCATTGGCAGGCACGGATGGCCCATCGCGAGGGGTGTTCTTCAGTTCGAAACCGGAATCCGATCGCCCCGCAGTGACATCGCCCTGGGTATACCGCCATCGGCTTCCTCCCGTATCACGCGCCCTTCCGGGAACCGAGCGATTCCACGGCAACGGGATCGGGTGCCGGCGCGCCCTGCCCGGGCGCTCAGGGCGTCTCGAGCAGCCGCTCCTGTTCCTTGCGGCGCTTCTCGAAGTCGACCTGCCAGGCGGAGCGGTGCACCGCCGGCGCGAC
>CAYUPN010000246.1:0-2867 GCA_964446605.1 uncultured Bifidobacteriaceae bacterium | reverse complement strand
CCCCCGGCGTGAAATTCTGGGCAATCGAGGACCTGGGTACCTGATATCCCGGCGGCCGCGTGCCGATAGGCGCGACGTGCGCACCACCTACCTGGTCACCTACGACATCTGCCACGAGCGGAGGCTCGCCAGGGTCCACCGCGTGATGCGGGGGTTCGGCGACCACCTCCAGTACTCCGTGTTCGAGTGCCATCTGACCCGCGCCGACCTGGCTCGGTGCCGGCACCTGCTGTCGGAGATCATCGACCACCGGGAAGACCAGGTGCTGTTCGTGGACCTCGGGCCGGTCGACGGCCGCGGCGAGCGCGTCATCACCGCTCTCGGCCGGCCCTACACGCCCCTCGATGCCCCGTGCGTCATCGTCGAAGGGCGCGAGGAGAACGAATGAGCGCGAACGCCGATCCCGGTCCGGCTCCGCTGCCGTCGCCGCGCCCGTTACAGGCGACCTTGCGGCGTGCGCCCGCCGTTCCGGAGTACCTGCCGGCGCGCATGCTGAACGAATTCGTGTATTGCCCGCGCCTGTTCTACTACGAGTGGGTGGAAGGCGTGTTCCGGGAGAGCGGCGACACCGTCGAGGGCTCGCTGCGGCACGAGACCATTCGCGGGCGCGCCGAGGCGCTGCCTCCGGCAGAAGACACGGAGCGCGAGCGGATCCACGCGCGGTCGGTGACGCTGTCGAGCGACCGTCTGGGTCTGATCGCGGTGATCGATCTCGTCGAGGGGGAAGGCTCGCGCGTGACGCCGGTCGACTACAAGCGCGGTGCGCCGCGGACGAACGGCGAGGCGCTCGAGGCGTGGCCTGCGGATCGTGCGCAGGTGTGCGCGCAGGCCCTCGTGCTCCGCGACAACGGCTACACGTGCGACGAGGCGGTCGTGTACTACGATGCCACCCGGCAGCGTGTCCGGGTGCCGATCGACACGGCGCTCGAGGCGGAGACGCTCGGGTTCGCACGCCAGGCACGCGACATTGCGATGTCGGGCCACATCCCGGCGCCGCTCGTGGACAGCCCGAAGTGCCCCCGCTGTTCGCTGGTCTCGATCTGTCTGCCTGACGAGACCCGGGCCTCGGCCGCCCTGCCGGACGAGGAGGCGCAGCTGCCGCTCTTCGGGGACCGGACGGCTGGCGCCGAGTTCGTCGTGGGCTCGCCATCGGAGATCCGGCGACTCGTGCCGGCGCGGGACGATCGGCGTCCCCTGTATGTGACCGGCCATGGGCTCACGATCGGCAAGTCCCACGACGTCCTGCAGGTCCGGGACCGCAAGGGCCTCGTGCAGGAGGCGCGGCTTCACGACATCTCACAGGTCAACGTGTTCGGGAACGTCACGGTGACCGGGGCGGCCGTGCAGGCGCTCTGCTGGTCGGAGCGCCCCGTCGCGCACTTCTCCACCGGCAACTGGTTCTACGGGCTCACGACCGGGATGGGGCTGAAGAACGTGTTCCTGCGGCGCGACCAGTTCGCGCGCGCGTCGGACGAGCCGTTCTGCCTCCATATCGCACGCGATCTCATCGCGACGAAGATCCGGAACCAGCGCACGCTGCTCCAGCGGAATCACGTCGAGCCGCCCGCGCGGACGCTCGCGCGCCTGAAGCAGCAGGCGGAGTCGGCGCGCCAGGCGGGATCGCTGGAGTCGCTGCTCGGCATCGAAGGCACCGCCGCACGGCTCTATTTCGAGCAGTTCGGGGGGATGCTGAAGATCGAGCACGCAGCGGAACGGCTGGCGTTCGACTTCGGCGCGCGGAACCGGCGTCCGCCGAAGGATCCCGTCAACGCGCTGCTGTCGCTCGGCTATGCCCTGCTCGCGCGCGATCTCACCGTCGTCTGCCACGTCGTCGGCTTCGATCCGTTCCTCGGGTTCTATCATCAGCCGCGCTTCGGGCGTCCGGCGCTGGCGCTGGATCTCATGGAGGGCTTCCGGCCACTCGTCGTGGACTCCGCGGTGCTGACGGCGGTCAACGGGCGCATGGTGACGGCGCGGGACTTCGTGCGGGCGGGGGAAGCCGTGGCGCTCACGGCCGGCGGGCGGAAGGGGTTCATCCGGGCGTACGAGCAGCGCATGGACACGCTGGTGACGCACCCGCTGTTCGGCTATCGTGTCAGCTACCGCCGGGTGCTGGAGATCCAGGTGCGGCTGCTGGCGCGGGTGGTGACGGGGGAGCTGGCGCGGTATCCGGGGTTCGAGACGCGGTGACCTGTCGTGTCCGCGGTGCGAGGGAAGATGGCCGTGGTCAGGGGGGCGAGCGGCGGGGTGGCGCGGTATTCCCCGGGAGCGCTCGCGCGGGCAGAATGTCGAACGAATCGACCGATTCCGGGCCTGCCGGGGCGGGGTCGAGCGCCGCGGAATGGGGCGTCCGTAAGGGGCGCTCGCATTGCGCGGGGCAACTCTTTGACAACAGAATAGTTGCGAGCGGCGCCGTCTCCGTGACCGAGAGGTCACGGCCTCATTGAAGCCACTCTCCCAAGTGGGGACATGAGGCACGCGCGGAGTCTCCGTGACCGAGAGGTCACGGCCTCATTGAAGCCCGGCTGGCGCAGGGCATCGGAGCCCTCGAAGGCGTCTCCGTGACCGAGAGGTCACGGCCTCATTGAAGCCTCCGTCAATGCCGTCAGTTCGCGGTAGAGCGCCCGCGTCTCCGTGACCGAGAGGTCACGGCCTCATTGAAGCCCGCGCCACGCGCTGCAACCGCTCGATACCGGCATGTCTCCGTGACCGAGAGGTCACGGCCTCATTGAAGCAGCAACGCGACGTTGCTCCTCCGCCCACTGTCTCTGGTCTCCGTGACCGAGAGGTCACGGCCTCATTGAAGCGAGTGGAGAACCGGACTGGCGGCTCCAAACAACGACGGTCTCCGTGACCGAGAGGTCACG
>CAYUPN010000245.1:0-2874 GCA_964446605.1 uncultured Bifidobacteriaceae bacterium | reverse complement strand
TTCGTCCGGCGTGCGGAGTCCGGGCCGCGGACGCAAGCCCCCGCCGCCCAAAGGGGCGCGCTCGATAGGGTCGGATTCGCTGGAGGAGGGCAGACGCCGTGTGACAGCGAACACCCTCCGGGTGAGAGACGCCGCCTCACGACACCCCGATCAGCCCAAGGCCCAAAGCCTACAGCCCAAGGCCCAAAGCCGAAAGCCCAAAGCCCAGGGCCGCAGGCCCTAGGATGCCGGCTGCTGGTGCGAGACGACCTTCCGCTTCCGGTTGCTGAACTCCGGCGCTTCCTTGATGCACGTGCCGAGAATTCCCAGCGACGTCGTGAACGCGCGCAGGCCGGCGCGCGTGAGATCCGCGCCGTCGCCCGCGATGGCAGGGAAGCCGTTCTCGTCCGGCGTCAGCTGCTCCCAGTTCCGGAACAGCCGCCCCCAGTCCGAGGCGAGCGCGTTGTGCATCATCCGCTTCGCCTTCACCGGATACCAGAAGCTGTCGTGATAGACGACGCTCGCCAGATACGCCCACGGCGCGAGCACCGTCTTGAGCGACCACTCGATCGGCTTCTTCAGCGGGCCCCAGTAGATCTTGTGCTGCATCCGCGAGGCGAACGTCATCTTGCGGAACGGCCCGTCGAAGTGCCAGTTCTCCTGCGCCGCCGAGAGGTCGCCGACGACCTCGATCTCGCGCGGGTCGCCGCACCCGAGCCCGGCGTCGTGCGCCAGGCGGATGTACTTCATCTTCATCGGGTCGAAGCCCATCAGCTTCGCGGCCACCGCGTCGATCGCGACCTGGTCGGCGCTCGCGAGCACGACGTTCTTCACGTGCGGCACCATGCAGCGCGGCCCGGGGCCGTCGCCGGCGAACGTGCCGTCCATCACCGCGAAGACGCCGCGGTGGATCTTCTTCTGGATCATGAGCAGGTCCACGAGCGTCTCGTGGATCACCGGATGCGTCCAGTGGCGCCGCTCGTTCAGCAGCCCCCCGAACGCGTTCTTCATCGCCCCCGTCGTCGTCGTGAAGACGTGCGTCTTCGTCGTCGGCAGGTGGATGATGTTCTCGCCGATGAACCGGCGCGGGATCATGAACCCCTTCGGGTAGACCTCGTTCAGGCAGAGGAATTTTTCCGTGAGATCGCCGACCGCGTCGCGGATCGAGATCCACTCCTCGCCTTCATACAGGTGGACGTTGCGGAGCCCGTGGGCCTCGACGACGTTGAGCTGCTTGTTCTCGCGCTCGCCGAGATGCGCGTCGATGACGACCGTGCGGTTGTGGCAGGCGTGAATGAGGTTCGGGTCGTAGCCGTCGCGCTTCATCGCGCGAATGACGCCATCGAGCTGCCACGGCGTCGTCGAACTGCCGGGAAAGAAGAAGTGCCAGGAGATGTTCACCTTGAGCGCCGTGTCGGCGTCTCTGGCGATGACGTCCTGGTATCCGGCCAGGTTCATCAGCTCGTGGTAGTCCCGGAAGACCGTCGCCGGCTTCGTCTTCAGCAGCGCTACGCGGGCCTTGGGCATATCAGTATTCTAGATCCAGATTAACGCCGCGGGCGGGAAAGTCTTATGCCTCAGGTGGTTTCCCGGGTTTTCGGGGTTCTGCAGGCCCGGACCGGGGCGGTTCCTCCGGCTCCTCCTTGCGGGTCCAGGCCCACCCCGCCAGGCCCATCGCGGCGAGCCCGACGAGGCCGCCTGTCAACAGCTTGCCGCCTGCCCGCCGTATCCCGAGAGGACGTTCCTTCTTGCCCTCGACGATCTGACGCCATGCGTCGAGCTCCTCGCGGTCGGGAGGCTGCCGCTGGCTCGGCTTCGACGGCCGGGGCGGTGGCATGGTCCTGGCAGAGCCGTCGGACGCCGAGCGGATCCATCGGCGGATGAAGCCGAAGGCTTCGGATCCGCAGGCAGGACACACCTGCTGATCGTGGATCTCCTCGCAATCCAGGCAGAGGCGGGCATCGTCCAAACGCATGGCGGTTTTCCCGGGGAACTGACGAGTATTCTAGTGCACCGATTCCGACAGAGTTATCGACCGAACGCCATCCTCGCTGTTGCGTGCCTGCTGCTCGCGTCCGTCGCGGGCGCGGCGGGCGGCAGCGAGCGGCCGCTGCCGGATGCGGTCGCGTTCGCGAAGAAGGTCCGCGAGCGCCTGCGCGAGGATCGCCGGTTGCTCGCGCAGTACACCTACATGGAGCGGCGCGAGGAGATCGACATCTCGCGCCTGGGCGGCGTGTCCGTGGGGCCCGTGAAGGTCTACGAGGTCTACCCGTCGCTCGAGCCGGGCAACACGTGGAAGCGGCTGGTCGCCGTCGACGGCGAGCCGCTCAGCGCCGAGGAGCTGGCGGAAAACGACCGCGAGCACCAGGAGCACCTGCGCGAGCGCGCGCGGGAGTCGCCGCGCGAGCGGCGGAAGCGCCTCGCGCGCGAGGAGAAGGAGCGCAAGGAAGAGGAGGCCACGATCGACGAGGCCTTCGAGCTGTACCGGATCACGCTCGTCGGCCGCGAGATGCTGAACGGCTACCCGACGATCGTCGCGACGCTGGAGCCCAGGCCGGAGTACCAGCCGCGCACGGACGATGGCAAGTGGATGAAGAAGGTGCGCGGCCGCGCGTGGGTGCACGAGTTCGACCACGAGCTGGTGAAGCTCGAGGTCGAGGTGATGGAGGACATCACCGTCGCGTGGGGCCTCATCGGCCGCATCCACCAGGGCACGCGGGCGCTGCTGGAGCGGACGAAGGTGAACGACGAGATCTGGCTCCCGAAGCGCACGTGGGTCGACGCCTCCGGCCGCACGCTCGTGTTCCGCACGTTCGACATCGAGGCGACGACGGAGTGGTGGAATTACCGGAAGTCGCGCCCGGCAACCGCCGCGACCCTGCAGTAGCGGCGGGC
>CAYUPN010000244.1:0-2922 GCA_964446605.1 uncultured Bifidobacteriaceae bacterium | reverse complement strand
CGGGGCGTCATGCCCCATCGTAGTAGCTGACGCACGAGGGGGTCGGAAATCGACATGGTTGATTCTTGTAGCTGGCGGCTGGCAGCTGGCGGCTGGCCGAACTGAAGTTCGGCCCTACAGCCCAAAGCCCGAAGCCCAAAGCCCGAAGCCCAAAGCCCAAAGCCCAAAGCCCAAAGCCCAAAGCCCAAAGCCCAAGGCCCAGTAAAGGCCCAAGGCCTAAGGCTTTATAGTGACACTCATGTCAGAGCTCCGCTTGATGGCGATTCTGGCGCATCCCGACGACGAGTCACTGGGGTGCGGCGGCACGCTGGCGAAGTACGCCTCGGAGGGGGTGTCGGTCCATCTGCTCACGGCAACCCTCGGCGAGCGCGGCAGGTTCCACGGCCGCCGCTTCGGCACGGACGGGCATCCCGGCCCGGAGCACATGGCGGCGCTGCGCGAGCAGGAGCTCCGGCAGGCAGCTGCCGCGCTGGGTGTCCGCGAGGTCTCGCTGCTCGGCTATCGCGATCAGGAGGTCGACCGGGCGGATCCGGCGGAGGCGGCCGCCCGGATTGCCTCGCATCTGCGCCGGGTACGGCCGCAGGTCGTGCTGACCTTCGGCGCCGACGGCGCGTACGGCCACCCCGATCACATCGCGGTCTCCCAGTTCACCGGCGCCGCCCTGGTCGCGGCGGCGGACCGCACCGTCGGTATTCCCGGCGAGGACAATCCGCCGCACCGCGTCGACAAGCTCTACCACCTCGCGTGGGCGTTCGAGGGCTGGCGGATGTATCAGGAAGCCTTCGGGCAGGTGGCCACGACCGTGGACGGCAGCCGGCGCGAGGCGGTGCCGTGGCCCGACTGGGCCGTCACGTCGCGCATCGACACACGCGCGTGGTGGCAGAACGTCTGGCGCGCCATCTCGTGTCATGCCTCGCAGGTGAGCGCGTACGAGCCGCTGCAGCGGCTGACGCCGGCGCAGCACGAAGCGCTCTGGGGCTATCAGACCTTCTACCGCGTGTTCAGCTTCGTGAACGGCGGCCGGCGCCTGGAGTCCGACCTCTTCGAAGGGCTGCGCTAGCGTCGCGTCCCGAAGCTGGCCGTGCGGTTGCAGCGGCTGCTGCCGGCCATGACCGACTGGATCACCAGCGCCCTCGAGCGCTCCGGGTACCTCGGCATCTTCCTGCTGATGGTCGCGGAGAACGCCTTCCCGCCGATTCCATCCGAGCTCATCATGCCGTTCGCGGGATTCACCGCGTCGCGCGGCGACCTGCAGTTGCCGCTGGTGATCCTCGCCGGCTCGGCCGGATCCGTCGCCGGCGCATACCTCTGGTACGTCATCGGCCGCGCGCTCGGCGCGGACGCGCTGAAGCGCGTCGCGGAGCGCCATGGACGCTGGCTGACGCTGTCGCCCGGCGAAGTGGACCACGCCATCGAGTGGTTCTCCCGGCACTGCGGCAAGGCCGTGTTCGTCGGCCGCCTCGTGCCGACGGTCCGCACGCTCATCTCCGTGCCGGCCGGCATCGCAAAGATGGCGCGCGGACGGTTCCTCCTGCTGACGTCGCTCGGCACGGCGATCTGGTCGAGCGCGCTCGCGATTGCCGGATACGTCCTCGAGAGCCGCTTCGCCGACGTCGAGCGCTACACGAACCCGATCTCGACGGCGGTCGCCGCGGGTATTGCCGTGTGGTACGTGTGGCGGGTGATGACGTTCCGTTCGCGCGTGCGTCCGCCGCTGGCGGGATGACCGGCGTGCGATCGAGTCAGACGAGCGTCAGGGGGCGAACCAGTCCGCGGTTTCGTACCGGACCTCGTCCCCCTCGATGCGGGCGACGAGCCGGAGATTCGCCCGGCGGTCCTCCGGCAAGCCGAGGAAGTCGAAGCGGCTCGATGGCAGGTACGTCACGCCGGCGCCACGCGAGACGTGGATGCGCACCTCGCGCACCGTGCGGCCCGCGAGCGCGGCCGCGCGCGCGAGCCCCGCACGGCTCTCCGCGCCCGACACCTCACGCACCGTCTCCAGGCCCGCCAATCCGCCGACACGGACGAGGAGCAGAGACCAGTCGGATTCGCCGCGCTCGACGCGCACACCGACGCTCGCCCCCGGCGCCCATGGCCCGTGTCCACCCACGGTCAGGGATGGGGCGGCGAAGCGACGTGCCCATGCCGCCTCCCGAATCACCCAGGGCGCCTGCCGTGCCGCGTCCAGCGCCTCCGGGGGCGCGGTGAGCGAATCGCCTTCCACGTGCAGCACGAGCGGCTGGGCAGGGCCGAGCGCGAACGTCACGTCGAGCCGGGCGACGGCGGGCTCGTGCTCCGCCAGGAACCGGAACGGCTGCTTGCGAACGCGGCCGCCCGCGACCGTGGGCCGGACGCCCGAGATCTCGACGCCCGCGCCGAACAGTTCGCGCACGCGCGCTTCGACAACGCGGGTCGAATCGGCCAGCGCCGCGGCGTGGCGCCCGGCCCGGGCCAGGTCCGCGCCGGTCCACTGGTGAGGCGTGGCGATTGCGGCCCAGAGCGCGACGATGCCTGCGATCGGACCCACGGCCGTCGCGATCACGACGTGGCCGCGCAGGCTCACCGCGGCCAGGAGTCCCAGCGCCCCGCCCGCCGCGGGCGCGACGATCATCCACAGCAGCCAGCCCATTTCCCAGTCGCCCTTGATCCACCAGGCGAGGACGCCCGCTGCGGCGAAGGTGACGATGACCGCGGTGATCGTTCGCTGCATCACGAAGAAAAGTATCCGACTCGCCGTGAGTCGTGCCACGGCTATGGGCGGGGCTGAAGCCCCGCCGCTACAGACCAGAAAAAGGTGAAGCCCCGCCGCTACAGACCAGAAAAAGGTGAAGCCCCACCGCTACAGACCAGAAAAAAGTGAAGCCCCACCGCTACAGACCAGAAAAAAGTGAAGCCCCGCCGCTGCAGGCGGATTGAAATGGG
>CAYUPN010000243.1:1276-2926 GCA_964446605.1 uncultured Bifidobacteriaceae bacterium | reverse complement strand
TGTCGATTTCCGACCCCCTCGTGCGTCAGCTACTACGATGGGGCATGACGCCCCGGAGGAGAATCGACCTGTGAAATACATCCTGCTGATTTACGGCGACGAGCGTGTCTGGGAGTCCATGAGCCAGGACGAGATGCAGCGCATCTACGAGGCGCACGGCGAGTACACGAAGGCGATGCAGGAGGCGGGCGTCCTGCGCGGCGGAGCGGAGCTGAAGCCGACGACGACGGCGACGAGCCTGAAGTTCGCGAACGGCAAACCGGTGACCGTGGATGGCCCGTTCGCGGAGACCAAGGAGCAGCTGGGCGGCTACTATCTGATCGAGGTGGACGATCTCGAGCAGGCCATCGACTGGGCCGCGAAGATGCCGGGCATGACCAGCGGCACCGTGGAAGTTCGGCCGCTCGGGATGGAGTAGCGCCGTTCGATGTTCCTGGGGCGGATTGTCGAAGACACCATGAAGAAGGACGGGCGCCGCGTGCTCGCGGCGCTCATCCGTCTGACGGGCGACTTCGACGCCGCGGAGGACGCGCTGCAGGAGGCGTACGTCCGCGCGCTGGCGACGTGGAAGCGTGACGGCGTGCCGTCGAACCCGGGCGCGTGGCTGAACACCGTCTCGCGCCGGATCGCGATCGACCGCATCCGGCGCGAGCGGTCGACGGAGCTGCCGGACGATCTCCAGGCGCCGGCGCCGGAGGATCCGGACCCGGCGGGCATCGAGGACGACCGGCTGCGGCTGCTCTTCACCTGCTGTCATCCGGCGCTGTCGGAGGAGGCGGCATGCGGCCTGGCGCTGCGCACGCTCGGCGGGCTCACGACGCGCGAGATCGCGCGCGCCTACGTCGAGCCGGAAAAGACGACGGCGCAGCGGCTGGTGCGGGCGAAGCGGAAGATCCGCGAGGCGCGGATTCCGTACGAGGTGCCGCCGCGCGCGAAGCTGCCCGAACGCCTCGATCGGGTGCTCTCGGTCATCTATCTGATCTTCAACGAAGGCTACGCGTCGCGCGACGCGCCATCGCTGCTGCGTCCCGATCTCGCGGACGAGGCGATCCGGCTCGGACGGCTCACGGTGGAGCTGATGCCGGAGGAGGCGGAAGCGCGAGGACTGCTGGCGCTCATGCTGCTGACCGACGCGCGGCGTCCCGCCCGCCTCGACGCCAACGGCGACATCGTCCCGCTCGAGGAGCAGGACCGGTCGCTCTGGGATCGCGCGAAGATCGCGGAAGGCACGCGGCTGCTCGACGAGGCGCTCGCGCGGCGCTCGCCGGGGCCGTATCAGCTCCAGGCGGCAATCGGCGCGCTGCACGGCGCCGCGCCCGCGGCGGCGGAGACCGACTGGCGGCAGATCGCGGCGCTGTATCACAGCCTGCTTCGCCTGCAGCCGACGCCGGTCGTCGAGCTGAACGCCGCCGTCGCGCTCGGCATGGCGGCCGGCTTCGAGGCGGGGCTGGAGTGGATCGACCGCATCGACGCGCGCGGGGAGCTGACCGGGTATCACCTGCTGCCCGCGGCGCGGGCCGACCTGCTGCGGCGACTCGGGCGTCACGCGGAGGCGGCGGACGCGTACCGTCAGGCGCTGGACCTGGCGACCAATCCGACGGAGCGGCGGTTCCTGGAACGGCGGATCAAAGAATGTGTGTAGCTGGCAGC
>CAYUPN010000243.1:0-1176 GCA_964446605.1 uncultured Bifidobacteriaceae bacterium | reverse complement strand
GCTGGCAGCAAACCGCGCGCTGCGCGACAGCGAACCCTCTCCGGGCCGGCGCGTGAGGCGGGGCTGAAGCCCCGCCGCTACAGACGCCCCGAAAAAGGGGGCCTTCAGGCGCGGACGGTCGGCCGCGATTGTCCGACCTTCTCCCTCACGAACTCCTCCAGGCTCGTCAACGCAATCGGGAACTCCGCGGTCAGCCGCGAGGCGTCGAAGGTCTCGTCGGACGCAGAATTCAACAGCGCCGCCATCCGCATGATCCGGCTCATGCCGGGTGCGACCGGACGCAGCACTGTGCCCATCACGCGAAGGACCGCGACCGGAACGCGCGAGATCGCCGGCGTCACACCCGCGATGCGGCCGTAGAGCTCCGCGACTTCGGTGTCGGTCAGGTTGTCGGGCCCGCCGATCTCGATCGTGCGGTTGACGATCGACGCGTCGCTCAGCACGTGGAGCGCGATTGCCGCGATGTCGCGCACCGCGACGAAGTTGCGGCGCCGCGTGCCGGAACCGAGGAGCGTGACCTTGCCGCGCGCGAGCACCGACTTGCCGTTGAACTCGTGGGCGTGCCACTCCATGAAGGCCGAGGGACGCAGGATGACCCACGGGAGACCCGACGCCTTCAGGTGTTCCTCGATGGCGTGCTTCGTGCGGAAGAAATCGATCGGGTGGGAGGGCGAGACGCCCTGCGCCGACGTGTAAACGAAGCGGGAGACGCCGCGCTCACGCGCCGCCGCAATCAGCGCGCGATGCCCGCCATCGTCCACCTTCTGCGAGCTGTTGCCGTACCCGCCCGGCAGCGCATGCGCGGCGGCAACCACCTGACCGGCGCCGTCGCACGCGCGACGCAGCGACGCCGGATCGCGCAGGTCGCCCGCGACCACGTCCGCGCCGAGGTCCGCCAGGTCGCTGGCCTTGGCGGGCGTTCGCGCCATCGCGCGCACCGGCATGCCGCGCGCCAGCAGCTGCGCGACCAGCGCGCGCCCCAGCACGCCCGTGGATCCGACGATTAACACGGGGGATGACAATTGGACGGTTCTCCCTGGTTCCGTAGCGGCGGGGCTTCAGCCCCGCAAACTCCAGCGCGGGCGGGCAGCGGACCGCGCGCGGCGCGGCAGCGAACCATCTCCGGGACAAGAAAGGCGCGGCCAACCGTACCACGCCCAAGGCCCAAAGCCCAGA
>CAYUPN010000242.1:0-3046 GCA_964446605.1 uncultured Bifidobacteriaceae bacterium | reverse complement strand
ACGTCCAGAGCCGGCCTCTGGTCCGGGCCAACCTTTCCGGTGTCTAATCCGTCTAACATCGCCGGAGCCCCAAAAAGATGCGTCTCGTGTGTCCAGCGGCCGTCCTCGTGGTCGGGATGGCATTCGCCGGCTGCGCCCGTGATTTCACCCCTGGCGCGCAGGCGGCGGCTCCCGACGGGACGGATCCCCGCGCGGTCACGGTCCAGGCTCGTGATTTCGTCCGGCGCATCCGTCTCACCGGCCTCACCGAAGCCACCCGCTCCTACGTCGTCACGACCCCGCTGCTGACCGGCGAGACCCGGGGGCAGCTCGTCGTCACGAAGCTGGCCGCGGCCGGGGCGGCGGTGAAGACCGGCGACGTGCTGGTGCAGTTCGACAGCCAGGCGCAGGACCGCGCGGCGGTCGACAAGCGCGCGGAGTACGACACGCTCGTCCAGGAGATCCGCCAGAAGGAGGCGGAGCAGGCCGCGGCGCGCGTGAAGGACGAAGCCGAGGTCGAACGCGCGCGCAACTCGGTCCGCCACTTCGAGCTCGAGGTCCTGAAGAACGAGATGCTGTCGCGCATCCTGGCCGAGAAGAACGACCAGGACCTCGCCGAGGCGCGCGCCAAGCTCGCCGCGCTCGACGAGGGGCTCGAGCTCAAGCGCATCGCGGCCCAGGCGGAGCTCCGCATCCTCGAAATCCGGCGCGATCGCGCGAAGTCGGCGATGGAGCATGCGGTCGCGAACTCGCGCAGCATGACGGTGCGCTCGCCGATGGACGGGCTCGTGGTCCCGAAGATGATGTGGCGCGGCAACGGACCCGCGGAGATCCAGGAAGGGGACGAGCTGTGGCCCGGCGCCGCCGTCCTGCAGGTCGTGAACCCCGAGTCGATGCAGGTGCGCGCGCGGGTGAACCAGGCCGACGTCGGGCTCGTCCGGCCCGGCCAGGCCGCCGTCATCCGCCTCGACGCCTACCCCGACTTCGAGATGCCGGGCCGCATCCTCCAGATTGCGCCAATCGGACAGTCGGGCGCCTTCTCGAACCGCGTCCGCCTGTTCTCCGCCGTGATCGCGGTCGACGGCACGAGCGAGCGGCTCCTTCCCGACCTCAGCGCGGCGGTGGACGTCGAGGTCGATCGCGTGCCGCACGCGCTGGTGGTGCCATGGACGGCCGTCGAGCGTGACGGCACGGACGCGCGCGTCCGCGTCCGCAACGGCGGCGGCACGGCCGTCCGCCCCGTCACGCTCGGCAGCGGCGACGAAATCGACGTCGTCGTGACATCCGGCCTCGAGGCCGGCGACGTGGTGCTGCGATGACGACCAGCCCCGGCACGCGCAAACGCCGAATCGTCGCGGCTGGCGTGGTGCTCCTGCTCGCCGCGGTGGTGGTGGCCTCGATCGCCCTGTCCGGCGGCGCCCCCGAGCTGCCGACGGCCGTCGTCGAACGCGGAGCGTTCGTCGACGCGGTGCAGATGCGCGGCGAGATGAAGGCCGCGCGCTCGGTGACGATCATCGCGCCGGCCGAGGCCGGCGAGCTGCGCATCGTCAAGCTGGTGCGCAACGGCGCGCTCGTCAAGCGCGGCGACGTCCTGGTGGAATTCGACGGCTCCACCGTCGCGCGGACGCTCGACGAGAAGCAGAGCGAACTGCGCGGGCTCGACGCGGAGCTGGAGAAGACGCGGTCCGAGGTACGCGCGACGGAGGGCACCAGCGCCTCGGCATACCTGACGGCCGGCTACGACGTCACGCGCGCGGAGCTGGACTACTCCGCCCGCGACATCCTCTCGCGCGTCGAGGGGGAGCAGCGCGGGCTGAAAGTGGACGACGCGAAGCATACGTTGCGGGAGACGGGCGAGAAGCTCGAGAGCGATCAGGTGGCGGGGGACGCGAAGATGGCCGGCGTCGCCGGCCGGCGCGAGAAATCCGAGTTCGACCTGAACCGCGCGCGCAGCCAGCTCAACGCGCTGAGCATCGAGGCGCCGAGCGACGGCGTGGTCGCGCTGCAGCGCAACTGGCGCGCGGGGAACTGGATGAACCCGCAGGACTTCAAGGAAGGGGATCGCGTCTGGCCGGGCGCGGTGATCGCCGAGCTGCCGGACGTCACCTCGCTGTTCGCGACCGGGCGCGTGGACGAAATCGAGCGCGGCCGCCTGTCGGTGGGACAGCCCGCGACCGTGCGCATCGAGGCCCTGCCCGACCGCGAGCTGCGCGGCCGCATCACCAGCATCAGCGCGCTGGCCAAGGCCGACTTCACGTCGTGGCCGCCGCCGCGCACGTTCGAGATCGCCGTGGCCCTCGACGACCGCGACGAGCGCCTGCGTCCCGGCATGACCGCCTCCGTCCGCATCGCGACCGAGACGCTGGCCGACGTGCTCCTCGTACCGCCGCAGGCCCTCTTCTCCGAAGCCGGCGTCGACGTCGTCTACGTCGCGCGGGGCAAGTCGTTCGAGCGCCGGCCGGTCGTCGTCGACCGGCGAAGCCCCGAGCGCATCGCGGTCCGTGAAGGCCTGCAGGCCGGCGAGCGTGTCGCGCTCCAGCGGCCGCCGATGGAGGCGCCATGATTCGCCGGGTCGTCTGGGCTGTCCTGATCCTGTTCGTCGTCGGAGGCGCGGCCGCCTTCGCGCTGTCCGACTGGTCGGCGCCGGGCACGGGCATCCCCACCACACGTCCCGTCCAGGGAGACATCGACGTCGAGGTCCACGCGCTCGGCGAGCTGAACCCGCGCCGGACGCTGGGACTGTCGGCGCCGTCCACCGGCGGGCTGCTCCAGATCGTCGAGCTGATGCCCTCCGGCGCGCTGGTCAAGGAAGGTGAGGTCGTCATCCAGTTCGACCGGGCCGAGCAGGAGTACGCGCTTCAGCAGGCGGAGTCGGAGCTCGCCGAGGCGGAGCAGGAGATTGCGAAGCTCATGGCCGACCGCAAGGTGCAGGAGTCGACGGACACCGTCTCGCTGCTCCACGCGCGGCACGAACTGCGGCGCGCGGAGATCGACGTGTCCGGCAACGAGTTCCTCGGCCGCATCGAGGCGGAGAAGAACCTGCTCAAGCTGGAGGAAGCGCGCAAGG
>CAYUPN010000241.1:0-3122 GCA_964446605.1 uncultured Bifidobacteriaceae bacterium | reverse complement strand
TGGACGTGCTCAGCGTCACCGGCAACGTCTGGCAGACGCTCACCCGGACCGACCCGATGCCCGCGCCCTTCCGCGTGCGGGTCGTCGGGCTGGGGCGCGACCGGTTCTGCTGCGGCAACGGAATCCCCGTCGAGCCGGCCGCCGCCATTCACGAGGTCACCCGCGCCGACATCGTCATCCTGCCGGAGCTCTGGCTCGGCCCTGACGAACACCTGCGCGGACGCTACCCGGCGCTGTTCGACTGGATTCGCGACCGTTACCAGGCCGGCGCCTGCATCTACTCGGCGTGTTCCGGCGCGTTGATGCTGGCCGAGACCGGTCTGCTGAACGGCTGCGATGCGACGTCCCACTGGGGCTATCAGGACCTGTTCAGGCGGCAGTACCCGCAGGTGCGCTTCCGCCCCGAGCCCAATCTCTGCCTTGCCGATCCCGCCGGCCGCATCGTCACGGCGGGCGGGACGACGTCGTGGCACGACCTCGCGCTGCACATCATCTCCAGGCACGTGAGCCCGGGCGAAGCCATGCGCATCGCGAAGGTCTACCTGCTGAAATGGCACGACGAGGGACAGCTGCCCTACGAGCCGCTCGTGCGCCCGCAGCCGCACACCGATTCCGTCGTGCGCGGCTGCGAGGCGTGGCTGCGGGAGCACTTCCGTGAGCCTGGTGTCGTGGCGCGCCTCGTCCGCCATGCACAGATTCCCGAGCGCACGCTGAAGCGGCGCTTCAAGCAGGCGACGGGCCTCGCGCTCATCGACTACGTGCAGAACCTCCGGATCGAGCAGGCCAAGCAGCTGCTGGAATCATCGGATCGGGCCGTCGACGAGATCTGCTTCGCGATCGGCTACGAGGACCCGTCGTTCTTCCGGCGCCTGTTCAAGCGGCGGACCGGTCTGGCGCCGGCGCGGTACCGCCGCGTGTTCCAGCCGATCCATCGGGGGCAGACAGTCGTCCCGCAGCGGCGACGACCGGCGTCGTGAGGACCCGCTTGCTCACGCCGTGCCCTGCGACTAGCGTGTGAGCCGCGAACAGATCCCAGCAATTCGGATGGCGAGATACCGACCGGCGGCGCGTCATCCGCCGGCCGACAGGAGCCGCGCGATCAGCTCGTCGGCGAGCTGGTGCGCCTCGCGCAGGCCGTAGTTCGTCGTCGTGATCACGATCACTGTCGAGAGCTCCGGGACGACGACGACGCGGTTGCCGCCATTGCCGCTCATGGCGAAGGCCGGGAAGTTGCGGCTACCCACCTGCACCTGACGGAGCCACCACAGGTAGCCGTACTCGATGCCGTCCTGCACGCGGACGTGCGGGCGCGTCGACCTCTCGACCCACGCCTCGGGGATAATCTGCCGCCCGCGCGCTCGGCCGCGATCGAGGTACAACTGGCCGAGCGCCAGCAGATCGCGGCTGCGGAGCTCGAGGCCTCCGCCCGTCTGCGCCGTGCCCGTCGGCGTGAACTGCCAGGCCACGTCGCCAATCCCGAGCGGATCGAAGAGCGCCTCGCGCGCGAAGTCCGGCACCGGCTGCTTCGTCGCGCGCTCCAGCACGCCGCCGAGCGTGGTAACACCTGCCGTGCAGTAGCTGAACGCCCGGCCGTATGGCGAGTCGGCCGGCTTCGACGTCCAGGACGGGAATCCGCGGATGGGCAGATCGAGCGTGAACTTGAACCAGTCCTCGACCAGGTACATCCGCTCCTCGTTGCCGCGCGAGAACGCGTTGTCGTCGTCGCACTCGAGGAGCGAGCTCATCGTCAGGAAGTCCTCCACCGTGATGTCGTCCTTGCGCGGATCCGGGTTCGCGATCGGCATCCGGTCGGAGAAGTAGGAGAAGACGCGCGCGTCCACGCCGGGGAGCAGGCCGCGATCGATCGCAATGCCGATCAGCATGCTCGTGATCGTCTTCGTGACCGAGCGCGTGTTGCGGAGCGCGTCGGCGCCGCCGGCGTCGAAGTATTCCTCGTATCGCACGGTTCCATCACGGGCTACGAGCAGGCTTGTGATCTGCTTGTACTTCCCGGCGCGCACGTCGCGGGTGATGGCTTCGTACCGAGCCGAAGACTGTCGTGCGGCGACGTTGGACGTCAGGAGAGCGAGGACGCTGGCGAGCAGGACCGGCCGCGCGAGGGAGCTCCGCATCGCAACATCCTGACATCTCCCGCGGCCGTTCGTCTTGTCTGAAACGAACATCTCCGGACCGGCGCGCGCCGCGCCTTGCGTCGCTGAGATCAACCGCGTCGCGACAGCGGCCGGGTGTGCATGCCCCGGCCGTGTGCGCGGCGATAGGCGCCGGGCGGCATCCCGTATGCGCGCGTGAACCGCCGCGTCAGGTGGCTCTGGTCCGCGAAGCCGGCGGCCTCTGCGACCTGGGCGATGTCCAGTGGAGAGTCGCGCAGCAGGGCCGCCGCGCGTTCGAGCCGGCAGCGTCGCAGGTAGTCGCCCGGCGTGCACCGGAAGAACCGGCGGAACGCCCGCGTCAGATGGATCGGATGCACGCCGAACGTGCCGGCGAGATCGCTCATGCGAACCGGCATTGCGGCCGTGTCGCGCAGCAGGTCGCGCGCGGCGAGCAGCCACGCAGGGGACGTGCGCAGCAGCGCGCCTTGTGGCTGCGCCGCGGCGAGCAGTTCCCAGCAGAGACTCTCGACCAGCAATCCGGGTGCGGCGGGCGGTTCAGTTCGCAACGCCGGCTGGACACCCGCGTAAACGTGATCACCGGCCAGCCGTGTGGCGAGAGCGCATGCGGCGGGCGACGCAAGGACCATCGGCTGCTCCAGCATCCGGTACTGCTCCGCCGCGAGCGCCAGGCTCTCGGCCGCCACCGACAGCGCCAGAAAGCGCCCTGTCCTCGACCGGAACCGGTCGCGATGCGTCGTCCCGGGCGGGTTGTAGATCAGCGTGGGTGCGTCGCACGTCTCGCGCGCGCCCATCGCCGTGGTGACGTACGCGCCATCGAGCACGAGCACGAAATGGGCGGTCTCGTGCGTATGGCGGGGCACCGCGCGGTCCGGAACCGCCGGCCGGATGTCGGCGACCTCGAAGCCGGGCACGACGCGCCGACGGTCGAAGGCGCCGAAGAACTGGCCGAAGCGGAAGGCCGGAGGGGGCATGGGTCCTCGTGGGGGGAAG
>CAYUPN010000240.1:0-3282 GCA_964446605.1 uncultured Bifidobacteriaceae bacterium | reverse complement strand
CCGGCGTGCGGAGTCCGGGCCGCGGACGCAAGCCCCCGCCGCCCAAAGGGCGCGCACGTGACGCGGGGCTGAAGCCCCGCCGCTACAGACTCGCAAGAGAGAGGCGCCGCCGCTGCTCGAGAGAGAGGCGCCGCCGCTGCTCGAGAGAGAGACGTCGCCGCCCGCACCTTCCGGCTGCCTACTGCGCCCTTCGCCGCGGCGCGGCACGCTTCGCCGGCGCCTTCTTCTTCGCCGGCGCCGCCGTCCGCTTCATCGCCGGTGCCGGCGCGACGGCCGTCGTCCCCGGTGCGCCCAGGATCGGGCGGGCGCCGCCGCCGTTGTAGAGGCGCCGGTAGTCGTCCGCCGTGCCGAGGATCTTCTTCACGTAGTTCTGCGTCTCGGGATACGGGATGTCGTCGATGAACTCGTCCTGCGCGATGCCGGGGCGCTCGGCGACCCACCGCGCCACGGCACTGGGGCCCGCGTTGTAACTGGCCAGCGCCAGGTGCACGCCGCCGAACCGATCGACCATCTCGCGGAAGTACTTCGTCCCGATCCGCACGTTGACCTCGGGGTTCGTCAGCCGGCGCGTATTGAACGGCCGAATGCCGAGCTTCCGCGCGTAGCGCCGCCCCGTGGCCGGAACGATCTGCATCAACCCGATCGCGTTCGCCGGCGACCGGATGTCGGCGGTGAACGTCGACTCCTGCGCCATCAGCGCGGCGATCAGATACGGATCGAGGTCGTGCGCCTTCGCGTACTTCTCGATCAGCTGCCAGTACGCCACCGGGAACAGCACCTGCAGCAGCTCCACCGGCAGCTGCTCGCCGCCGGCCGCGAGGTACTGCGGATACGCGCGCTTCACCGCGTTGATCGCGCGGCGCATCTCACCCTTCCGCGAATAGATCAACCCCATCGTCGCGGTGAGCACCGGCGACTCGCCGTAGATCCGCTCCGCCCACCGGACTTCGTCCAGCGCC
Source organism: uncultured Bifidobacteriaceae bacterium (assembly GCA_964446605.1). Taxonomy (GTDB): domain Bacteria; phylum Acidobacteriota; class Vicinamibacteria; order Vicinamibacterales; family JAENWD01; genus JAENWD01. Next base: position 2,323 of record CAYUPN010000240.1, on the reverse strand, counting down.
TGGTCGTACAGCTCGTACCGGATGAGCGTGCGGATCAGATCGGCCGTCGGGACCGGATCGCCGGCCGTCTCCGCTGCCGCCTTCACCACCTGCGCGCCGCCGCCGCCGACCGCCGCAGCCAGCGTGAGCGGCTCCAGCTTGCGCGACGTCAACACGTTCGATGCGAGCCGCCCGTAGTACGAGTTCAGGTAGTCGGCAATGACGACGCCGTACAGCCGCTGCGCGATGCGGGTGTCGCCCATGCGATCGCGCGAGCGCGCCGCCCAGTAGAGCCACGCCGGCCGGTAATCCGAGCGCGGGAACGTCGCCGCCGCGGTCTCGAAGACCTCGGCGCACTCGTGGTACTTCGCGGTCCGGTACGCGTTCCAGCCCACCTTCCACGCCGCGCGCGGCGCGTGCCGTCCCTCCGGGAACAGCTTCAACAGCTGCCGGAACACCGTGTCCGCCTCATCGTCCTGGTCCGTGACGATGAAGTGGGTGCCGAGGTTGTTGAGGGCTTCTTCGGCCCAGCTTTCCGAGGGGAACTCGGCGACCAGCGCCTTCGCGAGGCGCACGTACTCGCCGTGCTGTCCGAGCGCGCGCGTCGCGGTGAGGTGGAAGAACTGCGCTTCCGCGCGGCGGCGCGCCTTCTTCGTCCACGGCTCCAGCGCGGTGGCCGCGGCGCGGTAGCGCCGGAGATAGTGATCCGACTCCGCGACTCGCAGCGAGACCAGCTCGCGCTCGTCGCCGCGGACGTGCGGCAGCAGCTCCGCGAAGGCGTCGCGCGCCTGCGCGTAGCGCCGCGCGGCGAACAGCCGCTCCGCGCGTCCCAGCTCCAGTTCCACCCGCGTCGGCGTCGTCGCCAGCGGCTCCCACGCGCCGAGCTTGTCGATCTGCGCGGCCGCCACGGCCGAGACATCCGAGAGCGGATGCTCGTAATACACGCGCGCGTACGTCTGGATGGCTCGCTGACGGTCACCCGCCGCCTCGAGCGCGCGCGCCAGCCTCAGCAGCACGTCGTCTGGCGCCAGCGTTTTCGTCTTCGTGAGCGCCTCGTAGATGCGCACCGCCTCGCCGTGCCGCTTCGCGGTCTCGTGCAGCTCGGCGAGCCGGATCTGCGCGAGCTCCGACAGATAGCCGCCCGGACGCGCGGCGATGAGCGCCTTCCATTCGCGCGCGGCTTCGTCGAGTCGCTCCAGGCGCGTCAGCGTGAGCGCGCGGAAATACTGCTGGTAGGCCGCGAGCGCCGGGGTCGGCGCGGGCTGCGTGACCAGCGGCAGCGCCTTCTCGGCGCGGCCGTCGCGCAGCTCCGCCGCGCCGCGCGCGAGCGCGGTGCCGGTCACCGTTTTGCCGGACGGCGCGATCCAGACGGCGTCGGCGGCAACCGGCGGATGTGCAGTGGCGTTGATGGCGAAAGCGATGTCGGCGCCCGGCGCCTGCCCCGTCACCGGGGCGGTACCGGAGGTGCCGAGAAATGCGGCGATCAGTGCTGGCAGCAGATAGCGTCTGCGATCCGTCACGTTCCCTGTCCCAGCAGCGCGGCGTCCCCGTTCGCCAGCGTGCGAATGAGCTCCTGCCCGAAGAAGTCGGCGCGCGCGCGGGCGGACGCCGGCACGCGCTCCTCGTACAGTCGCCGGGCGCGGTCGATTTGCGGTTTCAGCCGTGCAAGCAGATCCCGTGCCTTCTGGCCTGCCTCGACTGTCGCTTCGTTGTAGAGCCGGATCTCCGAGATCAGCAGCCGGGCGTAGCGCCGGGCGGACTCCGCCTCCTCGCTGCTGTCCTCATCTGGTGAAACCGGCGGATGTGCGGCCTCCCCGTTCAGCGGCGATGCGACGGGACGGCCGGCGCGGGCGTTCATCGCGCCGCGCGCGGTGAGCGCCTCCAGGCAACGTGACGCATGGCGCGCGAGCAGCTCGACATGCTCCGGCCATGCGCTCGGCACTTCCCGCGCATCCGACTGGCCCGCATCGTCCACGTAGAGCACCGCGACCGCGCGACCGCCGACCAGCAGCGGCGCGGCAAGGCCGGCGCGATCTGCCGAATCGAAGGCCAGCGGTTCAGGTGCCTGTGCGCCCCTCGTCGTGTCGACGACGCGACGCTCGGTGACGGCTTTGGAGAGCAGCCCTGCGTCGGTGAGCGGCCAGACCAGCGCACGCGCTGCAGGTACAGATGTGTCGAAGCCGGCGTGCGCCCAGCCGCGCAGTTCGCTGTCGCGGACGAGGAAGACGGCGGCGCGTCCCGCTTCGCTGCGAGCCGCTGCCGTCAATGCGTCGAGCGCCTCGGTCAGCGAGTCGGCGCCGTCGAGCGCGCGAACCGAGGCGAGCAGCCGCTCCGCGCGTTCGAT
>CAYUPN010000239.1:0-3318 GCA_964446605.1 uncultured Bifidobacteriaceae bacterium | reverse complement strand
TCCGTCCCGCTCCGTTGCGACCAGGTGGGACCGGTGCGGGAGGGGACGTCGAGCGCGTTGAACAGGCCGAGCGGCTGGGCGCCCTCGACGAGCGACTCGCGGTGTTCTTCGAGGGCCTTCAACTCGTCCGGGTAGTCGGCGTGGTGCTTCTCGTACACCACCATCTCGCTCCAGTATTCGACCACCAGATACCGCTGCGGCATCGCGATGTCGCGCAGGAACGAGCTCCCCAGATACGACCGGCTCCGGCGGCTCATCGCCGTCCAGGGGCCGTCGGCGCCGTAGAAGGCCTCGAACTCGCTGTTCCGACCGGGTTTCACATCGAACTGCCACACCAGCGCGATCACCGCTACCGCTCCCTTCCGCCGTGTCGCTTGGCACGATAGCGCGCCGGTGCAACAACGGGCAAGGGGCGCGGCGCGCCGGACCGCTCCCGCGCGGCCCCTCCGGCGTGATACGCTGCTCGTTTTGGGGAGTGACCGCCGCGTGCACCACGTGATCAAGCAGTACCCGCTCGAGCCCGGGGCCCTCGAAATCCAGTACATCGAAGAGTTCTTCGGCGAGTTCCCCCGGAAGAAGACGGCAGCGGAAATCGTCGAGCGGCTGCGCGACCGCGAGCACCTGATTCACATGATCGAGGCGGCCCTGCCCGACGAGCCCGGACCGATCGTGCCGGTGGCCTACAAGGTCGGACACGAGCTGCGGCCCGACGAGGCGAACCCGAAGCTGGCGGATCTGGTGCAGCGGCTGAACGGCTCGGTCGACTTCGCGGACCGGAAGGTGCTGTATGCGTGGATCGGCGGCACGCGCCGCGACTGGCGCGGCCAGGGCTTCTTCCGCGCGCTCAGCGAGGAGCAGGAAGCCTGGGCCCTCGCCAACGGCTACCACGAGATCGTCGTCAAGACGAAGAACAAGTTCTACGAGATGCGCGGCACCCTCGACAACCTCCGCTTCGAGGTCGTGAAGTTCGAGCGGCATCCCACCGACAACGCCGAGTCGAAGGTGTATCTGAGCAAGCGGCTCGACGCGACGGTCCTCAAGAGCCACCGCCTGCGGCGCACGGTCGTCCAGGTCTAGGTCCAGCCGCCGTGTTCCTCGGCCACTTCGCCGCCGGGCTCGCCGCGAAGAAAGTCTCGCCGTACACGTCGCTCGGCACGCTGCTGCTCTGCGCCCAGCTGCTCGACCTGATCTGGCCCACCCTGGTCGCCCGGGGCATCGAGCAGGTGGCGATCGCCCCCGGCATCACGCGTGTGACCCCGCTCGACTTCGTGCACTACCCGTGGTCGCACAGTCTGCTGATGGCGGCCCTCTGGGGCGCGCTGTTCGGGGCCGGCTACACGCTCCTGCGGCGCTACCCGCGCGGCGCGGCCGTCGGGTTCGTCCTCATCCTCTCCCACTGGGTGCTCGACCTGATCGTCCATCGGCCCGACCTGCCGCTGGCGCCGGGCGTGGAGATCAAGGTGGGCCTGGGGCTGTGGGACTCGCTCCCCTGGACGCTGCTCGTCGAGGCGGTGCTCTTCACGATCGGGCTGTACGTCTACCTGGCCAACACGGAGCCGATCGATCGCACCGGCACCTGGGCCCTGCGGGGCTTCGCGCTGCTCCTCGCCGCGATCTACGCCGCCAACGTCTTCGGCCCGCCGCCCCCCTCCGTCTCCGCCATCGCGATCGTCGGCCACGCGCAATGGCTCCTCGTCCTCATGGGCTACTGGATCGATCGCCACCGGGCGCCGATCAGGCAGTGGTAGGCGGAGACGGCTTCCCGTTTACGGCTTCTCCCGCCCTCAACGCGAACACCTCCACCTCGCCGATCCGTCCGCGGACCTGGAAGGTGCCGAGGCTGGCCAGGGGCAGCGTGTCGCCGACGAGCGCGGCGGTGTGGCTGGTGAGGACGATCTGGCCGGGCGCGGCGACGGAGCTCTTGATCCGCGAGGCCATGTTCACGACGTCGCCGAGCACCGTGAACTCGCGCCGGCGGATTGTGCCGACGTCGCCGACCATCGCCCGTCCGCTGGCGATGCCGATCCGCACCTCCAGCGGCACGATCGGCCCCTCCGCGTTGAACGCCTCGAGCGCCTGCCGCATGGCCAGCGCGGTCCGCGCGGCGCGCATCGCGTGATCCGGCTGCGGGTAGGGGGCGTTGAACAGCACCATCAGCTCGTCGCCGATGAACTTGTCGAGCGTCCCCTCGTGCTCGAAGACGGCGTCGCACATCTTCGAGAAGAACCCGTTCAGCAGACTGACGATGTCGTGGGGGGCGAGGCCTTCGCAGAGGGTCGTGAAGGAGACGATGTCGCAGAAGAGGACCGTGACGTCGAGCTCCTGGGCGATGAAGCGCGTGTCGGCCTCGTCGCCGTCGTGCAGAATCCGCTCGATCACGCTGGCCGAGTGATAGCGCTGCAGCCGCTCGCGGCGCCGGGCCTCGCGCAGCAGCCCCTCGGACAGGCGCGCCTGCTCGATGCCGATCGCCGCGTAGCTGGCCAGGGCCGTGAAGGCGTCGAGATCGGCCGGGGTGAAGGCCCGGTTCCGCGCGTCGACGTAGAGCACGCCGACCACGCGGTCCTGGACCTGCAGCGGCGCGCACATGAACGAGCGCACCGCCTGCGCCACCAGGCTCTCCGAGGCGTCGAGCCGGCGGTCGCTCTCCACGTCGGCGGCCAGCATCGCGACCCGCTCGTCCAGCACCCGGCGCACGACCGTGCGGCTGATGTGCACCTCGTCGTCGGGCGCCTGCCCGTCGCGTGTCAGCGCGACGCTGGGGCGCAGCCCTTCCGGCGCCTCGGCGTCGGCGAGCAGGAGGAACACGCGCTCGTTCGGGAGCACCTGGAAGGTCAGCTCCGCCACGCGCGTCAGGACCTGCGGCAGCGGGCGGACCGACAGGAGCATGCGGCCGATGTCCGCGAAGATGGCGAGCACGCGCTCGGCCGTCCGGACCTCCGGCTGTCCCGCCAGCGGCGGCTCCCCCAGCCGGCGGACGATCGTCGCGCCGCTGATCTCGTTGCCGCTGTCGAACTGCACCCGTTGTTCGGCGTGCTCCAGCGTCAGCGCGACCTCGCCGAGGCGGATGCGATCGCCGGGGACGACCTCCGTCTCGGCGTGGATGCGCCCGCCGCCGACGAACGTGCCGCAGCGGCTGTTCAGGTCGGCGACGTAGCAGCGGCCGTTGGAGACGCGGAACCGGGCGTGCCGGCGCGACACGCTGGGAGGCGTGAGGACGATCTGGGAGGACGGCGAGCGGCCGGCCACGGAGTCTCCCTCGGCGAGCCGGAACGTGACCGGCTGGCCGGAGACCGATCCGTGCAACGAGAACACGGCGGG
>CAYUPN010000238.1:0-3341 GCA_964446605.1 uncultured Bifidobacteriaceae bacterium | reverse complement strand
ATGTCGGAGAAGAGGAGATAGCCGCCGCGGCGGCTCCAGACCGGACCCTCGGTCCAGCGGTGTCCCTCACTCAGCTTCTCGAATGTCGCGCCCGTGTCGATCAGCGAGTCGAGCCCGGGAGCATGAGAGATGATTTTCGGCGTCGGAATCTGCATTTGAGCCGAGAGCATAGCACCCAGGCCGAGTGTGGCAGCGGCAAGCACGGACAGGACTCGTATCACGGCGCCCTCCGGAATGTGGGGCCTATCTTACCGGGATGTGCGGAGGATGGGGGCGTGCCGGCCCGAAGTCCGGCCCTGCCTTCTCCGGTCCCGGCTGCCAGCCGCCAGCCGCGAGCTGCCAGCTACAGCGAAGATCCCACGTATGACCTGACCTGTCACGTCCGGACGCCAGAGTTCTCCGGTGGCACCCACTATCCAACCGGAGAACGTCATGAAGCATCTGCTGATTGTGATGGCCGTCGTCATCCTTGCGGCGCCGGCCGCGGCGCAGGGGCCGGCGTCCACCGCGGTCGCCGTCGAGCAGGCGCCCGTCTACGTCACGCCGGACCCGTCGCGCACGCCGCTGCGCGTGGCCGCGCAGGGCACCGTGTTCAAGGTTCTCGCCGAGGAAGGCGCGTGGACGCGCGTGCAGTTCCAGGACCCGCAGTGGGGTCCCCGCACCGGCTACGTGCAGACGAGCGCGCTGCGGTTCCAGCGGCCGGAACTGACGCCGATGGATCTCTCGGTGCGGGAGGACCAGCCGGCGCCGGCCCCCGCGCTGCGCGAGCGGTATGCCGCGGAGCCGCCGGAGCGGCGGCAGCCGGTTCGCGTCGACCAGTCCGCCTGGCCGCGCGCCTACGCTGTCGGGCGCGGCGGCGTGACGTTCGGCACGCGCACCGCGCCGATGGCGGGAATCGAGGTGGGCGGGCACGTGGCGCCGATGCTGCAGGTGTACGGCAGCTTCGACTGGCATCGGGACGTCGCGCCGAGATTCCTCGGCCGGCTTGTCGATGACGTGAACGACTTCTATGGCGTCGATGTCAACGCGAGAATTCCGGCGTTCCTCGGGATCGGCGGCGTTCGGGTGATCGCCCCGAGAGGACGCCTTCGGCCCTATGCGCTCGGGGGCATGGGGGTTGGCCACGTCCGGGGGACCATCGAGGTCGATGGCGATGATGTGACCGATCTTCTCGATGACCTTGGAGTGCTCGATCGCGACGACCTGCAGGCTACGAACGCCGTGTTCGAGTTCGGAGGCGGCGTTGCGATTCCGGCTGGCCCCGCCTACGTAGACATCGGATATCGCTTTCGCAAGCCGATCAACGTCGACGAGCCGTACAACGTGTCCGGCATCTATCTCGGCGCCGGCGTCGGGTTCTGACGCGAAAGCGTGGACACTGCTCCGGGTGTGGGGCGGAACTTCAGCTCCGCACGGGAGTGGTGTCCACGCCGTCGCAGCGCATCACCCAATCCGACAAGCTCATCCGCATCCTTCTCTGGATCGTAGCGTCCTCTCCGGAATCGCATTACGATTGTCGGCCCGGTGTCCCTTTCCATGTCCGACGCCGCTGCCGGCACGCGAGCCGGCCAACTCGAAGCGCAGCTGCGCGAGATCTGCGAGCAGCTTGCCGCCGACCTGCGTCTCTCCGATCCGCGAGACGACGAGGCGAAGGTGTCGGATGCGGTGGACCAGCTGCTGGCCGTCGTCTCGAAGGCGGTGGGGCGCGAGCCCGGGGCCGACTTCGACGAGTACGGCCGCGCGCGCGCCGGCAGCCCGCTGCAGCTGCAGCTCTACGTCAACCTGTTCCCGGGCGAGCTCGAATCGGCGATCTGCGACGGCCTGCCCGATCTCGCCGCGCGGCGCCCGTCATTCGAGTGGATCTCGCCCGTCGCGGCGGATCGCTATCGCGAGTACCGGCAGGGCGGGTTCCTCGCGGCGCTCGATCTCGAGGAGCTCGAGCCGAAGCTCGAGGCCTTCTGGCCCGAGCGAGGCCCGCGCTGGGACGGTCTGGCGAAGCTGCATTTCGCAGGAAGCGAGCCGCCGGCCGTGCTGCTGATCGAGGCGAAGTCGCACGTGAGCGAGCTGACCGGCGAGCCGTGCCAGGCCGTCGCGGCGAGCCGCCGGCGGATCGAGCAGCGCCTCGCCGGCATCGCGAGCCGCTTCGGCGTCCAGGACGTGCCCCCGTGCTGGCTCGAGGACTGCTACCAGTACATCAACCGCCTCGCGCACCTCTTCTTCCTGCGCGATCAGGGGGTCGACGCGTGGCTGGCGCACATCTATTTCGCCGGCGACTGGCACAAGCCGACATCGGCGGAGACGTGGCGCGCGTCGATCGATGCGCTGCGCCGCCGGATGGGGCTGCCCGTCGCGGCCATCCGCCGCGCCGCGGACGTCATCCTTCCGGCGAAGAAGCTGCTGGCGCTGTCGTTGCCGGTGAAGTAGGGCCGGACTTCAGTCCCGGGCCTTCGCCAGTTGCGTCGCCAACTCCGCGTACCGGCACAGCGCATTCGCCAGCTTCATCTGCGCCGGTGTCTGACACTCGGGTGCGAGCAGCGCGGGGCTCGCGACGAGAACGCAGGCGCAGCGCGCACGCGACGTCGCGACGTTGAGCCGGTGCAGGCTGTAGAGGAACTCCATCCCGCGCGGCGCCTCGTCGGGCGACGAGGTCGTCAGCGAGTAGATGACGATGGGGGCCTCCTGCCCCTGGAAGCGATCGACGGTGCCGGCGCGCACGCCGGGGATCGCGTCGCGCAGCGCAGCGACCTGTGCGTTGTAGGGCGCGACGACGAGGATGTCGTCGGGCGTGAGCGGGTGCTCGACGCCCTCGGCATCGCGCCAGCGCGCCGGATTGTGTTCCGCGCCGTCATACGGGCCGCCTCGCAGCAGCACGTCGATCAGCCGAGCCACCGCGGCCACTTCCTCGGGTGCCGTGTTGCGGTTCCCCTCGTGCGCGACCGGCAGATACCAGAGCCCCGCGCCGAGCGGCGTGTCGCCAATGATGGCCTGGTGCTCGAGGCCGGCGTGCGAGCGGAGCTTGGCTTCGTAGAACAGCTCGGACGTATAGCGGCAGATCGCCGGGTGCAGTCGCCGCGTCTCCTCCAGGAAGAGCCCCATCCCCTCCGGCATCGTCTTGTTGTCGCCGAGGACGTGCTCCAGCACGGAGACGTCGGAGCCCTCCGGATGGCTGCCCTGGATGGGCTGTTCGAGCTGCTGCGGGTCGCCGAGCAGAATCAGGCTGCGCGCGGCCGGGGCGATGGCCAGCACGTTGGCGAGCGACATCTGTCCGGCTTCGTCGACGAGCAGGACGTCGACCGTGTTCTGCATGTCCTCACGCGACCAGAGCCAGGCCGTGCCGCCGA
>CAYUPN010000237.1:0-3373 GCA_964446605.1 uncultured Bifidobacteriaceae bacterium | reverse complement strand
GCGAGCGGCCCCCAAGTCACCCGTTCCTGATCCGGAGACTCGATGTCGAAGCCCAAGACGCTGACCACCGAGAGCGGTGCGCCAGTCACCGACAACCAGAATTCGCAGACGGCCGGTCCCGGCGGACCGACGCTGCTGCAGGACCACTACCTGATCGAGAAGCTCGCGCGCTTCAACCGCGAGCGCATCCCCGAGCGCGTCGTCCACGCGGTCGGCACCGGAGCCTACGGCTACCTGGAAGTGACGAGCCCCGACGTGTCGAAGTGGACGACGATGAAGGCCTTCGAGCGCGAGGGGAAGCGGACGGACATGTTCATCCGCTTTTCCACCGTTGCGGGTTCGCGCGGGGGCGCCGACGTCGCGCGCGACCCGCGCGGCTTCGCGATGAAGTACTACACCGAGGACGGCAACTGGGACCTCGTCGGCAACAACACGCCGATCTTCTTCATCCGCGACGGCATCAAGTTCCCCGACTTCATCCACTCGCAGAAGCCCGACCCGCACACGAACCGGCAGGAGCCGGACAACGTCTGGGACTTCTTCTCGCACTCGCCGGAAGCCACGCACCAGTTCACGTGGCTGTTCGGCGACCGCGGCATCCCGGCCTCGTACCGCTGCATGGACGGGTTCGGGTCGCACACGTTCCAGTGGGTGAACGCGAAGGGGGAACGCTTCTGGGTGAAGTTCCACTTCAAGACGGATCAGGGGATCAAGTGCCTGACGTCGCAGGAGGCCGCCGAGATCGGCGGACGCGACCCGCTCTACTGCCACACGGACCTGTATCAGGCCATCGAGCGCGGCGACTACCCCTCCTGGACGGTGAAGGTGCAGGTGATGCCCGACGCCGATGCGCTGACCTACCGCATCGACCCGTTCGATCTGACGAAGGTCTGGAACTACCGCGACTACCCGCTCATCCCGATCGCGAAGCTGGTGCTGAACCGGCTGCCCGACAACTACTTCGCCGAGGTGGAGCAGGCGGCGTTCAACCCGGCGCACTTCGTGCCGGGCATCGGCCCGTCGCCCGACCGGATGCTGCAGGCGCGCCTCTTCGGCTATGGCGACGCGCATCGCTACCGGCTCGGCATCAACCACACCCGCATCCCGGTGAACGAGCCGAAGGCCCTCGAGGGCGGCGCACGCAACTACGGCCGCGACGGCTTCATGCGCGCCGACGCCAACGGCGGCCGATCGAAAAACTACGAGCCGAACTCGTTCGACGGCCCGGTGCAGACGAACGAGGAGCTCTATGCGGGAATCGGCGTGTCCGGCACGTCGGGGCACTACCCGCAGGTGCCGCGTGAGGTCGACGACTTCATGCAGGCCGGCGATCTCTATCGCCTGCAGCCGGCGGACGCGCAGCAGCGCCTGGTCGACAACATCGCCGACAGCCTCTCGCAGGTCACGCGCGACGACATCATCGTCCGGGCGATCGGCCACTTCCGGAAGGCGGATCCGGAGTTCGGCCGCCGGATTGAGGAGGGCGTGGCTGCGCGGCGGGGCGAAGCGGTAAAGGCGTAGCCCGGAGGCCATAGAGGGTGCAGAGGGCACGGAGACATCACGGAGGCGGGATCCTTCCGGTCTCCGTGACACCTCTGTGCTCTCTGTGTCCCCTGTTGAAACAGAGGGTACTTAGCAGCTCCCCACACCTTCCTGTACGATCCGCCCGATGAAGCTGTCGGGCACCACGATCCGCCTCTCCCCTTCCGATCTCTCGAACCATCTCGCGTGCCGGCACCTGACGACGCTGGACCTGCAGGCGGCAATGGGGCTGATCCGCCGGCCGATGTCGGACCCGCGATTCCTCGAGGTGCTCCAGGCGCGCGGGCTCGAACACGAGCGCGCCTTCGTCGACGACCTCCGCGCCCGAGGGCTCCGGATCGTCGACCTCTCGAAGACGCGACTCGATGGGGACGGGACCGCGCGGACGCGCGAGGCGATGGCAGCCGGCGCCGACGCGATCGTCCAGGCGCCGCTCGAGCACGGCGGCTGGGGCGGATACGCCGACGTGCTCCTCAGAGTGGACCGCGAGAGCGCGCTCGGCGATTGGTCGTACGAGCCGCTCGACACGAAGCTCGCCCGCGATACACGGGGCGGCACGGTCCTCCAGCTGTGCGTCTACTGCGAGGTGCTCACGGAGCTCCAGGGCACGCGGCCCGAACACTTCCACGTGGTGACGCCCGGCGAGCCGTTCGGGCACGAGCGGTATCGGGTCGATGAGTTCGCGGCGTACTACCGGGCGGTGAAGCGGAGGCTGGAAACCGGGGTTCGTGGTGGTGAGGAAGGTGGGACATATCCCGAGCCGACGCCGCACTGCGACATCTGCCGCTGGTGGTCCGTCTGCGACCGCAGACGGCGAGACGACGACCACCTGTCGCTCGTGGCAGGGATCCGCCGCACGCAGATGACGGAACTGCGGGAGCGTGACGTGCCGACGCTCACGGCACTCGCGTCACTGCCACTGCCGCTGCCCTTCAAGCCCGCCCGCGGATCGCGCGACGCGCTCGCGCGCGTCCGCGAACAGGCACGGGTGCAGCTCGCGGGCCGCACGACGGGCGCACCGCACTACGAACTCCTCCCGGTCGAGCCCGGCCTGGGCCTGACACGGCTGCCCGAGCCGTCGCCAGGCGACATGTTCCTGGACCTCGAAGGAGATCCGTTCGCGGGGAAGGGCGGGCTCGAGTACCTGTTCGGATGGGTAGCGGAGGAAGGTGCGCCCTACGAAAGCCGCTGGGCGTTCACGCCTGACGAGGAGCGGCGCGCCTTCGAGGCGTTCATGGGCGAGGCAATCGCGCGCCTCGACCGCCATCCCGGCATGCACATCTACCACTACGCGCCCTACGAGCCGTCGGCGCTGAAGCGGCTGATGGGACGCCATGCGACCTGCGAGCAGGAACTGGACCGCCTCCTCCGCGGCGGCGTGCTCGTCGACCTGTATGCGATCGCGCGCCAGGCGCTCATCGCCAGCGTCGAGCGCTACTCGATCAAGGAGCTCGAACGCTTCGTCGGGTTCATGCGCGAGACGCCGCTTCGGGAAGCGTCGCAGGCCCTGCGGCAGGTCGAGTACCTGCTCGAGACGAACCAGCCGCTGCCAGAAGAGGATCCGCTCCGGGCAATTGTCCTGAGCTACAACCGCGACGACTGCATGTCGGCGCGCGCCCTCCGCGACTGGCTGGAGCGGCTGCGTGACGACTTGATCGCGCAGGGCACCGGCGTGCCCCGGCCAGTGCCGCGGGAGGACAAGCCCAGCGACGAGCTCAGCGAGCGCGACGAACGGGTACGGCTGCTGGCCGAGCGGCTGCTTGCAGGCGGGGCTGAATGAAGCCCCGCCGCTACACGAGACCCCAGGGGGTGGCGCTGAAGGCCCGGCGCG
>CAYUPN010000236.1:0-3399 GCA_964446605.1 uncultured Bifidobacteriaceae bacterium | reverse complement strand
GAGGCAATGCTCTCGGCAGCCGCTTCCACACCGATGGGCCATCGTCTCCGCCTTATGAGGTGATCGGCATCGCGCGCGACCACAAGGTGCGGTCGGTCGGGGAGCCGCCGCGCCCGTACCTGCACCTGCCGTCCGGGCCGAGCCGCCAGATCGGGCTGATCGTACGGACCTCGCAGCCCGCGGCCACGCAGCTCGCCGCGCTCACCCGCACCGTGCTCGCGCTCGAGCCCACCATCGTCTTCACCGAAACCGTCACGGCGGAGGACATCGCGGCCTCGACGATGGCGCCGACACGGATCGGTGCGGCCATCGTCGGCGGGTTCGGGCTGCTCGCGCTCGTCCTCGCCGCCGTGGGGCTGTACGGCGTGATCTCCTACGGCGTGAGCCGCCGCACCAGGGAGATGGGGGTGCGCATGGCGGTCGGTGCCTCGCGCGCGGAGGTCATGCGGCTGGTGGTGTCACAGGGTCTGCGGCTCGCGCTGGCGGGCGTCGTGCTCGGCGCCATCGGCGCGGCTGCCGCGGGCCGGCTGCTGGAATCGATGCTCTACGGCGTCAGTGCCGCCGATCCGATCGCGCTCGGCGCCGCCGCGGGATTGCTGCTGCTCGTCGCGGCCGCGGCGAACCTCTTCCCGGCGCGCGCGGCGGCACGCGTGGATCCGCTCCGGGCCCTGCGAAGCGAGTAGTCGTACACCCGCGAGCGGCCTCGCTGACCGCTCGCGGAACCCTTCTGCCCTCAGACTGCCGCGCGGGCTGGCTGGTAAGTTCCGGCAGGCGCCCTGAACGCGATCGACAGCCTGTTCCACCCGTTGATCGCGACCAGCGCGAAGGTCAGCGCGACGAGCTCCCCTTCGCTGAAGTGCTGCCGGACGTGCTCGTACACGGCGTCCGGCACGTGCGTCTCGCCGACGAGCGTGACCGCTTCCGTCCACTCGAGCGCCGCACGCTCGCGTTCGGAGTAGAACGGCGTCTCGCGCCAGGCGTTGAGCGCGTAGATGCGCTGTTCGGTCTCACCCGCGGCGCGCGCGTCCTTCGTGTGCATGTCGATGCAGTACGCGCAGCCGTTGATCTGCGAAGCGCGGATCTTGATCAGCTCCATCAGCGGGTGCTCGAGCCCGCTGTTGTTCACTTCACGTTGAAGCGCGAGCATCGCCCGGCCGAGCCCCGTCCCGATGTAGTTCTGTCCGTTCACACGCGGTGTCATGGTGATTGCCTCCTCTCGAGGGAAGACGTGCAAAACCCGCGTCGTGTGACAGAGATCAGGGGCCAGGGGCCAGGGGCCAAGGCCAGGGGCCAGGGCCAGGGGCCAGGGGCCAGGGGCCAGGGCCAGGGGCCAGGGGCCAGGGGCCAGGGGTCAGGGGTCAGGGGTCAGGGCCAGAGACCTCCACTTACACCGGCAGCGGCTCCTCGCGCAGCTTGTCCGGGTTCACGACGACATAGACGGCGGTGATCTGCCGGCCATCGGTCTCGATGGTCAGCGTCGAGGCGAGCGTGCCGCCGAGCCTGAAGATCAGCCCGGTCTCGCCGTTGATGGCCGCCAGGTGATAGGCGCCCTGTTCGCGATGGAAGCGCTGGTGCAGGCCGAGCACGAGCTTCACGATCAGCTCGGCGCCAACCAGTGTGCGCGGCGAGGCCGGCACCCGCCCGCCGCCGTCGGCTGTCCAGCTGACATCCGGAGCGAACAGCGCGAACAGCGTCCGTTCGTCTCGGGCTTCGAGCGCCGCCATGAAGCGCCGCAACAGATTCGCCTTCGCTGCCTCGGGCACGTCGAACCGCTTGCGGTCGCGCTTTACCCGGTCGCGGGCGCGATGAACCATCTGGCGGCAGGCCGCCTCGCTCTTCTCGAGCGTTCGCGCGATGTCGGCGTAGTCGCGATCGAAGACGTCGTGCAGCAGGAAGGCCGCGCGCTCCTCGGGCGCCAGCCGCTCCAGCAGCACGAGAAAAGCGACCGACAGGTCGGACGCCAGCTCGAGATGTCGATCCGGCGGCGGCGGCTGTTCGCTCATCAGCGGCTCCGGCAACCAGGGCCCGGTGTAGGCGTCGCGCTCGGTCTTCAGCGCCCGCAGGCGATCGATGGCCAGCCGCGTCGCCGTGGTCACCAGCCAGGCTTCGGGCGTGCGAATCGCCTCCCGATCCGCCTGATGCCAGCGGAGGAAGGCGTCCTGCACGACGTCCTCCGCCTCGGCCCGGGAGCCGAGCATCCGGTACGCCAGTCCGAACAGCCGGCCGCGGTGCGATTCGAAAATCCTGTCCGTCACCTGCTCGTCCAGCATCGATTCAGCGTACCAGAGACGGGCGGGGAGGCCGGAGTGTGACAGTTGGGCCTTTGGCTTTGGGCTCTAGGCCTTGGGCGTTAGCTGAACTGTGGCAACCAGCTACTCGCAGTCGCGACCTTCGCTGTCACGCTGTCATCGCAGGACGTGACAGTGAACATCGTCCGGATGAGGCCAGATTGAGGGGAGTGCCCCCATCCGACCCAAGGCCGAAGGCCGAAAGCCAAAGGCCCAAAGGGCCCAAGGCCTGGAGCCCAAAGCCAAAGGCCCAAAAAGGGCCCTAGCCGGCGTTACGATCAGGTCCATGGCCGCGACCTCCCTGTCCGTAGCCGCCCTGCACGTGTACCCCGTCAAGTCCTGCCGCGGCATTCCGCTGACCGAGGCCGTGGTCGGCCGGATGGGCATCCGGTACGACCGCCAGTGGCTCATCGTGGACGAGCGGGGCATGTTCGTCGCGCAGCGCGGAAACGGCGCCGGCACCGGCATCGGCGTCCCCTCGCTGTGCCTGATTCGCCCGTCACTCACCGGCACCGAGCTCGTGCTGACCGCACCGGGCATGCCCGAGCTCCGACTCCCGCTCGGCGGCGTCGCCGGGGCTTCCATGCCGGTCCAGGTCTGGAGCAGTCGTGTGAGCGCCACCGACCAGGGGGATGAGGCCGCTGACTGGGCCACCACCTTCATCGCACGCGAGCGGCCCGGCAATTACCGCATCGTCAGGATGCCGGACGAGGAGCGTCGGCCGGCGACGACAGGAGAGGCCACGCTGGCGTTCGCCGACGGGTACCCGTTCCTCATCCTGTCCGAAGCCTCGCTGGACGATCTCAACACCCGTCTGGACGCACCGCTGCCGATGAACCGGTTCCGGCCGAACATCGTGCTCCGGGGCTGCGCGCCGTACGAGGAGGATCGCTTCGATCGTCTCCGCATCGGCGAGGTCGCCTTCGAGGGGATGACGCTGTGCCTCCGTTGCGCGATCACGACGACCGATCAGGAGACGGGCCAGCGGTCGAAGGAGCCGCTGCGCACGCTGGCGGCCTACAGGCGCCACGAGGATGGCGTCGCCTTCGGACGCAACTTCAACCATCGGGGCGAGGGCACGATTCGGCAGGGAGATCCCGTGGAGATCGGC
>CAYUPN010000235.1:0-3410 GCA_964446605.1 uncultured Bifidobacteriaceae bacterium | reverse complement strand
CCCTGGCCCCTGACCCCTGACCCCTGGCCCCTGATAACGGCGCGGCCCACTGATGATGTTCGTGTAGACCGTCAGCTTCTGTCCCGTCGCGCTGCGCCCGAGCACCTGCAGCATCACCGCGAGATCGTCGAAGGTCGGCACCAGGCGCTCGATCCCCATGAGCGCCACGTGCACGCGCGGCAGCGTCGTCGTCAGGCGGCCGTTGCCCTCGTTCGTGGTGATGCACAGGCTGCCGGTGGCGGCGACGCCGAAGTTGCCGCCGGAGATGCCCATGTCCGCGTGCAGGAAGCCGGCGCGCAGCACGCGGCGCGCGAGGCGCGTCATCTGCGGGACGTCGGAGACGTCCTCGTCGGTCGCCTGCAGCCGATCCTGGAAGAGCCGGGCAATCTCGCCGCGGCTCTTGTGGATGATCGGCATGACGATATGCGAGGGGTGATCGTTGGCGAGCTGGACGATGAACTCGCCGAGGTCGGTCTCGAGCACCTCGACGCCGGCCTGCGCGAGCGCGGCGTTCAGATCGATTTCCTCGCTGACCATCGACTTCGACTTCACCGCCGTGCGCACGCCGTGCTCGCGCGCGATCTCCGCGACCAGGCGCACCGCGTCGGCGGCGGTCGCGGCCCAGTGCACCCGGCCGCCGCGCGCGACGACGTTGGCCTCGAACTGGCGGAGATACCGATCGAGGTGCGCGATCGTGTGCGCGCGGATCGCCCGGGCGCGATCCCGCACCGACTCGGCCTCGGGGAACGCGGCCATCGCCGCCTGGCGGTTCGCGACCATCCGCCCGGTCGACAGCCGCACCGCGGCCTGCAGCGTCGGGTTGCCGAGCGCCGCTTCGACGCGGCGGTAGAACGTCGCGGGCGCGGCGCTCATGAGCGATCCTCCGTGGCGGTCGGGCTGGGCGCGGTCCGTGCCGGCTGCTGCCCGGCCGGCGCCAGCCGGTCCGCCAGCACTTCCGCCAGGTGCCGCACCCGGATCCGGCTGCCGCGCCGGCGGAGGCCGCCCTCCATGTGCATCAGGCAGCTGATGTCGGTGGCCACGAGCGTGTCGGCGCCGCTGGCCTCGACGTTCGCGAGCTTGCGCTGCAGCAGGCTGGCCGATACGTCGCTGAGCTTCACCGCGAACAGGCCGCCGAAGCCGCAGCAGGTCTCCGCCTCCGCCAGCGGGCAGGGCTCGACGTTGCGCACCGCGCCGAGCAGCGCCAGCGGCTGGGCGGCGGCGCCGAGTCCGCGCAGGCCGTGGCACGCCGGATGGTAGGTGACCTTCCCTTCCGACACCGCGCCGACATCGGTCACGCCGAGGACGTCGACGAGGAACTGCGTGAGCTCGAACGTGCGCGCGGCGAGCGCGCGGGCCCGATCCGCGTACTGCGGGTCGTTCTCCAGCAGCATTGGCGCCTGGTGGATCACCATGTCGCCGCACGAGCCCGACGGGACGACGACCGGCACGTCGGGCCGATCGCCGAACACGTCGATCAGATGCCGCGCCATCGTCCGCGCCTCGTCCCATCCGCCGGAGTTGAAGGCCGGCTGTCCGCAGCAGGTCTGTCCCGCGGGCACCTCGACCTCCAGCCCGAGCCGCTCGAGCACCTCGACGACGGCGAAGCCGACGCGGGGCGCGATCGAGTCGACGAGGCAGGTCACGAGCAGCTGCACGCGTGTCGGACGCGACGGCCACCCGCCGGAGTTCCCGGTCTTCTCGCTCACGACTGTCCTTTCGTCTGCAGGTGCTTCCGCAGCGCCTTCGACTGCACCCGGTCCGACTTCTTCTTCTGCTGCTGGGCCAGCGACTCCTGGCGCTCGGCCAGCGCCTGCAGCTCGGCCTGCAGCTTGCGGTAGCTCTCCAGCCGCTCCGCCGGCAACCTGCCGGCCTCCACCGCCGCCTTCACCGCGCAGCGCGGCTCGCTCTCGTGGCGGCAGTCGGCGAAGTGGCACTCGCGGGCGATCGTGGCGATGTCGTCGAACGCCTCGTCCATGCCCGCGTCGGCCGACCAGAGCTGCAGCTCGCGCATGCCGGGCGTGTCGATCAGCAGCGCGCCCCCCGGCAGCACGACGAGCTCGCGATGCGTGGTCGTGTGACGCCCGCGCTGGTCGCTCGCGCGCACCTCGCGGGTCCTCAGCCGCTCCTCGCCGAGCAGGCGGTTGATGATCGTCGACTTGCCCACGCCCGACGAGCCGAGGACCACCACCGTGCGCCCCGGTTCCAGGTACGGCGCAAGCGCGTCGAGCCCGCGGTTCTCGCGCGCGCTGATCGCGTGCACCGGGACGCCGAGCGCGACACGCTGGACCTCGGCGACCTGCTCGTCGAGCGTCGACGTCAGGTCCGCCTTGTTCAGCAGGATCACCGGCGCCGCGCCGCTCTCCCAGGTCATGGCGAGGTACCGTTCCAGACGGCGCAGGTTGAAGTCGTGGTCCAGGCCGGTCACGAGGAACGCCGTGTCGACGTTGGCGGCGAGCACCTGCTCCGTCGTCTCGTCACCGGCGGCCTTGCGCGAGAAGAGGCTCGTGCGCGGCAGGATCGCCTGAATCGTCGCGCGGCCGCCCGGCACGTCGGACCGCCGCAGCGCCACCCAGTCCCCCACGGCCGGCAGGTCGCGCCGTCCCCGGGCCTCGTGCCGCATCCGGCCCGCGACGTCGGCGAGCTGGTCGCCGTCCCCGGTCAGGACGCGGAACGTCGCCCCGTAGGCGACGGCCACGCGTGCAGGGATGAGCCCGTCGGCCGCGAACGGCTCGAAGGCCTCGGCCAGCGCAGGCGTCCATCCGAGCGCGGTCAGGGTCATGCGTCAGCCGCGTACCTCGACGTCGCACCCGGGCAACGGCGTCCGGCTCCCGCCGCGCTCACGGCGCGACGGACAGCTTCCGCGCGTCCAGGTCGACGACGTTGAGCGGCACGTCCCAGTGGGCGTCCAGCAGTTCGAAGCGGCGCTGCTCCTCGCGCCGGAACTTCTCGCGGTCGGGATACAGCTTCGCG
The DNA here is from genome assembly GCA_964446605.1 of uncultured Bifidobacteriaceae bacterium. GTDB lineage: Bacteria > Acidobacteriota > Vicinamibacteria > Vicinamibacterales > JAENWD01 > JAENWD01. Next base: position 440 of record CAYUPN010000235.1, on the reverse strand, counting down.
ATGATCGCCTCGGTGTCGACCTTCGGCGGATTCGGCGGCTGCACGAGCTCGACCGCGAACGTCCAGTCGGCGCGCCCGTCCCCGTGGTTCGCCGGCACGTACGTCCGGATGCGGGTGAAGCGCCCGGCCTCCATCTCCGCCTTGAGCACCGGGTAGTGGTTCCGCTGGAAGAGGTCGAGGAACTCGTCCTGGAACCCCCATCGGACCTTGTAGAAGTACCACGTCGTCTGTCCCGGCTCGGCCGACGGCGCCGGCGCCTGGGCCTTCACGGGCAACCACGCTCCGGCAAACCCGGCCAGCACGATGAGCAACAGGACACGTCGGTACACAGCGCTGTCCCTCCTCCGTGTGCCGATTATAGATGCGGCGCACGGAGGTCGGATCAGGTCGGATCAGGTCGGATCGGGTCGGATCAGGTCGGATCAGGTCTGATCAGGTCT
>CAYUPN010000234.1:0-3453 GCA_964446605.1 uncultured Bifidobacteriaceae bacterium | reverse complement strand
CAGGTACTCGCCCAGATCCAGCTCGCCCGACATCGTGTCTCCCTGGACCCGGCCGGTGAACCGGTAGCGCAGCGAGTCGCCGTGCCGCTCCGTGATGGTGCTCGCCAGCGTGACGCTGTCGCCGTCGATCGCGCCGTTGATGTCGCGCGCGAGGAACTCGCCCTGGTGGGTCCCCTCGATCCGGCCCTCGCGCTGCACCAGGTGCAGCGTGTGCCGCCCCGTGCCCGCGGCGTACTTGATGTCCACCACCCATCGGCCGGTCAGGTCCGCGGTCGGCTGAGCGGGCGCCTTCGCCGCGGCGCCGCGGACGGTCTTCAGCACCTCGACCAGCCGGTCCGCGACGATCCGCTCGTCGCCGTCGCGCATCATGTAGACGGCCACCGACACGCCGGTCTCGTCCGGGTCGCCGCCGCGCCGGCCGCGGCCGCCGCCGCCGAGCGCGATGCGCGGCTCCCCCTTGTCCAGCGCCTCGACGACGTCGGCGCCGGTGAGGCCGAGTGCCTTCGCGTTCCAGCGCACCGTGACTGCGGGCGTCCGGTTGTCGCGGCGATCGCGCGGCTCGCGGATCTCCGCCGTCACCCCCGGCACCTGCTGGACGCGCTCGGCGATGTGGCGGCACCGGGCCACCCAGCGCGCCCACTCCGCCTCGTGATCGCGCGCCACCCAGCTCTCGACCGCCAGGAGCATGCCGATCATCTCCTCGCGCCCGACCTTCATCGCGCGCGCGTAGCCGTGGTGCGGCGCGCTGTGGACCCACGCCGCCTGCACGAGGTCCTTGCGGCCGAGCAGCAGCCCGGCGCTCTGCGGCCCGCGGATCACCTTGCCGCCGCTGTACGCGACCAGCGTGGCGCCGCGCTGCAGGTGGATGTTCGGCACCGTGAGGATCTCGGCGGCCGCGTCGACCAGCACGGGCACGCCGTGCGCGCGCGCGACGTCGGCGATCGGCGTCAGCGCCATCGGCCCGGTCTCGTTCCGATCGTTCGCGAAGACGTAGATCATCGCGGTCTTCGGCCCGATGGCGAGCTGCAGCGCCTCGATGCTGTCGACCTCGATCACCGTCACGCCGACGGCGCGGATGGCCGCGTCGTAGACGTTGCGCGAGTGCGCCGGGATGATGACCTCGTCGCGCGGGAAGCCGGCGAGATTCGGGATGCGCACGTGCAGATCGGGGTTGCCCCCGGCCACGCAGGCCGCCGTCGCGTGGGTGAGCGCCGCGGCGCAGCCCGCGCTCACCATGCCCCATTCGGCGCCGGTGAGCTCCCCGAGGCGGCGTCCGATGGCCGCCATCAGCTCGTCGAGCTGCACGAAGTGCTCGTTCGCCAGCGCCTTCGCCGCCCGCACCTCGGGTAGCTCGATCGAGCCTCCGATCACGGTGATCGTGCCGCGGCCGTTGATGAGGGGCCGGACGCCGAGCGCCTCGTACAACGCCGCGCCGTCCTGCGGAAGGCTGTCCGGCGCCATGGGCGCGGCGGCGGCGATGCCGGGCGCGCGCAGCGGCAGCAGCGTGCCGAGCGCCGCGGAGCCGGCAATCTGCCCGAGCTGGCGGCGGCTCACGCGGAGCGATGTCCTGGTGCGGGATGTCGGGGCGGCCACGTCTCCCTCCTCGTTGTCGTCCGGCCCGCACGGATCGGCGGCCGGGAAGCCGGCAGGGTCCGGTTCTCCCGAGTGTCGTCCGGCGGGCCCCCTCCGGTCTAGCATTCCCGTCGCATCGATCGCCGCTGGCGTCGCACATCGGGTCCGCGCGTTCCCGCGCGTCGGGTGCGGGCGGCGCCGCGGCGCGGCCGGTGCCCCCGGGCGCGACCTGGTTGGCCAAGTTCGCGACCTGGATGCCTAGACCGCAGGCGCCCGGCCGGATACCAATATCGCAACGGAGACGCCCATGATACGCCTCGCCCTGCTGCTCCTCGCTTTCGCCGCCCTGCCCGGCGCCGCCGCCGCGCAGGAGTACGACCTGCTGCTCGACGGGGGGCACGTCATCGACCCGCGCAACGGCCTGAGCGCCGCCCGCGACGTCGCCGTCAAGGACGGCCGCATCGCGCTCGTCGCCCCGGACATCCCCTCGTCGCAGGCCCTCAAGGCGGTGGACGTGTCGGGCCACTACGTCACGCCCGGCCTCCTGGACATCCACGTCCACATGTACGCGGGCGAGAAGGACAACCAGTACTCCGGCGGCGACCGGAGCCTCTATCCGGACGGCTTCACGCTGCGGAACTGCGTGACGACGGTCACCGACGCCGGCAGCGCCGGCTGGCGCACCTTCGAGGACTTCCGCACCCGCATCGTCGACCGGTCGCGCACGCGGGTGACCGCGTTCATCAACATCGTCGGCGCCGGGATGGCGCCGGGCGCCCTCGAGCAGAACGTCGACGACATGGACGTCGCCGCGACGGCCGCGGTCGCGCGGCAGCACCGCGACGTCGTCGTCGGCGTGAAGAGCGCGCACTACAACGGCAGGGACTGGATCCCGTACGAGCGGGCCGGCGCCGTGGCGCGGCAGCTCGACGTCCCCGTCATGGTCGATTTCGGCGGCAACGTCCGCGCCGGCCGGACCCTGATGGAGCTGTTCACGACGTACTTCCGCGCCGGCGACATCTACACGCACATGTACGGCGGCCGCCGCGGCGAGCAGGACGCCGACACGAAGGGCCCGAGCGCGGCAATGGTCGAGGGGCGGAAGCGCGGCATCTTCTTCGACGTCGGCCACGGCGGCGCCAGCTTCCGGTACGACGCCGCGGTGCCGATGCTGAAGGCCGGGTTCGTGCCCGACTCGATCTCCACCGACCTGCATGGCGGCAGCATGAACACCGCGATGAAGGGAATGATCAACCTCATGGGCAAGTTCATGGCCATGGGGCTGCCGCTCGACGACGTGATCCTGCGGTCGACGTGGAACCCGGCGCGCGAGATCAAGCGCGAGGACCTCGGCCACCTGTCCGTCGGCGCGCCCGCCGACATCGCCGTGCTGAAGGTCGAGACCGGATCGTTCGGGTTCATCGACCCGCCGGGCGGCCGGATGGACGCGTCGCAGCGTCTGAGCTGCGAGCTGACGGTTCGTGACGGCAAGGTCCTGTACGACCTGAACGGGCTCACGCGCGTGCCCTGGGAGTCGCTCGATCCGGATGCCCGTGGCGGAGACCCGCGGTGGGACGGCTACTCCCGCCGGTAGCGTCCTCCGACGGCAGCGGACGGACATGGGCTGGGTGACCGTCGCGGAAGCGCGGCTCCCTCGTGGCGCGGCGGCTCGGCGGCGAAGAAGGGGGTGTCGGGGCGAATAGGCGTCCGCCAGGGACGGGTGTCCCTTCCAGCGACGATCGCCGCGCTCATACGACCAGAGTCGCCAATTTTGCGACGTCAGTGAATAGACGACGCCGCCTGTCGAGAAGAGACTGTCCGCCACGACCGGGCGTCCCGGATCGGCCGGCGGCGTTCCTCCCGGAGCCTGCATGTCTACGA
>CAYUPN010000233.1:0-3465 GCA_964446605.1 uncultured Bifidobacteriaceae bacterium | reverse complement strand
GCTCGCGACGCCGCCGCTCAAGGAGCGGACGATGCACGACATCGAGACGCTGATCACGCACTTCCTGGGCGTGAGCTGGGGCCCCGTGATCCCGGCCGGCGAGGCGGCCATCGGCGTCGAGGCCACGAAGGGGCACAACAGCTACTACCTGACGAGCGACGGCGGCACGATGCCGTACCGCGTGCGCATCCGCACGCCGTCGTTCCCGCACATGCAGATGGTCTCGCTGCTCAGCCGCGGGTGGACGATCTCCGACCTGATGGCCATTCTCGGCAGCCTCGACTTCGTGCTGGCGGACGTGGACCGGTGACCGGAGGGTTCCGATGCTGAGCAGCGACGAACGGCGCGAGATCGAGGCCGAGATGGCCCGCTACCCGACGCGGCAGGCCGTGTGCGTGGACGCGCTCAAGATCGTGCAGCAGCACCGCGGCGGCTGGGTGTCCGACGAGGCGCTGCGGGACGTGGCGGAGTTCCTGCAGATGACGCTCGACGAGCTCGACGGCGTCGCGAGCTTCTACAACCTGATCTTCCGGCGCCCGGTCGGCCGTCACGTCGTGCTCGTGTGCAACAGCGTGAGCTGCTGGATGCTCGGCGCCGATCGCGTCTCCCGCGCCGTCGCGGACGCCAGCGGGACATCCCCCGGCGGCACGAGCGGCGACGGCCGGTTCACGCTGCTGCCGATCGTCTGCCTGGGCGCCTGCGATCGCGCGCCCGTGATGATGGTCGGCGACGACCTGCACGGGGACGTGGATCCGTCGCGCGTGCCGCAACTGCTCGAGAGGTACCGCTGATGGAGCGCGTGCTGACCGCGAACATCCGTGGAGACGGGAGCGCGCCGGATCGCCGCGAGTACGAGCGCGCGGGCGGCTACGCGGCGGCGCGCGAGGCGGTGCTGCGCCTGTCGCCCGCCGACGTCCTGTCGCGGGTCAGCGAGTCGGGGCTGCGCGGGCGGGGCGGGGCGGGCTTCCCCACGGGCCAGAAGTGGAGCTTCGTGCCGATGGGGCCCGACGCTCCGCGGCCGAAGTACCTCGTGATCAACGCCGACGAGATGGAGCCGGGCACGTTCAAGGACCGGCTGCTGATGGAGGCGGATCCCCACCAGCTCGTCGAAGGCATCATCATCAGCGCGTACGCGATCGAAGCCGAGGTGTCGTACATCTTTCTCCGCTGGGCCTACAAACTCGCGGCCGCCCGGCTCGAGCGCGCGATCGCGGAGGCGTACGAAGCCGGCTACCTCGGCCCGCGCGCGTTCGGGTCCGACTACCGCCTCGACCTGCACCTGCACGTCAGCGCCGGCCGGTACATCTGCGGCGAGGAGACGGCGCTGCTCAACGCGCTCGAGGGCAAGCGCGGCAATCCCCGCGCGAAGCCGCCGTTCCCGGCCCTGTCCGGCCTCTGGGGCAAGCCGACGGTGGTCAACAACGTCGAGACGATCTGCAATGTGCCCCACATCATCAGCCGGGGCGCGGCATGGTTCAGGCAGGCCAGCCTGACCGGCGAGGGCGGAACGAAGCTGTACGGCGCCAGCGGACGCGTGAAGCGGCCGGGCCTCTGGGAGCTGCCGCTCGGCACGCCAATGCGCGCGCTGCTCGAGGAGCACGCCGGCGGCATGCAGGACGGCGTGCGATTCCGCGGCGTGCTGCCGGGCGGCGCGTCGACGGACTTCCTCACGGACGATCACCTGGACGTCGCCATGGACTTCGAGTCGGTGCAGAAGGCCGGCAGCCGTCTCGGCACGGGCACGATGATCGTGCTCGACGACCGCACGTGCCCGGTCGGCATGGTCCGCAACCTCGAGGAGTTCTTCGCGCAGGAGTCGTGCGGCTGGTGCACCCCGTGCTGGGCCGGCCTGCACTGGATCAGCGACGTGCTGCGCGACCTCGAGGAGGGCCGGGGGAAGCCCGGCGATCTCGACCAGCTGGAGGCGCACGCCCGACTCCTGGGCCCCGGCCACACGTACTGCGCGCTGGCGCCCGGCGCGGCCGAGCCGCTCCAGAGCGCGCTCCGCCACTTCCGCGACGATTTCGACCGGCACGTCCGCGAGCGCCGGTGTCCCTGGGCCGTGACATGACGACCATCCACGTCGACGGACGGCGCTACGAGGTGAGCGAGGGAGTCAACCTGCTCCACGCCTGCCTCACGCTCGGCCTGGACCTGCCCTACTTCTGCTGGCATCCGGCGATGGGCTCGGTCGGCGCCTGCCGTCAGTGTGCCGTGCTGCAGTACCGCGACGAGCAGGACACGCGCGGACGCATCGTCATGGCCTGCATGACGCCGGCGGCGCAGGACGCGCGGATCTCGATCGACGCGCCCGCGGCGCGCGAATTCCGCCAGTACGTCAGCGAGTGGCTGATGGTCCATCACCCGCACGACTGTCCCGTATGCGACGAAGGCGGCGAATGCCACCTGCAGGACATGACGGTGATGAACGGCCACACGTACCGGCGATACCGCGGCCTGAAGCGCACCTTCCGCAACCAGGACCTCGGGCCGTTCGTGAACCAGGAGATGAACCGGTGCATCCAGTGCTACCGGTGCGTCCGCTTCTATCGCGACTACGCCGGCGGCCGCGACTTCGACGCCCACTTCCTGCGCGATCGCGTGTTCTTCGGCCGGCACGAGGACGGGACGCTCGAGAGCGAGTTCAGCGGCAACCTGGTCGAGGTCTGCCCGACCGGCGTCTTCACGGACAAGACGTTCAAGCAGCACTTCACGCGCAAGTGGGACCTGCGCACGGCCCCGGCGATCTGCGTCAACTGCTCCGTCGGGTGCAATGTCATCCCCGGCGAGCGTTACGGCATGCTGCGCCGCATCCGCGGCCGCTTCAACGGCGACGTCAACGGCTATTTCCTCTGCGACCGCGGGCGCTATGGCTACGAGTTCGTCAACAGCGAGCGGCGCGTGCGGACGCCGGCCGTCATCGGCGAGGACGGCCGGCCGGCCGCCGTCGCACCGGACGACGCGCTTCGGCGCGCGGGCGCCCGGCTCGCCGGATCGCGGGCGATCGGTATCGGTTCTCCCCGCGCGTCGCTCGAAGCCAACTTCGCGCTCCGCACGCTGGTCGGTCCGGACCGTTTCTGCTCCGGGATGGCGGCGCCCGAGCATCGTCTCGTCTCGACGATGCTCGGCATTCTCCGGAACGGCCCGGCGCCGTCCGCCTCCCTCCACGACGTCGAACAATCGGACGCCGTGCTCGTCCTCGGCGAAGACCCGACCAACACCGCGCCCATGCTCGCGCTCGCCCTGCGCCAGTCGATCCGGCGTCAGCCCATGAGCATCGCGGCCGGCCTGAAGATCCCCGAGTGGGACGACGTGGCGGTGCGGCAGGCCGTGCAGGACGCGAAGGGACCGTTCTTCATCGCGTCGCCCGCGGCCACCCGTCTCGACGACATCGCGACCGCGACGGTGCGCGCGGCGCCGGACGACGTGGCGCGCCTGGGCTTCGCAATCGCGCATGCGATCGAT
>CAYUPN010000232.1:0-3479 GCA_964446605.1 uncultured Bifidobacteriaceae bacterium | reverse complement strand
GTCGCCTTCACCTGGTAGGCGCTGTCGAGCACGGCCAGATCCGCGGCGTACCCGGCGACGATTGCGCCCCGGTTCTCCAGGCCCAGCTGGCGTGCCGGCGTGGTCGCGCACATGTGGGCCGCGTCGAGCACGCTCACGCCGACCTTCTCGGTCAGCACGCGAAATGCGCCGTCCATGGTCCAGCGGCTGCCGGCGAGCGTGCCGTCCGGCAGGAACGCCGCCTCCTGCTTCACCGTGATCGTGTGGCTGCCCAGCGGAACCACCGAACCGATCGGCAGCCCGGCGCCGGCGGTGGCGTCGGTGATGGCCATCGCGCGCTCGCGGCCGAGCGCGGCGACGGCCGCGCGGACGACGACCGGGTGCACGTGGTAGCCGTCGCACACGATCTCGGCGCGAACGTCGGGGCGGCTGAAGATCGCGCCGACCAGTCCCGGTGCACGATGCGAGAGCGGGGTCATGCGATTGAACAGGTGCGTCGCGTGCCGCGCGCCGGCCTCGAAGCCTTCGAGCCCCTGCTCGAAGGTCGCCGCCGTGTGCCCGATCGAGACGATGTGTCCGTTGCGCGTGAAGTGCCTGACGAGATCCATGCCGCCGGGCATCTCCGGCGCCATGGTGATGATGCCGACCTCGCTGCGCGCCCGGTCGATCTCGTCGAGGATGTCCTGGCCCGAGAAATCGGCGGCCGGGGGCGGCGCCGGCAGCTTCTCGGCGGTCCCGAGCCGCAGGCAGGTCAGCGGCTGCGCGCCCCGGTAATCCGGGTTGATGAAGTTGCTCTCCATGTGCGCCGGCAGCACGCGCGCGTGGCCGGGCGCCGGCGCGGAGCGCGCGGCGCGAATCGCGTCGAGCAGCGCGCGCAGTTCCACCGGGCCGCACGCGACCGTCGTCGGGCAGAACCCCGTGACGCCGTAGCGCGGCAGCCGCCGGGCCATCTCCGCGACGGCATCGGCGGTCGCGAGCGTGTCCTTCCCTTCGACGCCGTGCACGTGGACGTCGACGAAGCCGGGCACGATGACGTGGCCGGCCAGATCCATCCAGTCGCCGCTGCCCCCGCGCGCGACCGTGCCCGGGCGCACATCCGCGATGCGCCCTCCCTCGATCACGAGCGTCCCGGACTCCAGCAGCCGGTCGGGAAGAACAATCGTCGCACCAGTCAGAACCGTCGTCATGCCTCCACCCATTCCGGATCGGCCACCAGCTTGCGGCCGTCGAGCGGCTGCGCGGGCGCCTGCCCCGCGCCGCTCCGTGTGAACACGCGGGCGTCGACGATCCGCAGCGTGCGGGCGAGCAGCGTCTCGTTCGGCGCCCAGAGGACGATCACCCCGCCCGACTCCGCGGACGGGAATCGCCGTTCATCGAGATAGTCGCGATCGAGGGTCACGAGCGTGCGCCCGAGCTGCCGTGCCAGCTCGAAGTGCCGCCGGTCCGGCGCGCGGCGCAGGTCCGCGTGCTCGACCACGAAGAGGACGTCCCAGCCGAGCGTCGCGCGCATGAACGCGACGAGGCCGGCGGGAACGTTCGCGTCGGCATAGACGCGCGGCATGGGAGGCAGCGCGCCCAGCGAGGCCAGTTCCGAGAAGAGCGTCCCCACGTCGTTCCCGGACCGGAGCATCGCGCCGCTGGCGCTAGCGCGACCGATCCATGTCTGCAATCGTCTCGAACTCTCCGGTCGACGGCCGCGCCTGCTTCGCGGCCCGCGCCTCGTCGCGGAGACGCGCCACGAGCGCGTCGCGCCGGTGCACGAGCTCCTTGCGGGCGCGGCGCCCGTTCGGCGAGCCCACGGCGTACTCCGAGAAGATCGGGAACGCGATGGTCGAATCGACGTACGCGACCACCGTGTCCGGCAGCACGCCGGGATTGACCTTGCCCCAGCTGACCGCCTCCGACGGGGTCGCGCCGGACAGGCCGCCCCATACGACCTGATCGGTCGTGAACTGGATGAAGAAGTCGTTGCCCCCCTTGGGGATGCCGTAGACCTCCCACAGCGTCGGCTGCGCCTGCAGGTAGAAGTTCTTCGGCGACCCGCCGCCGAGGATCACGCAGCCGTTCTTCGTGCCGCCGAGCACGATGGCGCAGACCTCGTTGACGTCCCGGTTGGGATCGATCAGCAGGCGGCCGCCCTCCATCAGGTCGTGGTAGGCGAGGTTCATGCCGATCGAGCTGTCGCCGGGCGACGACGTGTAGATCGGCACGCCGAAGGCCGCGGCGGCGGCCAGCACGGAGTGCGCCTCGCATCCGGGATGGCTCCGGCGCAGCGCCTCGCCGAGGCGCAGGTGCAGATCCGCCGTCGAGATCGCGCCCTCGAGGCCGGACCGGCCGAGGAAGTCGCGGATGTACCCGTCGGTCTCGAGCAGCACCTTCGCGGGGAACAGCACGTCGTAGATGCGGATGACCCCTTCGTCGAACAGCTCGCGATCGTCGAGGAAGGGGGAGCCGCGGCGCAGCGTGAAGTTCAGCGCGTAGTGCAGGTCGTGATAGAGGTTCGCGCCGGTGCTGATGATGAAGTCGACCAGCCCGCGCTCCATCAGCTCGATGATGCAGCCGCCAAGGCCGGCGGGCGTCAGCGCGCCGGCGATCGTGAGCCCGATGGTCGTGTCGTGCTCGGGCGCCAGCATCTTGCCGGCGTAGATGTGGCAGGCCTCCGAGAGCCGCGCGGCGTTGAACGCCTGGAATCCTTCGTCGACGAGCGCGCGCACTTCGGCGCTGCCGCGCGGACGGTAGTAGCTGATGGGCTTGCCCGAGAGATAGCGTCCCTGCGGACCGCCGGACGCCCCCGGCGAGCGATGCGGCACTGGCGAGACTCCTCCGTCGCAGCGAGTGTATCACCTGCACGCCCCTTGACAGCAGGCACACGCTCACGCAGGCTTGGCGCTGCATGGACCCGGTTACCCTCGTGCTGACAGCGGTCGGCCTGGCGGCGGTCATCGGGGTCTGGCTGCTCCTGCGCAAGTCGCGGCCGATGCCGGGACCCCATGTGTTCGTGGCCAGCCGTCTCAGCCGCGGGAACCGGCTCTTCCCCACCCAGGTCAAGATCACGCCGACCAGCGTCATCCACTACACGCCGCAGTGGCTCGGTCAGCTGGAGCAGTCGATCAACATCGCGCACGTCGCGTCGGTGAAGATCGACACGAACCTGCTCTTCGCCGACGTCTGCATCGAGACCACCGGCGGGCACAATGCCATCCACTGCCGCGGACACCGCAAGGGAGACGCGCTCGCCATCAAGTCGCTCATCGAGCGATTCCAGACGGAGTACTACCGGACCCAGGGCTCGGTGAAGGCCTGACCGTTCCGGTTGCGGATTGCGGATGGCGGATCGGCGGGCGGATCGTCGACGGACGCGATCACGCGCGCGACCGCGAGCAGAACGCAGCCGAGCCGGCGCGCAGACCTGATCCGCCGCGTCGGCTCAGGCGACACGCCGACGCGGCGGGACCTGATCCGACCTGATCCGACCTGATCCGACCTGATCCGACCTGATC
>CAYUPN010000231.1:2046-3509 GCA_964446605.1 uncultured Bifidobacteriaceae bacterium | reverse complement strand
ACGGCGTTGCACGCCTCGTCGACGGTGCGCCACACGCCGCCGCCGACGCCGGCGAGGAGCGCCGCGCCGTAGGCGGCCCCTTCCTCGGCTTCGACGGTCTCGACGGCGTGCCCGTACACGTCCGCCTGGATCTGACGCCACAGCGCCGAGCGCGCGCCGCCGCCGCCGAGCCGCACGGACTGCACCGGCACGCCCATCTCCGCGAACAGCGTGAACGAGTCCTTCAGGCTGAACGCGACCCCTTCGAGCACGGCGCGGACGGTGTGGCCGCGCGTGTGCGACGCGGAGAGGCCGACGAGCGCCGCGCGCGCGTGCGGATCGAGGTGCGGCGTGCGCTCGCCCATGAGATACGGCAGCCACAGCACGCCGTCCGAGCCGGCGGGCACGCGCGCCGCCTCCGCCGTCATCTGGTCGTACGGATCGCGTCCGCTGGCATCGAGCGGGAACAGCTGGTCGCGGAACCAGCGCAGCGAGAGGCCCGCCGCGAGCGTCACGCCCATCACGTGCCAGCGGCCGGGCACGGCGTGGCAGAACGTGTGGATGCGCCCGCCCGTCTCGATGGCCGGCCGGTCGGTTGCCGCGAAGACCACGCCCGACGTGCCGATGGTCGCGCTCACCGCACCGGGCCGGACGATGCCCATGCCGACGGCCCCGGCGGCCTGGTCGCCGCCGCCGGCGACGACGGGCGTGCCGACTCGCAGGCCGGTGGCTTCCGCGCCCGCCGCCGAGACGCTGCCGGTCACCTGCGGCGACTCGAACGCCTCCGGCAGCAGCCGCCTGTCCAGATCCAGCTCGTCGCACATCGTCTGCGACCAGCGCCGCCCGCCGACGTCGAAGAGCAGCGTGCCGGAGGCGTCGGCGACGTCGGTGGCCTTGACGCCGGTGAGGCGGAAGCGGACGTAGTCCTTGGGGAGCAGCACCGAGCGCACCTGCTTCCACAGGTCCGGCTCGTGCTGTCGCACCCAGAGCAGCTTCGGTGCCGTGAAACCGGTGAGCGCGGGATTGAGCGTGAGCTCGATGAGCCGCGCGGCGCCGATGCGGTCGGTGATCTGCTCGCACTGTTCCTGCGTGCGCTGGTCGCACCAGAGCAGCGCCGGCCGCACGACCTCGCCCTTCGCGTCGAGCAGGGTCGACCCGTGCATCTGGCCCGAGAAGCCGATCGCGGTGATCGCGTCGGCCGAGACGCCGGGCGATTCCAGCACGCGGCGGATCGCCTCGCGCGCCGCGCGCCACCAGTCGTGCGGATCCTGCTCGGCCCACCCGGTCTGCGGCGACGCGAACGGCGCGTGCTCGCTCGTCGCGGACGCGACGATGCGCCCCGATGCGTCGATCGCCAGCGCGCGCGTGCCGCCGGTCCCCACGTCGATCCCGAGAAGGAGTGACAATCCGATCCCCCAACCGCCGGAGAGTTTACCTTAGGCCGGCTTCGACGCTGGGCTCTTCTGGGCTTTGGGCTTTCGACC
>CAYUPN010000231.1:0-1946 GCA_964446605.1 uncultured Bifidobacteriaceae bacterium | reverse complement strand
AAAGTCGATCCATTGAGATGCGGCGACCGGCTTCGATCCCTTCTTCGACACCGCAGTGATCTGAAGGACGTAGTCGCCCGGCGCGATGCCGTGCTCCAGCCGGATGCCGCCCGCGGCGGTGACGACGGGCGAGCCCTTCGACACGGTGAGAGTGGAGGGCGGCGCGGTGAAGACGCGGCGCCCGTCGCGCCAGACGGCGATCTGTGTCTCGACGGGGCCGGGTGCGTTGTAGATCTCGCACGTGTACGCGAGCCGCGTGCCGGGCGTGAAGATGCGTTGAACGGGGTTGGCGGCGTCGGCGACGCCGTCGCCCTCGGCCCCGGCGGGCAGTCCGGCGCCGTCGCCGATCTCCGGGCCGACGAGCAGGCTCGAGAGCGCGAGTTGCCCCTTGTCGGCGGGCGGGACTTCGAGGAACTGGCCGGCGGACCCGACCGCGCCCGACCGGACGTCGCGCACGGCGAAGCGCAGCTGGTAGCTGCCCGCGCGCTTCAGCGGCACGGTCAGCGAGTGGACGATGCCCGCGTCCACCGGGTCGTCGCGATCCTCGCCCAGCATGATGGTGAACTGCGCGGTGCTGCCGTTGGCCAGCGCGCCGGACTCGTCGAAGACGAGACCGATGGCCTCGGCCGTCGCCTGAAGGCGTCCGTCCGGTCCCTTGTCGAACGTCAGCGCGCGCGGGTCGACGTGCAGCAGCGCCCGGACGAAGAGGCCGTCGCCCGGCGCGTACTTGTGCAGGGCGGTCACGCGCAGCGGGATGTCCGACTGCTGGAAAGGTGACACCGCCGCCAGGCGGAGCCGCTCGACCGGGCTCAGGGTGGACGGATCCGACGGCGGATCGATGACGCCGATGAACCCCTTGCGGGTACGGACCTTCAGCCCGGGCCGCTTCGCGCGAACGGTGACCTTCCTGAACTGCGGCCTCTTGCCCGCTTCGGCGAAGGTCCCGGTCGGCGGTGTGTAGCCGAGGATGTAGTAGCCGCGGAGATCGTGGCTGATGCGCCGCAGCCCTGCGGGCAGATCGTTCGTGTTCAGCACCGCGAGACCGCCGGTCTCCTCGGCCAGGAACGCCATGGCATCCTGCGTCGCCAGCAGTTCACCCATCCGCGCGCGCGAATGCGAGACCGCGCCAGCAGTGCTGCTGACGTTCATGTTGTCCATGGCGGACAGCCCGGCCGTCACCAGGCCGCGCGGGTCGAGCGTGTAGATGACGGTGCCGGTCCGGAGCGCCGTGTCGGTCAGCTGCTGGAGCCGATCCGCCACACGCAGCGCGGGCCGGAGCGCATCCTCCTCCAGGAAATGGAAGCCCTCCGAGATCAGGACCACCGCCTTGCGCCCCGGGACGTCACGGATGCCTTCGATCGTGAACTCCAGAGCATTCAGCGTGGCCGACGAAGACATCGACTCGCGTAGATCGTCGGCCGTGCCCATCTGGAGCGGATCGCGCTTCGACTCGAGCCGCTCCCCTGCGCGCGCCCGCCCCGCGCTGCCAAGCAGGGTCCCCGGCGGACTGAAGTGTCCCTCAGGTCCTTCGACCGGGGCGGCTTCCGGCAGGGGACCCGCGATACCCGGCAGGGGGAGCCAGTCGTTCACCGGCGTGAAGGCGGTCACCTCCCGGCGCGAGAGCGCCGTCCACCGGACCTGATCCACCGCGGCATGCAGCACCCGGCGGTCGGTCGTCAGCTGCTGCAGCGCGCCCCATCCGGCGCCGGTGCGGGTGATCGCGACCAGGTCGCCGTCCTGGATCTCCTCGTCGACGAAGCGACGCAGCGCCTTTCGCGTCGCCTCCATGTTCTCCCACGCGATGCCGAGGTCGTCGACGACGAGGACGATCGTCCGCTGCACCCGCTCGCGGGTAATGCCGCCGGAGACGACGGGCGGCGCAGTCAGACTCAGCGCGGAGGCACGGGACGTCGACTGCAGCGGCGCAGGTCCTGGCGCCGGCGCCG
>CAYUPN010000230.1:0-3518 GCA_964446605.1 uncultured Bifidobacteriaceae bacterium | reverse complement strand
ACCAGGACGGCCGGCCTTCAGGCCGGCTATTCACGGACACCAGGACGGCCGGCCTTCAGGCCGGCGACTCAATGGAAGTCATGCGACTCGATTTCCACCGGCACCCCCTCGAGCGGCCGGACCCGATCCGCACGCACCGCGGTGACGCCGTCCTCCTGCTGCAGCAGCCCCTCGACCAGGACGAAGTGCGACTCGATGATCGCCGCGCGCTGTTCGTCGAAAACGTGCGGCCGGACGATCACGTTGCTGATGCCGGTCTCGTCCTCGAGCGTCAGGAACACGAACCCCTTGGCCGTGCCGGGGCGCTGCCGCGTGATGACGCAGCCGGCAATCCGCACGCGGCGGCCGGGACGCTGCCGCGGCAGATCGATCGCGCGCAGCACCCCCATCAGCGCGAGCGCGCGGCGATGGAACGTCATCGGATGCGGGCCGATGGTCAGCCCCGTGCCCGCGAAGTCGGCCGTCATCCGCTCCAGCGGGTTCATCGGGCGCAGCGGCATCGGCGCGGAGCCGGCTGCGGCCGCCTCCTCGTGGACTGACGGGGCGCGCTCCCCCTCCGGCTCGTCCATCTCCAGGGCGAGGTCGGGCCGCACCGCCTTCTCGACCTGCCACAGCGCGCCGCGCCGGTCGTAGCCGAGCGGCGCGAGCGCGCCGATCTCGGCCAGCACGGTCAGCTCGTCCCGGCGTACGCCGGTCTTCCGGATCAGATCCTCGATCGAGACGAACTTCCGCGCGGCGCCGCGCGGCGCGGTCCAGTCGTGCGCGCACAGGTTGCAGAAACAGGCCCAGGCGCCGGCCTCGCGCCCCTGCGGCGCGATCTCGAGCAGCGACGGGTCGTCGCAGCCGCACTTCGGACAGCGCGCCGGCCGCGGCGGCTCGGCCGGGCGCACGCCGGCGATGGCGCGCCCCGCCTGTTCGCGCAGTCCCGACACGTAGCGCAGCCCCAGCCGGATGCGGCCGTCCGCCTCGATCGTGCAGTCCCAGTCGGAGGCCTCGACGTCGATCGGCGCGAAGTGGACGCCGCGCCGCTGCGCGTCCTTCACGAGCGTCGCCGGATGGTAGAACCCCATCGGCTGGTTGTTGAGCAGCCCGGCGTAGAAGGCCGACGGGTAGTGCGCCTTCAGGTACGCGCTGGCGTAGGCCAGCAGCGCGAAGCTCGCCGCGTGCGACTCGGGGAATCCATACAGCGCGAAGGACGTGATCGACGTGATGATCGCCTCCGCCGCCTCCCCCGTGATCCCGCGCGCGGCCATCCCGTCGCGCAGCTGCTGCTCGATCGCCCGCATGCGCTTCTCCGATCGCTTGAATCCCATCGCCCGCCGCAGCTCCTCGGCCTGGCCGCCGGTGAATCCCGCCGCCACCATCGCAATCCGGAGCAGCTGCTCCTGGAAGAGCGGCACGCCCAGCGTGCGCGCGAGGATCGGCTCGAGCGACGGATGCGGATACGTCACCGGCTCGCGGCCGGCGCGCCGGTTGAGATACGGATGCACCATCTGCCCGACGATCGGCCCCGGCCGGATGATCGCGACCTGCACGACGAGGTCGTAGAAGCACGCCGGCTTCAGCCGCGGCAGCGTCGCCATCTGCGCCCGCGACTCGACCTGGAACAGCCCCACCGTGTCGGCCTCCTGCAGCATCCGGTAGACGGCCGGATCGTTCTGCGGCAGGTGCGCCAGCTCCACCCGCGGCGCCGGCTGGCCGTCCGGCGCCTCCGCCGGCTCCCGGCCTCCCTCCGTGTTGATCAGCGCCAGCGCGTCCTGCAGCACGGCCATCATCCCGAGACCCAGCAGGTCCACCTTGATGATTCCCATGTCGGCGCAGTCGTCCTTGTCCCACTGCACGACGACGCGGCCGGGCATGGAGGCGTTCTCCAGCGGGACGACGCTGTCGAGGCGCCCCTGGCAGATCACCATGCCGCCGCTGTGCTGGCCGAGATGGCGCGGCAGGTCCTGCATCCGGTGCCACAGGTCGGCGAACCGGCGGATCCGCGGGTCGGCCGTATCGACGTGCGCCTCGCGCAGATGACGCGCCAGCGTCTCGCTGCTGTCGACGTACTCGAAGCGCCCCATCAGCTTCGCCATCCGGTCGACGAGCGCCGGCTCGAACCCGAGCACCTTGCCGACCTCGCGCGTCGCGCTGCGCGCGCGGTACGTGATCACGTTGGCCGTCATCGCGGCCCCCAGCTGTCCGTAGCGCTCGTAGACGTACTGGATGACGCGCTCGCGCCGCTCGCCGCTCGGCAGGTCGAGGTCGATGTCGGGCCACTCGCCGCGCTCCTCCGAGAGGAAGCGCTCGAAGAGCAGGTCCATGCCGACCGGATCGACCGCGGTGATGCCCAGGCTGTAGCAGACGGCGCTGTTGGCCGCCGACCCGCGCCCCTGCACGAGGATCCCGCGCTGACGGCAGAAGTTGACGATGTCCCAGACGATGAGGAAGTAGCCGGCGAGATCGAGCTTGTCGATGAGCGCGAGCTCGCGCGCGACCTGCGCGCGCGCGCGATCGTGATACGGCCGGTACCGCTCCCGTGCCCCGACCTGCGTGATCTTCTCGAGGAACGACTGCATCGTCTCGCCCGGCGGGACGGGGTATTCCGGGAAGCGGTAGCCGAGATCGGCCATCGTGTACTCGAGGCGATCCGCGAGCTCGCGCGTCGCCGCCACCGCCTCGGGCCGGTCCGCGAACAGCGCCGCCATCGCCTCCGGCGACTTCAGGAAGCGCTCGGCGTTCGCCGACAGCCGGCGCCCGGCCTCCGCCAGCGTGGCGCCGTGATGCAGGCAGAGGAACACGTCGTGCAGCGGCCGCTCGTCGGGAGACGCGAACCGCACGCCGTTGGTCGCCAGCAGCGGAACGCGGTACGCCGCCGCGAGATCGGCGAGCGACTCGTTGTCGATCGTCTCCTCGCGATCGAGGTGCCGCTGCAGCTCGACGTAGACGCGATCGCGGCCGAAGATGCCGATCAGCCGGTCGAGCAGCCCGGCAACTCCGTGCCGTCCTCCCCGCAGCAGCGCGCGGCCGGCGATGGCGACGAGCCCGCCGACGTGGCCGTCGAGGTCCTCGAGCGTCAGCGCCCCGTCTCCCTTCGGCGCGCGCAGCTTCATCGTCGTGACGAGCCGGCAGAGATTCTGATACCCCTCGCGCGAGGCGACGAGCAGCGGCAGCGTCCAGGTGTCGCCGCGGCGCCGCCGCGCCGCCGCGTGCCCGGTACCGGCGCGCGCCCCCGGATCGAGCGGCGCGTCGGCAATCGTCAGCGCGGCGCCGACGAGCGGCTTGATGCCGAGCTGCGTGGCGGCCTTGTGGAACCGCGGCAGGCCGTACACCCCGTCGCGATCGATCAGCGCGATCGCCGGATACCCGAGCGCCGCCGCCCGTTCGGCCAGCGCTTCAGGCAGCGAGGCCCCCTGGAGAAAGGAGAACGCCGAAGCGGCGTTGAGTTCGATGTAGCCGTGCATTTCGCTTTTTCTTCGCCATCGTAGCGGGCCGGTTTTCGGGGATCAAGACACAAGATGTGGGGTCGGATC
>CAYUPN010000229.1:0-3525 GCA_964446605.1 uncultured Bifidobacteriaceae bacterium | reverse complement strand
GCGTGCCGGTCTTGTCGGACGCGACGACGTCGGCGGATCCGAGCGTCTCGACGGCGTGCAGGTGCCGGACGATGGCGTTGCGGCGGGCCATGCGCTGCACGCCGATGGAGAGGACCGCGGCGACGACGGCCGGCAGGCCCTCCGGCACCGCGGCCACCGCGAGCGCGACGCCGAGGATGAGAACGTCCACGAACGAGGAGAGCCCGTGCACGTCCTCGACGATGAGGATCGTCGCGATCATGACGATCGCGATGGCGACGACCACGCCGCCGAGGACCTTCCCGACGCGGTTCAGCTCCTTCTGGAGCGGCGTCGCCTCGTCGGGCACCTCGTGGAGCATGCCGGCGATGCGTCCCATCTCGGTCTGCATGCCGGTGGCGACGACGACGGCGCGGCCGCGCCCGTAGGTCGCGATCGTGCCGCTGAAGATCATGCTGGTGCGGTCGCCCAGCGCGGCGTCGGCCTCGACGGGCGCGATGTCCTTGGAGACCGGAAGGCTCTCTCCCGTGAGCGCCGCTTCCGCCGTCTGCAGCGCCGTCGACTGGATGACCCGGGCGTCGGCCGCAATCCGATCGCCTTCCTCGATCAGCAGCACGTCGCCGGGCACCACCTCGGCCGCCGGAATGCTCACGGTCTCGCCGTCCCGGAGCACGCGCGCGCGGGCCGCGGCGATCTGCTTCAGCGCGGCGACGGCCGACTCGGCGCGAGCCTCCTGGACGAAGCCGAGCACCGCGTTGAGCAGCACGACCGCGAAGATCGCGATCGCCTCGTAGGGCAGGGCGGTATCGCGCTCCCAGAGCCACAGCAGGGCCGAGATCGCGGTCGCGGCGAGCAGCAGGATCACGAGGAGGTCGCGGAACTGCGCGAGGAAGCGCCGCCACGCGGGCACACGCACCTCTTCCGCGAGCTCGTTGGGTCCGTACCGCTCGAGGCGCGCCCGCGCCTCGGCGGCGCTCAGCCCGCGGCGGGCGTCGGTCGCGAGCGCGGCAATGACCTCGTCGACGGACTGCTGGTGGAACGTTGCCTGGTCCGTCACGGCTGTCGTGGGCACGGTCCGCACAGCCGGATTGTATCGGCGGTCTAGCCGGGCTGCGAGCCCTCGGGCATCGCGAGCACCCGGTCCACCCGGTTGCCGTCCATGTCGACGATCTCGAAGCGATGGCGGCCGCGCTGGAAGACGTCGCCGACGCGCGGCACGCGGCCGAGCGCCGCCATCGCGAGCCCGCCGAGCGTGTGGTAGTGCCGGTCCTCCTCGCGCGCGAGCGCGTCGTCTTCCAGCGTGCGCGCGAGCGCGGTGAGGTCCAGCCCGCCGTCGAGCAGCCAGCTGCCGTCGTCGCGGCGGAGTGCGAGCGTCTCGCCGGTCTCGCCGGCCGGCAGCTCGCCGACGAGCGCCTCGACGACATCGGTCAGGCTGACCACGCCGGCGACGTCGCCGAACTCGTCGACGACGATCGCGGTGGGGAGCCCGGTGCGGCGGAGCTCCTCGAGCAGCCGCATCAGGCTCATGGTCTCGGGGACGAACAGCGGGTCCTCGGCGAGCGCGGCGAGGTCGACCGGGCGGCCGGCGAGCAGCTCCTCGAGCACCCGGCGCGAGCGGATGACGCCGACGACATACTGCAGGCCGCCACGGCAGAGCGGCACGACGTCGTGCGGCTCGCCGAGGAGCCGCTCGGCGTTGCGCTCGAAGGGATCCTCCGCCTCGAGCCAGATCACCTCGGGGCGCGGCGTCATGAGCTCGGCGACGTGGCGCTCGTCCAGGTCGAGGACGTTCGTCATCATCCGGCCTTCCTCGGGCTCGATCACCCCTTCGGCGCGCCCCTGCTCGATGAGCACCTTGATCTCTTCCATCGTCACCCGCGCGGACTCGATCCGATCCGCGCCGAGCAGCCGCAGCACGCCGTTGGTGGACGCGCTCAGCAGGTGCACGACGGGGCGGAAGATCGTGGCGGTGATCTGCATCGGGCGCGCGATGGCGCTGGCGATGCGCTCGGGGCTGGTGAGCGCCAGGCGCTTGGGCACCAGCTCGCCGATGATGAGCGAGACGTACGTGATGCCGGCGACGACGACGACGAGCGAGAGCGGCTCGGCCCACGGCGCGAGCGCGTCGACGGCGCGGAGGTAGTCGCGCAGGCGCGCGGCGAGCGTCGCCTCGCCGAACGCGCCGGTCAGGATGCCGATGGTCGTGATGCCGACCTGGATGCTCGAGAGGAAGCGCGTCGGATCGGCGGCCAGTTCGAGCGCGCGTCCCGCGCCGGCGCTGCCTTCGGCGGCCAGCTGCGTGAGCCGCGAGCGGGCGGAGCTGATGACGGCGATCTCCGAGAGCGCGAAGACGCCGTTGATGCCGACGAGCAGGAGGACGAGCAGGATTTCGGTGAGCATCGGTCCAGGCGCGCGGCGCCGCGCGGGCGGCGCCGCGGGGGAGAGGGGCCTCGGCCGCTCAGTCGGCGGCGCGGACGACGAGGACGGAGCAGGGGGCCTGCTCCAGCAGCGCGGTCGCCGTGCTGCCGAGCGCGAGCCGCGCGAAGCCGCTGCGGCCATGCGTGCCGGCGACGACGAGCGAGGCGCGTTCCGATTCCGCCACGGAGACTATCGCGGGCGTGGCGTGGCCGTCGATCACGATGGCGCGGCCGGCGAGGCCGGATCGGCCGAGGCGCTCCTCGAGCCGCTGCACGGCGAGGTCGCGCAGCTCGTCGAGCCCCTCGAGCGCGATCGGCGACTGGCCGGTGAGATACGGCAGCGCCGGTTCGGGCGCGGTGCCGAGCGTGAACAGCGCGACGTCGAAGGCGTGCACCAGCAGCAGCGGCGCCCCGCGCCGCCGCGCCTCGTCCGCGGCCGCGTCGAGCGCCGGCTCCGACGCCTCCGAGAAATCCGTCGTCCCGATCACGGGACCGTCCGGCGGCGAGGGACGGGCGACGAGCACCGGGACGTCGGCGTGGCGCACCACCTGCGCGGCCGTGCCTCCCGGCGCGACGACGACCGTGCCGGCCTGCGCCGTCTCGGCCTGGGCGAGCAGGCCGGCGTGCGGCGTGCCCGACTCGAGCAGGATCTCGACGTCGCGGCGCGACTCGCCGAGCACCGCCTCGATCTGCCGCACGACCGCCTCCTGTGCGGCGGTGCGCACCTCCGTCTCGCGCGGGCCGGCGAGCCGCCACTGCGGGAACAGCACGCCGACGCGCAGCAGCTCGGGCATGACGTGGCACACGAGCAGCCGCGTGTCGAGCGCGGAGGCGAGCTGCTGCCCCTGACGGAGCGCCTCGTCCGATTCGGGGCTGAGATCGGTGCCGACAAGCACGGGTCCACGTAACACTGTTGCTCCTCCTCGAGCTGAGCCGCCTGAGCCCGCGATGATCACGCGGGCGAAGGCGGGACCTGATCAGACCTGATCCGCCGGAGCCGGCGAACAATCACGCGCCGGCGGAGGCGAGACCTGATCCGCCGGAGCCCGCGAATGATCACGGCGGGCGAAGGCGGGACCTGATCAGACCTGATCAGACCTGATCAGACCTGATCAGACCTGATCCGACC
>CAYUPN010000228.1:0-3557 GCA_964446605.1 uncultured Bifidobacteriaceae bacterium | reverse complement strand
CGCCCACGTCCGTCAGCGTGACGGTGCACTCGGTCTTCTCCTCGGCCGGGGCCGCCGCCGCCGCCGCGCCGCCCGCCGCCACCACGACGGGGGCTGCGGCCGCCGCCGACACGCCCAGCTCGGCCTCCAGCGTCTTCACGAGCTGCGACAGCTCGAGCACGCTGATGTTCTTGATGTAGTCGACCACCTGCTCCTGCGTGAGTGCCATTCCCATTCTCTCCTTCGAGCCTTCCCGCTCCTGATTGCGGGGCGCCGGCCCCGCGCGTCTCCGCTAGGCCTCGCCCGTCTTCTTCTTCTCCACCTGCGTCAGCACCGTCAGGAAGTCGCGCGGTGCGGCGTTCAGCACGCTCACCAGCTGGACCATCGGGGCCTGCAGCAGGAACAGGAGCCTGGCGTAGAGCTCCGGCTTGCCCGGCAGGTTCGCCAGTTCCGTCACGTCGGCCGGCTGGACCGCCCGTCCCTGGACGATCGCCGCCTTCACCGCCACCGCCGGCGCGTTCTTCGCGAAGGTGGTCAGCGCCTTCGCCAGCGCCACCGGATCCCCCGCGGTGTACGCAATCGCCGTCTGCCCTTCGAAGTGCCGGCTCAGCTCCTCGAACGGCGTCCCCTGCACGGCCCGGCGCGCCAGCGTGTTCTTGATGACCTTGTACTGCGCCTTCACCGCGCGCAGCTGCCGGCGCAGTTCGGTCGCCTGCGGGACGTCGAGCCCGCGGAAGTCGACCAGGATGGCCGTGTTGACCTCCTGGAACGCACCGGCGAGCGACTCGACCTGCGTTTCCTTCGTTGCCCGTGTGACAGCCATGTTCCGATCCCCTACTTCGCGGCCTCGACGCTCGCCGTGTCCACGCGGACGCCAGGGCCCATGGTCGACGACACGGTGATGCTCTTCAGATAACGCCCCTTGGCCGCGGCCGGCTTCGCCTTGACGATGCTGTCCACGAGCGCCTGCGCGTTGGCGACCAGCGCCTCCGTCGGGAACGACACCTTGCCGACCGGCGCGTGCACGATACCGGTCTTGTCGACGCGGAACTCGACCTTGCCGGCCTTGATCTCACGGACCGCCTTCGCGACGTCGGTCGTCACGGTGCCGGTCTTCGGGTTCGGCATCAGGCCGCGCGGGCCCAGCACCTTCCCGAGCCGGCCGACGCCCCGCATCATGTCGGGGGTCGCGACGACCGCCTCGAAGTCCATCCAGCCGCCGAGAATGCGCTCGACGATCTCCTCGCCGCCGACCTCGTCGGCGCCGGCCTCCTGGGCTTCCCGCTGCTTGTCGGCCCCCGCAATCACCAGGACCTTCTTGCTCTTGCCCAGGCCGTGCGGCAGCACGACGGTCCCGCGCACCATCTGGTCCGCGTGCTTCGGATCGACGCCCAGCCGCACCGCGAGTTCGACGGTCTCGTCGAACTTCGCGAACTTGATCCGCTGCACGAGCGGCAGCGCCTCGGCGAGGGCGTACGGTCGATCCTCGACCTGCGCCTGCGCCGCCTCGAACTTCTTCGCCATGCGTCCTTCGCTTTCTCAGCCTCCCACCGGCAGCCGGCGTTCCGGCCGGCCCGTGGTCACGTGCACGCGCCGGGCGGGCTGAGCGCCGGCGGGTGATGGCCGGACCGTGGTCCGGCGTGGTGCGTCGGTCGCACCGGCGTCCCGGCGCGACTCAGATGACGTCCAGCCCCATCGAGCGGGCCGTCCCCTCGACGGTGCGGATCGCCGACTCGAGCGACTCCGTGTTCAGATCGGGCAGCTTGAGCCGCGCGATCTCCTCGACCTGCTTCGCGGTGACCGTGCCGACCTTGTTCTTGTTCGGCTCGGCCGATCCCTTCGCGATGTTCGCCGCCCGCTTCAGCAGCACCGGCGCCGGCGGCGTCTTCGTGATGAAGGTGTAGGACCGATCCGCGTAGACGGTGACGACGACGGGGATGATGAGGCCGTCCTGCGCCGCGGTCCGGGCGTTGAAGTTCTTGCAGAAGTCCATGATGTTCACGCCGTGGGGGCCGAGCGCCGTGCCCACCGGCGGCGCGGGCGTCGCCTTGCCCGCGGGAATCTGCAGCTTCACCATCGCCTGAATCTTCTTCGCCATGCCTTCTCGCTCGCAGGGCCGTGCCCCGCCTCCACACCCGACGACTGCCTTGCGCCCGCAGGGCGCCGGCCCCGCGCGCCGCGGCTAGATCTTCTCGACCTGCAGGAAATCGAGCTCAACCGGCGTCGCCCGTCCGAAGATGGTGACCATCACCTTCAGCGTGTTCCGATCGAGGTTCACTTCGTCGACCACCCCGTTGAAGCTCGTGAAGGGGCCGTCGTTGATCCGCACCTGCTCCCCCTTCTCGAACATGTACTTCGGCTTCGGCTTCTCGGCCGCCGACTTCACCTGCGTGAGGATCTGATCGACCTCTTCCTTGCTGAGCGGCGTCGGCTTGGAGCCGGCCCCGACGAAGCCGGTCACCTTCGGCGTGTTCTTCACGACGTGCCACGCGTGGTCCGACATCGTCATCTCGACGAGGATGTAGCCGGGGAAGAACCGCCGCGCGCTCTTCACCTCGCGCCCGCCGCGCTTCTCGACCACGTCCTCGGTCGGAATCAGCACTTCGCCGATCTCGTCCTGCAGCCCGTAGGCGGCCACCCGCTGCTCGAGCGACTCCTTGACCTTGTTCTCGAAGCCCGAGTACGTGTGGACGATGTACCAGTTCCTGGGCTTGGTCGTCTCGGTCGTCATGCGGCACCGACTCGCGCAATCAGCCAGCGAACCGCGCTCGCGAGCGCGAGGTCGACCAGCCAGAGATACACGCCGAAGAACACCGACACCAGGATCACGACCACCGTCGTCGCGTACACTTCCCGGCGGTTGGGCCAGGTGACGCGACGCATCTCGCCGCGCACTTCCTCGATGAACGTGCGCGCCCGGTCCCACCAGGCGGTGGGACGGCTGAGCAGGCTCTCGCGGCCGTCGTCGGCGGTGCGCGCCGGCGCGGGCGGCCTGCGGTTCGAGCCCTTCGTGGCGTCGATCGTGCTGGTCTTCACAACGTCGTTCCCTGCCGGGATCAGGAACCGGAGACCGGAAACCCGCACCGCGGGGTGCATCCCGCGGCATTGCCGGCCCCTGGCCCCCGATCCTCCTGCCCTGCTCCTTGCACTAACTGGCAGGCCAAGAGGGAATCGAACCCCCAACCCCCGGTTTTGGAGACCGGTGCTCTACCAATTGAGCTATTGGCCTGTTCTCTGGACGGGAACGGGCCCCGGATCCGCCGGCGCCCGCCCACGCCCTATTTCGTTTCGCGATGCCGCGTGTGCTTCCGGCAGAAGCGGCAGTACTTGCTGAACTCCAGCCGATCGGTCGTCTTCTTCTTGTTCTTGGTCGTGCTGTAGTTCCGCCGCTTGCAGTCCGGGCACGCCAGGGCGACGATGTCTCTCATCTGCTGATCCTTGCAGGGGTCAGGGACCAGGGGTCAGGGGCCAGTCGGAACGTCCGGATGCCTCCGGTCGTCGACTGCCCCCTGGCCCCTGGCCTCTGGACCCTGCGCTACTCCAGAATCTCCGTGATGGTCCCGGCGCCGACCGTCCGC
>CAYUPN010000227.1:0-3560 GCA_964446605.1 uncultured Bifidobacteriaceae bacterium | reverse complement strand
CGGCGTCGCGAAGTTCGCGTTGTCGGTGCCGCTGCCGTCCTGCGCTTCGGCGTTGACGCGGTCGCCGGGCAGCCCGCCCTCGGAAGTGAGGTGGGTCTGCTGGAAATTCCCGGCCCCTTCGGTGAAGCCGCTGGTGTACAGGCGGTCGTGAATGACGTTGTTCAGGTAGAACAGGTTCTGCACCGCGACGGCGCGGTTGCCGTCGGCGTCGGGCTCGGC
Source organism: uncultured Bifidobacteriaceae bacterium (assembly GCA_964446605.1). GTDB lineage: Bacteria > Acidobacteriota > Vicinamibacteria > Vicinamibacterales > JAENWD01 > JAENWD01. The sequence goes on along the minus strand of CAYUPN010000227.1, from coordinate 3,341 downwards.
CGCGAGGTCGGCGGTGGTGGTGAAGGCGCCGTCCTCCACCATCTCGCCGCCGGAATCCGGCGTGTTGTCGGCGTCCGCATCCAGATAGGCGGCCGCGTTGTTTCCGGTGATATGGACCGTCCGGTGCGCGCCGGCGTCGAGCCACCCCGCCTCGCCGGTGACGACGGTCTGGGCAGACGATGAGGGGTCGACCGCGAAGACGTTGTAGCTGTCCTGGTTCGTGCGCAGCTCGACGTTCAGCACCTCGCCCCCGCCGCCGACCAGCGTGTGATGGAGGAGATTCTGCCGGTCGGTCCAGGTCTCGACGAGGAACGCCGTGCCCAGGAGCCCGTCCGTGCGCGGCACGGCGACGGCAATCGCCTCCGGGCTCCGGTGGAAGAACGGCGTGCGCCGGAAGATGGCGCGGCCCCCCTCGCGGCGCAGCAGGCCGGGCGGCGCGACGGCGTCGCCGAACAGGTGCCGCAGCGCGGCCGCGAGCGCCTGCGGATGTCCGATCCCGGGGTCCACGGCGCTGGCCGCGGGCACCGGCACGAGGTTCTCGATGACCGAGACGAGCTCTCCGCGCGGCGTGAGCGCGGCCTTCACGTACACGCCGTAGACGTCGAGTTCCCCGACACGCTGGACGAAGCGGAGGTGCGTGAGGCCGGTGGCGGGCGACCGGCGGGAGGAGGCGAGCACGATCGAGCGCGCCGTGGCGTCGCCGTGGCCGTGTCCCCGCAGGTAGCCGGCGACAATCGACTCCGGCGCCGCGCCGGACGGCGGGGTCAGCGGCGGTCCGTCCTGTGCCTGCTGAATTCTGGTCGCGCGGTCCGCCAGGCGGGCCTGCGCGAGGGCGTCGGCGGCCGCGGTGGCGAACACGGCGAGGAGGAGCGCGACGAGGCGCGGCACTCGGGGCATGGAGCCTCCGTCCTGATGAGGAGCGGGCGGCATTGTAAGCCGAAGTGCGCGCAGCGGCTTGCACGGATCGTGAGCACGTGGCGGCGGGCGAACGGTGGGGCGAGACACGGCGTCGCCCCTTGCGTTCGCGGTCCCCTCTGCCTAGAATTGGAGCTTCGGGCAACACCTGCCGATAGTTCCAGGGGCGCCCGCCTCGTCCGGAACCCGGCACGCACTCACCTGGTGTTCCTCAGTAGCTCAATGGCAGAGCATCCGGCTGTTAACCGGAGGGTTGCTGGTTCGAGTCCAGCCTGAGGAGCCATCCTTCGCTCGGCTTCGCCGAGCTTCGGCCAGGCAAGCTGTGTCCAAGCCTTCGGCCAGGCAGGCTGTGTCCAAGCCTTCGGCCAGGCAGGCTGTGTCTGCGCCAAGTTCCCCTCGAAAGATCGCTGTCTCGCCGAGCGGCGCCTGTCTCGGTGAAGATCGCAACCTGTCTCGCCGAGAGCGCAGCCTGTCTCGCCGAGATCGCAACCTGTCTCGCCGAGATCGCAACCTGTCTCGCCGAAGCTCGCCGCAGGCGAGCGTAGGCGGAGCCGCATTGCATCTCCTGCCACGTCCACGGCTCAATCAGATCGACGAAGCTTCGTACGTCAGAGTCGATTCTGCCGAATGGCGAAGGTTTTCGCGTGGTCCGGTTCGTGCGTTCACGCGGCGCATGCACGGAATACCAAAGCGGACCGTCTACATCCTGCGAAGCGACGCCGACCCATCGCGTCATTACGTCGGCATCACGGACAGCATCGACGCGCGGCTGGCGTGGCACAACCACGGGCCAAGCGGATACACGGTCAATCATCGTCCCTGGTCTCTCGTGGTCTCGATCGAATTTCGCACTGAAAAGGAAGCCGTTCGTTTCGAGAAATACCTGAAGTCCGGGTCTGGTCGAGCGTTTGCCAAGCGGCATTTCGCGGAGGCCGACTGACCGTTCGATTGAGAACTCTGGGCGATCTCCGAACTGAGTCGCGACACGTGGGCTGGGTCGGCAACATCCTGACGCACATGGGCGAGTACGATCGCGGCTGCGCGCCCACCGAGCGCGCCATGACGCTCAACCCCGCCCATCCTGGATGGTCCTAGTCGCGGAAGGGGGCGTCCATCTCGCGCAGGATGGCCTGGAAGCGCGGGTCGGAGCGGATTTCGCGGTATTCGGGATAGTGGCGCGCCAGAAGGATGAACGGCGGTTCGCGCTCCGCCCAGGCGCGTTCCGCGTATTGGATGGCCAGGTCGCGATGGCCGGCGGCCTCGGCGGGAATGATCAATACCGCGTTCGGCAAGTACTCGCGCCCGGCGCGCGCGACGAGCTCCTGAAACCGCTCTTCGGCCGCGTCGATCCTGCCCTGGTGGCGGAAGGTGCGGGCGATGCTCGACACCGCATACGGGTGGCGTCCTCCGATCGCCATCGCCTGCTCCAGCACCTCGAGAGCTTCGTCGTAGCGTCCCGCCTCGTTGAGCGTTCGCCCGAACGTCCAGCGTGCGACGAATGACTCCGGATCGCGCTCGACCGCCAGGCGTCCCTTTGCGATCGCCTCGGCATGGTGGCCTGCGGTGCTGAGGCACAGCGACAGCACCACGGTGGCGTAGGCCGATAGGGGATCGTGCTCGAGCGCCTTCCGCGCCTCGGCGACGCCGCGCTCGAGCTCGCCGCACACCCATTGCAGATAGAACAGCGCATACGCCGTACGGCCCTGCATATACTGCGGGTTGAGCTGAAAGGCTCGCTCGAAGTCCCGCCTCGCGAGCTCGCGGTCGTTCTCGTGCAGAAGCGTCGCACAGGCGAGCGCCGTGTGCGCGGCGGCCGATGACGGATCCATCTCCACAGCCTTGCGAGCGGCGGCCATGGCCCTGGCCTTTGATTCCGCAGGCGGCAGCACGCCCCAGTAGGCCACGACCGTGTACGCATCGGCGATGCCCGCCCAGGCAGCCGAGTAGCCCGGATCCAGTTCCACCGCCTGCTGCAGCAGCTCGAGTGCCGTCCGGATGCTCGTTCCGCGCCGGTTCAGCAGCGCCCGGCCCTGGAGATACAGCTGGTACGCGCGAATATTGGTGGTGCCCTGCTCGACCAGCTTTTCCGAGCGTTCGAACGGCACGTCCGCGAGCGAGACCTTCAACTGCTCCACGACCGACTTGGCGATGTCTTCCTGGACGTCGAAGATGTCCTTCAGCTCGCGGTCGTAGCGCTGCGACCAGAGCTGGAAGCCGTCCTCGACCTTGCTGAGCTGAACGGTGATCCGCACGCGATCGCCGGCGCGACGCACGCTGCCGCCGAGCACCGTCTTCACGTTCAACCGCTCGCCGATCGTCCTGAGGTCGTCGCGGCTGCCGCGCAGCGAGAAGGCGGACGCACGTGCCGCGACCCGCAGGTTCGGGAGCGCCGTGAGCGCGTTCAGGATCTCCTCGGCGATCCCGTC
>CAYUPN010000226.1:0-3619 GCA_964446605.1 uncultured Bifidobacteriaceae bacterium | reverse complement strand
CTCGAACCGGTTGTCGTCCGCGATGATGTCGTTGCAGACCTCGACGCACTCATCGCAGATGAAGACCGTCGGCCCGGCGATGAGCTTGCGGACGTCGTTCTGATCCTTGTTGCAGAACGAGCAACGCAGGACTTCCGACTCGCCGTTCTTCTTGACCATGGGTCGGCTGCGCTCCAGCTGAGACGGCTACCGTCCGCCCCGAATCGCCGAATGCCGAAGGTTACGCCCGCTTGCGGATGACATCGTCAATGATACCGTATTCCCTGCCCTGCTCGGCCGACATGATGTAGTCCCGCTCCGTATCCTCCTGGATACGCTTCAGCGGCTGGCCGGTGTGCTGCACGAGGATCTCGTTGATCCGCTCGCGCATGCGCAGGATCTCGCGGGCCGCGATGTCGATGTCGCTCGCCTGGCCGCCCAGCCCGGACATCCACGGCTGATGGATGAGGATGCGGGAGTTCGGCAGCGAGTAGCGCTTCCCCTTCGTCCCGGCCGCCAGCAGCACGGCCGCAATCGACGCCGCCTGCCCGATGCAGATCGTCTGCACGTCGGGCTTGATGAACTGCATCGTGTCGTAGATCGCGAACCCGGCCGTGATGGACCCGCCCGGGCTGTTGATGTACAGCATGATGTCCTTGTCCGGATCCTCCGCCTCCAGGAACAGCATCTGCGCGATCGCCAGGTTCGCGACCGTGTCGTCGATGGGCGTGCCGATGAAGACGATGTTGTCCTTCAGCAGCCGGGAGTAGATGTCGTAGGCACGCTCGCCGCGGTTCGTCTGCTCGACGACCATCGGCACGAGCTGCATGCGGGACTCGGAAGCGTATCGGGACATGGCGCTGGACGGAAAAACCGGTGCGATCAGGCTCCAGACCTGAGAGACGCGCGGCACCAACCGGGGTGCGACATCGGGTGGGCGGTGGGGGCGAGGCGGCCGCAGAGCGCCGCCGCCTCACGCCTGAACGATTGTAGCACGCGACCGGACGAGGTCAACCGCTTTCTCTCGTCGCAACCCCATGTAAAGACGGGAGATACCGCCCTCCTTCTCGAGGCTGGCGCGCACGACCTCCGGCGTCCGGCCCGTGGCCGAGGCATATCGCTGTATTTCGGCGTCAAGCTCCTCGGGCTCCACCCCGATCTGCTCGCGCCGCGCCACCTCGTCGAGGGCAATCGCGCCGGCCACCGCGTCGCGCGCCGGCTCGCGCTGGCTGTCGCGAAACGCCTGCCAGTCGATGCCGGCCTGCCGCGGGTCGATGCCCTGCTGCAGCAGCCGGCGGAGGAACTCGTCGATCCGGCGGTCGATCTCCCGCGCGATGAGCGACTCCGGGATCTCGAAGGTCACCCGCGAGGCGAGCTGACGGAGCAGGTCGTTCCGGAGCTCGCGCTCCGCCTCCCGCTCCGCTTCGTGCTCGAGATCCTGCCGCACCCGCGCGCGCAGGGCGTCGAGCGTGTCGAACTCGCCGAGGTCCTTCGCGAACTCGTCGTCGAGCTCCGGCACGACGCGGCGGCGGATGCCCTTGACGGTCACCGTGTAGTGGATCGTCTGACCCGCCAGCCCGGAGACCGCGTAGTCTTCAGGATACGAAATCGGGACCCGCTTCTCCGCCCCCACCTCCAGGCCGGTGATGGCCTCGCTCAGGCCGGGCGGATTCCCCTCGGCGCCGATCTCGATCGAGACGTCCTCGTGTCGATCCGGCTGCTCGTCGGGCGCCTCCCGGAGGAGATCGACGACGACCGTGTCCCCTTCTTCCGTCGCCCGTCCTTCGACCGGCTCGTAGCGCGCGGCGCGCTGGCGCAGCCGCTCCAGCGCCTCGTCGACGGCCGAGTCCTCCACGGTCACCGGAGGCTTCCGCAGCGTCAGCGAACCGTAGTCCCCGGGGTCGAAGGCCGGCACGGTCTCGAAGTCGGCCGTGAACGTCAGCGGCTGCCCCTCCTCGACCTGCACGTTCTTGATATCCGGCGTGTCGACCGGCTCCACCCCCCGCTCCCGCAGCGCATCGTCCACCGCACGGGGGACGAGATCGTGGACGACGTCGTGCAGGATCTGCTCGCGGAAGCGCTGGCGGACGACGCGCGGCGGCACCTTGCCGGGCCGGAAGCCGGGGATGCGCGCGGCGCGGCTGTAGTCGCGCGTCACGCGCTCGATCTCGGCGTCGACCACCGTGCTGGGGATCTCGACGAGCAGCTGCTTGCGGGTTTCGGAGACGTCGACGAACTCTGTTTTCATGGATGACGGGGGCCGCGGCGTGGGGGAGCGGCCCGAAAAACGGGGACTCCTCAGTGTAACACAGCAACTTCGCGGCGGAAGCCTGTCCTGCCGAGCCCGGACACGCGGCCCGATCGATGTCGGGCGGGGAAGCCTGGTGCGAAAGGGGGGAGTCGAACCCCCACGGCCTTGCGGCCACCGGATCCTAAGTCCGGCGCGTCTGCCAGTTCCGCCACTTTCGCCTGTCGCTGCCGTCGACCGTCACGCGTCAGCGCTGACGTGGGGGGGCGGTGGAGCCGCGGACGACGAGCTCCGGTTCGACGGCGATCTCCGGACTGTACGGCGCGTCCCTGCCGGCGCCAATCCGCCGGATCACCACCTCCGCTGCGATCTCGCCCATCCGGCACAGCGGCTGACGCACCGTCGTCAGCGGCGGGTTGTGCGCGGCGGCGCCGAGGATGTCGTCGAAGCCGACCACCGACACGTCCTGCGGCACCGACAGGCCCGCGTCGCGCAGCGCGCCGATCGCACCGAACGCCGAGACGTCGTTGAACGCGAAGATCGCCGAGAACGGAATCCCGGTTTCCAGCAGCCGCTGCGTCGCGCGGTAGCCGAGCTCCGGCAGGTTGCTGGCGCCGTCGAGCTCGTCGACGAGCCGCGGGTCGATCGTCAGGTCCAGCGCCGCCGAGGCCGAGCCGATTGCCTCCCAGCGCACGTCCGTATCGGAGCTGAACGGCTGGCCGCGGATGATCGCGATCGTGCGGTGTCCGAGCTGCGCGAGATGCTGCAGCGCCAGCAGCGCCGCGCGCTCATGGTTGAGGACGACGTTCGTGACGCCCGCCGTGCGGTGGTGCCCCGAGACCGCCACGACGGGAACGGACAGCGCGTCGCGGCACGGCGTGTCGACGGCAATCAGGCCTTCGACAGCGCGGTCCAGCAGCAGCCGGGGATACCGCTCCAGCAGGTCCGGCCGGTGATGATGGCTCGCGACGAAATAGAGGTAGTTCTCCTTCAGCAGCCGCTGCTCGACCCCTTCGAGCACGAGCGTCGCGTAGCCCTCGCGCATGTCGGAGACGAGCACGCCGATGGTCTGGCTGCGCTGGCGGCGCAGCGACTGGGCGAGCGTGTTGGGCCTGTAGCCGAGTTCGCGGGCCGCGGCGCGGATCCGCTCCTGCGTGGCGGCCGGAATCGCGCGCGCGCCGGGCGCCTGGTTGAGCACGAGGGACACCGACGCGGGCGACAGGCCGAGGTAGTCGGCCAGCATGCGGAGCGTGACCGGTCCGCCGGGCGCCGGCGATCCACCGGGAGCGCGAGGAGCCACGGGCTGAAGTCTCCCACTTGTCGGGTTGCGGGACAAGGGGTGCCGCAACCCGGATCAGGTTGGATGCAGGTCTGATCAGGTCAGATCGGGTC
>CAYUPN010000225.1:0-3640 GCA_964446605.1 uncultured Bifidobacteriaceae bacterium | reverse complement strand
GCCTGGCCCTGCGCTTCGCCCGGGTGAAGCGGTATCGCGACGACAAGACCGCCGCCGAGGCCGACACGATCGAGACGGTCCGGACGGTCTACCGGACACTCACTGGCGCGCGAGACTGAAACCGCCCGCGCGATTGCTCTTCGCGGGAACGGGTTTGAAACCGCCGGATCCAACGCATATACTCGCGCCACGAAACTCGACAAGCGGGGTGACGGACATGGTTCGAGTGAACCGTCGCACTTTCCTCGCGGGAGTGGGCACCGCCGCAGCGGCCACCATCGTGCCGCGCCGCGTGCTGGGCGGACAGGGGTACGTCGCGCCGAGCGACATGGTCCTGCTCGCACAGGTCGGCTGCGGCATGCAGGCCCAGCGGCAGGTGAACGCCGGGCTCGTGGCGCGGCCCGACCTGCACGTCGTCGCCGTGGTCGACCCGAACCGGGACAGCCAGAACTACGTCGACTGGAGCCGGTGGGGGACCCGCAACCGCGTCCGCCGCTTCCTGGACGCTCCGGACTGGGGCGCGGATCAGACGGGCGTCCGCGGCGGCCGCGAGGTCTCCAGACAGATCATGGAGACGTACTACGGCAGGCAGGGACGGCCGGCCCGCGGCATCCGTTCGTACGAGGACTTCCGCGAGATGTTCGAGAAGGAGTCGGACATCCAGGGTGTCATCAACATCACCCCCGACCACCAGCACGGTGCCATCAACATCTCGGCTCTGAAGAAGGGCGTGGCGGCCATCTCGCACAAGCCGGTGGCCAGCGTGCTCTACGAAGTCCGACGGACGGTGCAGGCCGCCCGCGACAGCGCCGCGCCGTCTCACCTGCTCGCCTACAGCAACAACCCCGATCGGCATACCCTGGCGGCATGGATTGCCGCGGACGTGATTGGCACCGTTCGCGAGGTGCACAACTGGACGAACCGTCCGTTCTGGCCCCAGGGCATGCAGAGCTACCACGCCTCGGGCCCGGTGGTCCCCGAGGGGTTCAACTGGGAGCTGTGGCAGGGTCCCGAACCCGATCGGCCCTATCATCCGGGCTACACGTTCGCCGTGTACAGGGGCTGGTATGCCTACGGCACCGGCTGTCTCGGCGACATGGGCCATTACAGCCTCTGGCAGCCGTATCGCATCCTCAATCTCGGCGTGCCGGAGTGGGTCGAGGCCCGGCCCAGCAACGACGCGAGCGTCGACGAGCAGAACGTGAGCGAGGGCGGGCACGTGTCGATGGTGGCGCTGCCGAAGGCCAGCACCATCCGCTGGCGCCATCCGGCGACGGCCGACCGCCCGGCTGTGGATACGTTCTGGTACGACGGCGGCATGAAGCCCCCGACGCCGGAGGAGCTCTACACCGACAACGAGGACCTGGCCGACGAGGGCATGCTGATCGTCGGCGACAAGGGGAAGATCCTCTGCGACTTCAGGGCCAACAAGCCGCGACTGATCCCCCGGAGCCGTCACCGCACGTTCGACGGCTCCGTCGTCGCACGCGAGTTCGACCGCACGTCTCCCGAAGATGAGTGGATGAACGCGATCAAGCGAGGCACGAAATCCGCCGGCAGCTTCGAATCCGTTGCCGCGCTGGCCGAGGCCGTGACCCTGGCGTGCATCGCGCTGCGGGTGCCGTACAGGCGGCTGCTCTGGGATGCGGCGAAGATGGAGTTCACCAATTCCGCCGAAGCCAACCAGCTCGTGCGCCGCACCACCTATCGCGACGGGTGGGCCACCCTGATCGGCTGAACCGCGAGCGACGGCCCGCCTATTCAGCCCGAAGGGCGGTGACGGGATCCACGCCGGCGGCGCGGCGCGCCGGAACGAACGCCGCCGCCAGCGTGAGCGCGAGCAGCAATCCGGCAATCGACAGTGCAACGAACGGATCCGACTCGCTCACGCCGTACAGCATCACCCGCAGGCCCCGACTCGCCATGATGCCGACGGGAATGCCGATCGCGATACCAATCGCGGTCAGCGCCAGGCTCTCGCGCAACACCATCCGCAGCACCGCGGCCGGCGAGGCGCCGACTGCCAGCCTGACGCCGATCTCGCGCGTGCGCCGGACGACAGCGTAGGCGAACAGGCTGTAGACGCCGACGAACGCCAGCAGCGCCGCAAGTGCGGCGATCGGCATCGCAAGCGTCGCGCCCATCCGCTCGTTGAGCGCATTCTGGCGGAGCCGCTCGTCCAGCGGCATGACACTGTGCGCGTACTCCCGCCCCAGGTCTCTCAGGACGTCATGCAGCGGGTTGATGAGCGATTGCGGGTCGTGGTCGGTTGCGATCTGGAGCGTGGAATAGAACCCGAATGGTCCGAGCTGCGGCGCGACGCCGTAGAACACCCGTGGCGCCGGCGTGCGCAGGTTGCCGAGCGACGCGTCGCCGACGACGCCCGCGACCTCGACGTCGGCGAACTGCGGAAGGCCGCCGAACCAGATCTTCTTCCCGACCACGTCGCCGCCGAGGGCTCGCGCGAGACTCTGGCTGACGAATGCCACCGTCGGCGCATCCGGGGTATCCGACCAGCGCGGCCCGCGGCCCTGCAGAATCGGAATGCCGATCGTCTCGAAGAAGCCGGGCGAGACGACGTCGAGCTGCGCGGTGAGGTCGCTCTCCCCGGCTCCGACGAACCCGACCGGCATGCGGCCGACGGTGTCGTCCACCACGTTGCCGAATGCGCGGGCGTAGCCGGCCGACCGCACGCCGGGCAGGGCGGCAATCCGCTCCAGCAGCATCGGGTAATAGCTCAGACCGTTGTTGAACGTGGGATCACGGTACGCGCCGGGGAGCGGAAGCAGCCGCGCGCTGAGGATTCTCGAGCCGTCGAACCCGGTATCGTTGTGAAACAGCAGGTACAGCGAACGGGTCAGCAGTCCGCCGCCCATCAGCAGCGCGACCGACAAGGCCACCTGCACGACGAGCAGGACACGCCCCGGCCGCGACCGCGCGGCCACGGTGCGATCCGCGTGCAGCGGGATCGCGCGGCGGCGCGACACCAGCCACATCGGCAGGATGCTCGCCAGAAGCCCGGTGACGAGGCCGGCAATCGCGGTCACGGCCACCACGCGGGCATCGGGGGCGAGGTCCAGATCGGGCTGCAGGCCGCCGAAGGGAAGCGCCGAGGCGATCGGCTGCACCGCGATCCAGGCGACACCGATCCCGAGGATCGTCGCGGCACCGGCGATCGCGAGAACCTCCAGCGCGAGCTGCCGTGCCAGGCGCAGGCGGCTGGCGCCGAGCGCGGTTCGCGTCGCGAACTCTCCACTGCGCGCCATCACCCGCGAGAGCGCCAGGCCGCCGACGTTGACGCACGCGAGCAGCAGCAGCCCGAGCGTCAGCGCGCTGCCGATCCACAGCGCCTGCTCGTAGCGGGGCCGCAGGATCGAGAAGCCCGTGCCCACCCGCTCCACGCGGGCCCGGCCTTCGCGGAACTGGCGCTGGTCGTTGGGTGACAGCGTCGGCGCGGTCACGCGAGCCATCAGCCCGCGCCACCGGGCCTCGATCTCGGCGCGCGCGGCCTCGAGGGTGACCCCGGGGCGCAGCCTCCCCAGTACGTAGCCTCCCACCAGCCGATGCGCCGGGCTGGGGATCACGGTCCCGAACGGCGCGATGATGTCGACCGCGTCGTCCACGCGCAGGCCGCGGAAGC
>CAYUPN010000224.1:0-3703 GCA_964446605.1 uncultured Bifidobacteriaceae bacterium | reverse complement strand
CCCGACTTTCCCGCGCCGGCGGAGCTGAAAGAGGCCGCCTGCCGCGCGATCCAGGCCGATGTGAACCAGTACGCCGTCACCTGGGGCACGGCGTCGCTGCGCGAGGGGATCGCGCGGCAGTTCACGCGGCGCCACGGCGTGCCGGTCGACCCCGACACCCAGATCACGGTCTGCTGCGGCGCCACCGAGACGATGATGGCGACGCTGCTGGCGACGGTCGACCCGGGCGACGAGGTCATCGTCTTCGAGCCGTTCTACGAGAACTACGGCCCCGATGCGATCGTCTCCGGCGCAGTGCCGGTCTACGTGCGGCTGCACGAGCCCGACTGGCACATCGACCTCGACGAGCTCGCGCGCGCCTTCTCCCACCGCACCCGCGCCATCATCATCAACACGCCGAACAACCCGACCGGCAAGGTGTTCACGCGGGAGGAGCTGGCCGCCATCGCGAGGCTGTGCGACCAGTGGAACGTGCTGGCGATCACCGACGAGATCTACGAGCACATCCTCTACGACGGCGCGACGCACGTCGCGATGGCGTCCATCGACGGCATGGCGGATCGAACCGTCACGATCAACGGGCTGTCGAAGACGTTCAGCGTGACCGGGTGGCGTGTGGGCTGGGCCATCGCGCCGCCGGCGCTGACCGGCGCGATCCGCAAGATGCACGACTTCCTGACCGTCGGCGCGCCGGCGCCGCTGCAGGAAGCGGGCGCCGTCGCGCTGTCGCTGCCGGACAGCTACTACGACGACCTCGCGCGGGAGTACACGCGCCGCCGCGGCCTGATGCTCGAGATCCTCGAACGACACGGCTTCCCGTACCACCGGCCATCCGGCGCGTACTACGTCATGACCGACATCACGCCGTTCGGCCATGACGATGACGTGGCGTTCGCGCGGTATCTGGTGGAGGAGGTCGGGGTGGCGACCGTGCCGGGGAGCAGCTTCTACCGCGACGGCATGGGCGGACGGACGAAGGTGCGCTTCTGTTTCTCCAAGCGCGACGAGACGCTCCGCGCGGCGGACGAGCGACTGGCGCGCCTGCACGCACTGCGGTGAACCGCACGGCCGCGCTGCCGGCTGCCTCCGCCTGGGCGGTCGGCACCTGGTACGCCGCCGGAGCGCTGACCACCCTCGCCGACGGCGGCGAACGCCTCGGCGTACTGCCTCCCTACTGGACGCTCGCCGCGCTCGCGGTCATCGCGTGGCTGCTGGTGCTGATCGCGCGCGTCCCGCTCGACGCGTCACGCCCCCTCTACCTGCCGCTGATCTCGCTGCTGCCCTGGCTGCCGGTTCCCCTCCCCGCGGCGCTGCTGATCTGGGTCGGACCGCTCGGCATCGCCCTCGCCGCAGGCGCGGTGATGGCGACGATCTGGCTGACGTTGCGCGAGCGGCGCGCAACTTCCGGTGCGGCGTCGCCGGCGAACTCCGCAATGCGCGCGCCGACAGCCCTGGCCTTCGTCGCCGGACTCGCCGCCGTCTTCGCGCTCGCCGCATGGCGCATGGCGCCCGTGCTCCCCGATGGCGACGAGCCCCACTACCTGATCATCACGCAGAGCCTCCTCAACGACGGCGACCTCCGCATCGAGGACAACCATCGCCGGCGGGAGTACCTGGCCTACATCCACCGTGAGATCCCGCCTGACACGCGGCGGCGCGGACAGGACGGCGAGATCTACTCCATTCACGCGCCGGGCGTGTCGGCGCTCGTGCTGCCGGCCTTCGCCGCCGCGGGCTACCCCGGCGCCGTCGTGTGGCTCTCCGTGCTGAGCGCGATCGGCGCGCTCGTCGTGTGGAACGCGGCGAGAAGAATCGGCGGCAGCCGCGGCGCCGCGTGGTTCGCGACGGCAGGCGTCGTGCTGTCCGTGCCCTTCTTCTTCCAGGCGTTCACGATCTTCCCGGACGGACCGGGGGCCGTCATCGTGGTCGCTGTCGTGGCGATGGCGATCGTGCGCGAGCGCGCGATCGACATGCGCGCGGCAGTCACGGCAGGCGTGCTGCTGGCGCTGCTTCCCTGGCTGCACACGCGCTACGCACTCCTCTCGGCGGCGCTCGGTCTCATCGTCATTGGCCGGATCCTCTGGCCGGGTGTGCGATCGGATTCGGAGGAACGTCCCTCGCCGGAATCGTGGCGCTCGCGTCTGCCGCTCGTCGCCGCCTTCGCGGTCCCCGCCATCATCGGCGCGTTTCTCTGGCTCTACTACTTCAAGGCCATCTATGGCGTCTGGGACCCACGCGCGCCGTACGGCTTCGTCTCGCAGCTGAGGCTCGCGCGCATTCCGCACGGGCTGGCGGGCCTGTTCCTCGACCAGCAGTTCGGCCTGCTGCCGAACGCGCCTGTCCATCTCGTCGCGGTCTTCGGGTTCGGCGCGCTCTGGCGTCGTTCCCGCCGCCTCGTCGTCGAGCTCGCGACGATCGTCGTGCCGTACGTCCTGGCGGTCGCCGGGTTCACCATGTGGTGGGGCGGCCACAGCTCACCCGCGCGCTTCCTCGTTCCCGTCCTGCCGATCATGGCGCTGCCGCTGGCGGCCTGGTGGGATGCGCCGCGGAGCCGTGCGGCAAGGACCGGCGCCGTGCTGCTGCTCGGCGTCAGCCTGGCGCTCACGGGTGTGCTGGCGGTGGTCGATCGCGGCGCGCTCGTCTACAACTGGCGCGACGGACACGCGTTGTGGGTTCTCGCCGCCTCGCGCGTGGTGAACCTCACGTTCGCGCTCCCGAGTTTCTTCCAGGGCGACGTCGCCACTGTCGTTCGGCTCGCCGCGATCCTGGCGCTCGTCGGCGCAGCCGGCTTCGCGCTGCTGGCGCTGATCGAGCGGCTCCGGCTGCGGCCGGGCGCGTGGGCGCTCGCGGCGGGTCTCTGTGCCGTCGCCGTGACCAGCGGCGGCGCAGCTGCGGGGTGGGTGACGACAGGGCACGAGCCACGGGATCCGGGCGCCGGCGCCGTGTGGGTGGCTGGACGGGCGTGCGAAGCGGGCCTGCGCGCGTACTGGACGCGATCGCTGCGCGTGCAGGATGCGCGCGACGCGATCGGTGAGCTCGCGATCGCCGATGCGAGCCGCCGGACACGGCGCGAGGACAGCCCGCTCTGGACCGCGCACGACCTGCCGCCGGGACGCTACCGGCTCACCGCGACGCTGGCCACGAATGCACACGTCGAGCTCCGGGTCACCGTGAGACGCCCGGAGCACGCGCCGATTGCCGTGTGCCGGCTGGAGGGCACGTCCGGCCCAGATCGCTGCGAGTTCGACTTGCCGGCTGGAGCCGTGCAGCTGTTCGTCGACGCCGATCCGGCCGCCCGCGATCGCGTGGAGGCCGTCACGCTGCGCGCAATCGAGCTCGGCCCGGCCGTCGACTGCGACCTCCGCGCCACCGGTGCGTCCGCGACCGAATCGGGCGTCCTGTATCTCGTCGACGGCCGCGCGTACGTCGAGCCCTCCGGCATCTGGACGGCGGCCGGCGAGCACCGTGTCACGGTCGTGCCATCCGGCCCGAAGAGTCCGTCGACACGCCTGCGACTCCGCATCGCGGCCGCCACCGGCCAGGTCGTCGTCTCATCGGGTGCGTGGCGCGAGGAAAGGAGACTCGTGGCCGGCGAGACATGGGAAGTCGACGTGCCACGGCCCTACACCAACGCCGCGCAGCGGATCGAGGTCTGGACGGACGCGTCGTTCCGCCGGTCAGAGGTCAACCCGCGAAGCCGGGA
>CAYUPN010000223.1:0-3881 GCA_964446605.1 uncultured Bifidobacteriaceae bacterium | reverse complement strand
CTAGCACGTGCAATACCCCACCAGCCAGTGACCCACCTGTCACGGCGCTCTTGCAGTCTCTCGACCGTGTATCCGCCTGCGGTCCTGCGGTCTTCCGTTGACAGTCCGTCTCGACCGGTGACAGGATGCGCCGCACCGCCGCACGTTGTCGCGATCTTTTCCCCGAGGACCATATGAAGACGCTGCTGCTCGCGTTCTGCCTGCTCGCCCTCTCCGTCACGGCGGCCCATGCGGCCGACGTGTCCGGCACCTGGAACGTCGACGGCGACGTCTACGGCCATCCCGTCAAGTTCACCTGCGACCTGACGCAGGAGGGCGAGACGCTCTCCGGAACCGCCGCGCTCGAGACGGCCAACGTCCCCGTCACCGGCAGCGTGAAGGACGCTCTCGTCGTGTTCGAGTACGACACGGAGGCGGAAGGAGTCCTGTACCACCTCGTTTTCACCGGCAAGCTGGACGAAGCCGGCGTGATGAGGGGCACGATTGCGGTCGCGGGTGTAGAGGGCACGTTCACGGCCACGAAGCAGTAGCCGCCCGGCAGGGGCTCGCCGGAAGCAGCTGGACCTCTTCGGCTTCAGAAACCGGCTCGTCGTACACCGAGACGATGAACGGCCGGCTGCTTCGACTTGATCCACCGGCACGCCTCGTCCCATACTGCGCAGGCCAGCCTGCCTGCCCGCGGAGTGCCCATGCCCGTACTCCGGACGGTGCTCGTACTGCTCCTGTCCGGGACCGTCACCGTCGCCGGCCAATCCGCCCGCCCGCCGGAGGTCCTGCAGGAGACCTGGCAGAACGCCGTCGACACCCACGTTCCCGGACAGATCGATCAGGCGCTGCGCACGATCGCGATGTGGTCGTTCGACGACGTCATGGGCGGTGTCGTCCGCACGCCGCTGTGCGACGCGCGGCTCGCGCGGGCGCTCGCCCTCCACACCGACCTCGCGATCGTGTACCGCGAACTGCAGCCGCTCGCCGAACAGGGCGTCGGCGGCCGGCGGGTCCTGCGTGACGGGCGCGACGACGGGCGGGCCGTGATCAACTGGCACTGGGAGGTGGGGCGTGAGCTGATTCGCCGCCCCGTCCCCGCATTCGAGACGATCAATCAGGATCCCGCGTGCGAGACGCCGTTTCGCCTCAGCCGCGACGCGATCGTGCGCGCGTGGCTCGATGCGACCTGCGCGCTCTTCCTGTCGTGGGCGGATTACGCGGAGCTGACGCGCCAGCTCACCGCCGCCCGGTCGTGGCGCGAGCAGTTCCCGGAACTGCTGCTGTACGAAGGCACGCTCCACCAGGCCTACGCTGATGCTCGCGTGCAGGCGTTCAGGGCCGGACATCAGCGGTGGCGCCGCGTGCCGAACGAGCTGCAGCGCCGCGCGTACCGTCGACCCGGCATCGGTGTCGACGAAGACCCGTCGTCCACGCCGGAGGAACGGCAGGCACATCCTGACGATGCCCGAATGCCGTCGGACGCATCACGCGAGCGGAAGCAGGCCGAGGCGCTCTTCCGCAAGGCGCTGGAGCGCGATTCCGGCCTTCACGAAGCGCGTATCCGACTCGCGCATGTCCTGATCGATCAGGGGCGCCCCGACGCGGCCGCGCCGCTGCTGCACGAGGCGCTCGCCTCGTCGCTGGAGCCGTTTCTCGAGTACTACGGCGCGTTGCTGCTCGGCCGGCTGCACGAGGGACGCGGAGACCTCGCGGCGGCACGCGAGCGCTTCGAGCGCGCGGCCCGGCTCTTTCCCACCGCCCAGACGCCACGGATTGCGCTGAGCCGCATCGCGCTCCTTCAGGGACGCGTCGACGAGGCGCTGGCATTCCTCGCGGCCGGAGACGAAGACGCAGCGGCGCCGCCTCAGGATCCGTGGTGGTTCCATCTGCGGCTCCGGGCCCCGGATGCCGATTCGCGGCTCGCCTCGTTCTTCGCGGCGGTGCGCCGATGACCGCGCAGGCATGGCGACGCCCGCTTCGGGCAGGCATCGTCATCGCAGGCTTCCTTGCCCTCGTGCAATCGCCGGCGTCGGTGCGGGCACAACAGCCGACGTTCGCGGCCCGCGTGGAGTCCGTTCGCGTCGACGTCGAGGTGACCCGCAACGGACGTCCCGTCGAGGGGCTCACCGCGGCCGACTTCGAGATCTCCGACAACGGCGTCCGCCAGGCTGTCGAGCTCGTCAGCCCCGGCTCGGTCCCGCTCTCGGTCGTGCTCGCGCTCGATATGAGCGACAGCCTTCTTCCGCAGCAGCACGCCGCCCTGCAGGCCGCGTGCGCCCGGATCGCGGCGCTGATGCAGCCGGGCGATCGCGTGGCCCTGCTGACCTTCACGCACCGGGTCCGGCTGCGCATGCCGTTCGGCACCCCCTTCCCCGCGCTGGCATCATCGCTCCTGCAGCCGGACGACAGCAGCGAGACCTCGCTCGTCGACGCCGTGCACGCCGCCACGCTGTTGACGATGGGTGAGTCCGGCCGGCCGCTGGTGATCGTGTTCAGCGACGGGCTCGACACGGCCAGCTTCCTGACCGCGGACGTGGCCATCAACACTGCGCTACGGAGCGGTGCGAGCGTCTACCTGGTGACAATCACGAGGCCGGCAGACGCGCTGGACACGTTGCCGGAGGAGACGGGAGGCGATGTGATCCGCGAGCCGGACGTCGATCGACTCGCCGCTCGCTTCGCAACGATCCTCGAGAGTTTCCGCAGCCGGTACCTTCTCAGCTTCACGCCATCAGGGCCGCGCACGCCAGGGTGGCATCGGCTCAGCGTGAAGGTCCGGGGCGGAGGGAAGGTGCGGGCACGGAAGGGATACTGGGTGCCGGAAACGCGCTGAGCAGCAGGCACGAGTGAGAACAGGGTCACTGACGACTATGTGGTGGGTAATCTGCTGGGTCGCCGTCACCATCGTCGGCCTCGCCGGAACCGTCGCGTCGCTGAACAGCGTGCGCTTCGGCCGGCGGGTCGTGCAGGAAGCGCGCGCGCTCCTCGAAGGCTCGCGCGATGCGCCTCCGCTCTCCGCTGACCGGATCTCCAGCCTGCCGGCGCCCGTTCAGCGATACCTCGCGAAGGCCATCCCCGGACGAACGGCCGGAATCCGATCGGTACGTCTCCGCCATGGCGGCCGCTTCCGCCCGTCGCTCGACGGCTCGTGGGTGCCGATCCGCGGCCAGCAGTACTTCTCCGCCAGCCCGCCCGGCTTCATCTGGTGGGGGCGCGTGCGAATGTTCCCCGGCTTCTGGGTCGACGCGCGCGATCGATCGGTGGCCGGCGCCGGCAACATGCTGGTCCGGCTCGAGTCGACGTTCACGCTGGCCGACGCCACCGGTCCGCAACTCGATCAGGGAGCCCTCCTCCGGCTGCTCGGCGAGATGGCATGGTTCCCGACGACATTTCTCGACGATCGCCACGTCCGGTGGTCCCCGATCGACGACGAGCGCGCGAGCGCGACGCTGGACGTGAACGGCAGAAGCGTCTCGGGCGAGTTCACCTTCGGCCCCGACGACCTGCCCGTGACCTTCTCCGCGGATCGCTACCGCGACACCGGCGGCGGCACGAGCGTGCTGACGCCGTTCGTCGGCCGCATCGGCGACTTCAGGGCCGTGGACGGCATCCTGGTCCCCCACCGCATCGTCGCCGCGTGGGTCGTCGATGGGAAGACGATCGAGTACGCGGACTTCGAGGTGGAGCAGCTGGAGTTCGACGCCACGGAGCCGTATTGACGCAGTGCCGAACTTCAGGTCGGCACTTCAGAGCCAGGGGGTTCGGTGCGGACCGAGTCCAACGATGGCACCTCGTGCCGACAGCGGCCGCCTAGATTCTCACACCCTGTGGCGCCGTAAAGGCCTCATCGACCACGTTGCCGGTATTGCGAACGCCCGCCGGCTCGAAGATCA
>CAYUPN010000222.1:0-3887 GCA_964446605.1 uncultured Bifidobacteriaceae bacterium | reverse complement strand
GTTCGGCCCTACTTCACCCAGAGCTCGTCGGCGTTCCACAGCACCTGCGGGCGCGTGACGGCCGGCACGACGCCACCCACGCGCGTCGAGTAGGCGACGTACACCCGCGGCGCGGCGAACCAGATCGCCGGGTTCTCCTCGCCGACGATCCGCTGCGCCTCGTGGAACAGGCGCACGCGCTCCGCGCGATCCGGCGACGCCGCCTGCGCCAGCATCAGCCGGTCGATCTCCGCCTCCCACGCGGTGGCCGGCTTCGCCTGGCGCGGATGCCACAGGTGCGCGCTGCCGCGCGACAGCCAGAAATCCAGGTTGCCCGCCGGGTCGGTGTCCGTCATCTGCAGGAAGTGGTAGATCGCGTCGTACTCCCCCGACCCCCACCGCCCGAAGATCGCCGCCAGGTCCAGCGGGACGATGTCGACGGCGACGCCGAGGTTGGCGAGGGCGTCGCGGAGGAACGAGGCGCCGCGCTCGGCGGCGGTGATGCCGGCCTGCACCAGCACCGTGAAGCGCGCCGGGCGCCCGGCCGCGTCCTCGCGCACGCCGTCGCGATCGCGGTCCTCCAGCCCCATCGCCTCCAGCAGCTCCGCCGCGCGCCGCGGGTCGTACGCCGGCGCCGGCAGGTCCGCCGCGTGCCACGCGCGGTTCGCCGCGGTGACCGGGAACGGCGCCGGGTCCGCCGCGCCGAGGAACACGGTGTCCGCGAACCCCTGGCGGTCGACGGCCAGCGACACCGCCTGGCGGAACCGCCGGTCGCGCAGGAACCCGCGCGCCGGGTCGATCGGCGCCGGCCCCAGGTTGAACCAGAGCATCTGCCGGTCCAGCCCCGGTCCCGCCTCGTCCAGCCGCACGCGCCCGGCCGCCGCCGCCTCGCGCAGCACGCGGATGTCCTCCGCGCGCGGCTCGGACTGCGTCAGGTCCACGCTCCCGGACGTCAGGCGCAGCAGCTCCGCGTTCTGGTCGGGCACGATCGCCAGCGTCAGCCCGTCCAGGTACGGCAGCGGCGATCCGTCCCCGCCGGTGCGCCAGTAGTGCGGGTTGCGCGCGAGCACGATCCGCTCGCCGGCGTCGTAACGCGAGACGATGAAGGGGCCGGCGGAGGGGCAGGGCTCGCGGGGGGTGCAGCGCGCGCCGAGCGTCCCCTCCGCGAGCGCCCCCTCCAGCACGTGCTTCGGGAGGATCGGGAGCGCGTCGAGCAGGCGGGGGAGCGGCGCGTACGGCGCGGGGGCGAGGATGGTGATCCGGTCGGGGGCCTCGACGCGCACGGTGAGCGGCTGGCCGTTCACGCGCAGCGAGTCCCCCAGCACGCTCCCCGTCGCCTCGTACGCCGCCCTCACCGAAAACGCCACATCGTCTGCCGTCAGCGGGGCGCCGTCGGACCAGCGGAGGTCCGGGCGGAGCCGGACCTCGAGGCTGCGGGCGTCGGGGGCGACCGCGATCGACTCGGCCAGCCAGGGCTCCGGCTCCTGGGTGACCGGGTGGATGCGGGCCAGGCGGGCGCCGGTGAGCAGGCTCAGCAGGTGCGTCGGGAACGCGGCGTCGACGAGGCGGTTGAGGGTGCGCGGCTCCGCGCGGAGCGTGGCGGTGAGGTGGCCGCCGCGGACCGGGTCGGGCGCCTCGCCGCCGGCCGCCGTGCCGTCCGCCGGCCCCGGCGCCGGGCCGCGGAACAGTACATAAAGGAGAAGGACGGCGGCGGCGCCGAGGGCGAAGAAAAGGCGGCGTGAGCTCATCAATCCGGCCAACATCTTAGCCGACGCGGCCAATCCATTGGCCGGTCGCCAAGCGCGGCCGTACGGGGCGGATGCCCGGAAATCGGGGCCGGCCGAAGATTCCGTGCAATCCGCGGCAGCCCTGCGCTACAGCCGGACAATCCATTGGCCGATGGGCGCCCGCCGCCGCGGGCGCGAGTGTCCGGCCTCCCTCACCACGCAACCCACGCGCCATCAGTCACTTACCGCTCGCGCCCGTCGCAAGCCCGGCCGGTGGCATCCCCTTCGCCATGCCGGAGGCTCGGAGGCGTTTCGATCGCAATGGCGAACACCACTTCGACCACTGTGGAGCCCCGGATCGGCCGCAGCGTGACCATCGACCGCGCGGCGGAGCTGCTGGGGTGCTCGCGCCGGACCGTCTACAACTGGATTCGCAACGGCCGGCTGTACACCGTGCGCACGCTGGGACGGAGCCAGCGGGTGCTCATCGAATCGCTGCCACGGGCGGCGGCGGCGCAGGCGCGCGCGGGCTCGCGCGACGCCTCGTCGGTCTAGGCACGGGCCCGAAGGGCGAGGACACGATCATGTCGCGTCGGTTGTTGCTGGGGGTGGCGCTTGCGGGCGCCATGGTGCTGGGGACGGCGGGTGAGGCGCTGGCCGGACCGAAGGCGCGCCTCTCGCGCGATCTGTCGGAGGCGCTGGCGCGCGGGGCGTCGGGCGCGCGCGACGTGATCTTCCAGGCGGACGCGGCGACCGTGGACGCCGTGGCCGCGAAGCACGGCGTGGCGGTGACCAAGCGGCTGCGCCGGGGCGCGGTCCTGCGCGTGACGTCCGAGCAGCTGCAGGCGCTGGCGTCCGATCCGGCCGTCGGGCATCTGTCCGGCGACACGCTGGTGCGGTCGATGCTCTCGACCGTCGACGTCACCACCGGGGCGGACCAGGCGTGGGCCGGGGCGCTCGGGCTGGCGGCGGTGACCGGGCGCGGCGTCGGCGTGGCGGTGATCGACAGCGGCGTCTCGAACCACCAGGCGCTCGCGGGCAAGGTCGTCGCGGCGTTCGACTTCACGCGCGACGCCGGCCGCGGCCAGGACGCGCTCGGCCACGGCACGCACGTCTCCGGCATCGTCGCGGGCAACGGCGACGGGTATGCGGGCGTGGCGCCGGGGGCGCACATCCTCTCGCTGAAGGTGCTGGGGCCGGACGGCTCGGGCAGGGTCAGCGACGTCATCGACGCGATCGACTTCGCGATCGCGAACCGGGCCAAGTACGGGCTGCGGGTGATCAACCTGTCGCTCGGGCGTCCGGTGTACGAGAGCTATGCGGACGACCCGCTGTGCCAGGCCGTGGAGCGCGCGTATCGCGCCGGCCTCGTCGTCGTGGTGTCCGCGGGGAACTACGGGAAGAGCACGGACGGGCGGCTCGTGCTGGGGGGCATCACGTCGCCGGGCAACTCGCCGTATGCGCTGACCGTCGGCGCGCTGGACGACCAGGGCACGCCGCAGCGCAGCGACGACGTCGTCGCGGACTTCAGCTCGCGGGGTCCGACGCTCTACGACAACCTGCTGAAGCCGGATCTGGCGGCGCCGGGGCGTCGCGTGGGGTCGCTGTACGTGCCGGGGTCGACGCTGGCGAAGAAGTATCCGGAGCGGCTGGTGGCGGCCAACGGGCAGCACGGGGTGTTCGAGCTGTCGGGGACCAGCATGGCGGCGGCCGTGGTGAGCGGCGCGGCGGCGCTGGTGCTGGAAGCGAACCCGGGCCTGACGCCGCTGCAGGTGCGCCTGGCGCTGCAGCTCTCGAGCTCGTTCCTGCCGGACGCGGGGATTGTGGGCGCGGGTGCGGGGGCGGTGAATGCCGCGGCGGCGGTTCAGATGGCGAAGTGGGG
This sequence comes from uncultured Bifidobacteriaceae bacterium, assembly GCA_964446605.1. GTDB lineage: Bacteria > Acidobacteriota > Vicinamibacteria > Vicinamibacterales > JAENWD01 > JAENWD01. The sequence continues at coordinate 299 of CAYUPN010000222.1, read as the reverse complement.
ACCGGGGGATACCGGTTCGCTACTGGTAGCGGGAGAACCCGTCACGAATTCTATGCTGTTTACCGCGAGCTCACCAGTGCTTCCGGTAGTCGCTCACGCAGACTCTGACAGCCTTGTCTGGGGTAGTGCCTTGGTTTGGGGCAGTGCCGACAGCCTCGTCTGGGGCAGTGCGCTGGTCTGGGGCAGTGCGGACAGCCTCGTCTGGGGCAGCGCATTGGTCTGGGGCAGTGCGGACAGCCTGGTGTGGGGCAGTGCGGACAGCCTGGTGTGGGGCAGTGCGGACAGCCTGGTGTGGGGCA
>CAYUPN010000221.1:0-3967 GCA_964446605.1 uncultured Bifidobacteriaceae bacterium | reverse complement strand
TGGCCCCTGACCCCTGACCCCTGGCCCCTGATCCCTGCCCCTGCTCCCTGCATAATGTCAGAACGTGCACACTTCGCGGCTTGAACTGGCCTTCGTCGTTCTCCTCGCCCTGACCGTGCCGCTCGGCCTCCGGCCGCTGGCCTCCCAGCTGACACGGGACGCCGCGCCCAGCTATCTGCCGTCGCTCGACCCGTTCCTCGAACGCGCGCCGTTCGACCCCTCGATCGCCGAGCAGCTGCGCAGCGTCCGCCCGGACTACGTCTTCATCGGCGACTCGATGCTCGGATCGCGCATCGACCCGCAGCATCTCTCCGACCGGCTCGGCTATCGCTCCTGGTGGGTCATGCAGCCGGGCACCGGCTCCGCCTACTGGTATCTCGCGCTGAAGAACGTCGTGCTCGGCTCGGGGCTGCGCCCGAAGACCGTGTTCGTGTTCTTCCGCGACGAGAACCTCACCGACGTGATGTTCCGGCTGGATCCGGCGTTCCGCTGGTCGCTGGATCGAATCGCGCACGACACGGAGCCGGAGCTCGACGCGGTCATCGCGAAGCGGCAGCTCGGAGGGTGGCACCCGGTTCACCGTGCCATCGAGCGGCTGACGGGCTCCGGCGTCGTGGGCCGTCGCGCCGACGCCTGGCTGCGCGGCCTCCCGGCCCGGTTCGTCGCGGGCGACGACCAGGCCGGGGCCTTCGAGGACGAGATGAACGAGCTGTTCGCCTTCGAGCGGCTGCGCCCCACGGTCGCGGCGGACATGGCGACGGCCGATGACGACAAGCTGGATTTCCCCTCGGTGCTGGACGCGTCGATCCTGCCCGAGATGGTTCGCCTGGCCCGCGAGCACGACGTGCGTCTCTGCTTCGTGCGCGTGCAGCGCCGGCCGCGTCCCCACGGAGCGCCCGCCGAGTCGCCGGCGCTCCAGCGCTACATCGCGGACCTGCGCACCTGGCTGGATGCCAACGGCGCGGGCTTCCACGACTTCACCGGCGATCCGGACTACACGCTCGACTGGTACAAGGACGGCGACCACATGGGAGGCTGGACCCGGCGCCGGTACACGGAGCTGTTCGCCGTGAAGCTCGCGCCGTTCTTCCGATGATCTTTCACAGCCTCGATTTCGTCCTCTTCTTCCTGCTCGTCTTCACGGCGTACTGGCGGCTGCCGCACCGCGCGCAGAACTGGCTGCTGCTCGTCGCCAGCTACGTGTTCTACGGCTGGGTGCACCCGTGGTTCCTCGGGCTCATCCTGTTCTCGACGACGGTCGACTACTGGGCGGCGCGGTGGATGGAGGACGACCCGGCGCGACGCCGGATCTATCTGGGCGCCAGCATCGCCGCGAACCTCGGCATGCTGGGGTACTTCAAGTACGCGAACTTCTTCGCGGACAGCATCGCCACGCTTCTCGAAGCCGCCGGCCTGCCCGCCTCGCGCGTGACACTCGAGGTCACGCTGCCGGTCGGCATCTCGTTCTTCACCTTCCAGGCGCTCAGCTACACCGTCGACGTCTACCGCGGGCAGCTCCGGGCGCGGCGGAGCTTCGTGGACGTCGCGACGTTCGTCGCGCTGTTTCCGCAGCTGGTCGCCGGGCCGATCGAGCGCGCGTCGGCGCTGCTGCCGCAGGTGGAAGCACTCCGGCGGTTCTCGGCCGATGCCGCGCGGACCGGCGCGCTGCTCGTCGCCTGGGGCTACTTCAAGAAGCTGGTGATTGCCGACAACGTCGGCCTCATCGCCGACAAGGTGTTCGCCGTCGAGGCTCCCGGGTTCTTCGTCCTGTGGGCGGGTGTGCTCGCCTTCGGCATCCAGATCTTCGCCGACTTCTCGGCCTACAGCGACATCGCACGCGGCGTCGCGCGCTGGTTCGGGTTCGAGCTGATGGTGAACTTCGACAACCCGTACTTCGCGCGCACGCCGCAGGAGTTCTGGCGCCGCTGGCACATCTCGCTCTCCACGTGGTTCCGCGACTACGTCTACATCCCGCTCGGCGGATCGCGCCGCGGCCTGCCGCGCGAGCTCGCGAACATCATGATGGTGTTCCTGCTGTCCGGACTCTGGCACGGCGCGAACTGGACGTTCGTGCTCTGGGGCGGATACCACGGGCTGCTGCTCGTCGGACAGCGTCTGGTCCGGCAGTTCGTGCCCGTGCGCGTGCCGGCCTGGCTGGCGCCGCTGCAGATGGCCGGCATGTTCGTGCTCGTGCAGGTCGGCTGGCTGATGTTCCGCGAGCACGACATCGCCATGCTGCTGCGCGGCCTCACGCTGACGCCTGCCGGCGCGCCCCCGATTGACGTGCAGGCGGGCCTCTCGCTCGCCCTGCTCACCGGGCTCTACGCGCTGCCGCTCCTCGTCCAGGGCATCTGGTCCGAATGGCTCCGCGGCCCGCGGCTCCTCGACCCGCCCCCGGCGCGCACCCCCGTCCGCCTGGCCTGGCTCGCCGGGCAGGGGCTGCTGGCGGGGCTGCTGTTCGTGGGGATCCTCGTGTTCCGCAGCCGGGCCTCAATGGATTTCATCTATTTCCAGTTCTGAGTAGTAGGCAGTAGGGCCGGACTTCAGTCCGGCCAACAGCGAGGCGGTCGGCAGCAGCCCCGCAGTTGCGGATGTCCGCCGGCGGCGGATAGGCTACGCGCACGCGAGAACGGCCCGCACGGTCACCGGTCCGTTCCGTCGTCCATTCACCGGGAGGACTCTGTGATGAACCGTCGCGCGCTGTTGTCGGCAATCGGAGCTGCGGGACTGCTCGGACGTGCACGGACGGCCTCGGCCGCCCAGGCGCGCCCCGCGCGGACGTTCAATGGCCTGACGACCGGCGTCGGCGATCTGTTCCGGCTGTCGAACGCGCAGTCGCGGTCGATCAGCCCGGAGAACTTCACGGGCGAGAAGGGAGGCGGCGCCCGCGCGACGACGGGCACCGGCGCCAACGCGGCGCGCGATCTCGGACCCGGCTGGAAGATCTCGCCGTCGGTCCGCATCAAGCCGGGCGAGACGTTCACGCTGGCCGACATCGCCGGCCCCGGCGCGATCCAGCACATCTGGATGACGCCCACCGGGCACTGGCGGTACTCGATCGTCCGCGTCTACTGGGACGGCGAGACCTCGCCGTCGATCGAGTGTCCGGTCGGCGACTTCTTCGCCTCGGGCTGGGGGCGCTACGCGCAGATCAGCTCGCTCGCCGTCGCGGTGAACCCGGGCAGCGCGTTCAACTCCTACTGGACGATGCCGTTCCGCAAGTCCTGCCGGATGACGTTCGAGAACATCGGCCTCGAGGAGATGACGCTGTACTACCAGATCGACTACACGCTCACCGACATTCCCGACGATGCGGCGTACCTGCACGCGCAGTTCCGCCGGGTGAACCCGCTGCCGTACAAGGAGGACTACACCATCGTCGAGGGCATCCGCGGCGAAGGGCATTACGTCGGCACGCACATGTGCTGGGGCGTCAACAACACCGGGTGGTGGGGTGAAGGGGAGATCAAGTTCTTCATGGACGGGGACACCACGCACCCGACCATCTGCGGCACCGGCACGGAAGACTACTTCTGCGGCTCGTACAACTTCGAGAACCGGCAGACGCGGCAGTACCAGGAGTTCACGACGCCGTACGCGGGGCTGCCGCTGGTCATTCGCCCGGACGGCGCCTACCAGTCGCAGCAGCGGTTCGGGTTGTACCGGTGGCACATCACCGATCCGATCCGCTTCGCGCGCGATCTGCGCGTGACGATTCAGGCGCTCGGGTGGCGGTCCGGCGGCCGCTACCTGCCGCGGCAGGACGACATCGCGTCGGTGGCGTACTGGTATCAGACCGAGCCGCACGCGCCGTTCCCGGCGCTGCCGACGAGGGATGTGCTCGAAGTCGTCTGATCAGGTCTGATCAGGTCGGATCAGGTCGGATCAGGTCGGATCAGGTCTGATCAGGTCGGATCAGGTCGGATCAGGTCGGATCGGGTCGGATCAGGTCGGATCAGGTCGGATC
>CAYUPN010000220.1:0-4034 GCA_964446605.1 uncultured Bifidobacteriaceae bacterium | reverse complement strand
ATCCCCGTACCGGTACCAACCTCCTCGTTTCAGTCGACATCCTGCTTCTAGTGCATCCGCCCTTCGCGTAGATCCGCCTCGGCGGCATCGAGGAACGCGCGGTAGCCGTCCGGGTCGACGAACGCTTCCACGGGGTCGTCTGCCTTCGTGCTCGCGACGAACTTCCGGTACCGGCCCCACGGTCGTGCGTGGTTCGTTACCCAGATATCGGCTGGGAGACTTCGCAGCACGCGCAGGCTGCGCTCGCGGTCGGCCTTCTGCTCCGGATACTGCAACGACTGCAGGATTCCCGTGCCACACACGCTGACCACGTTCAGCACGCGGTCACCGTCACGGACAGGGAAGGACCATGAGGTACAGCCCCGCGTGTGCCCGGCCGTGATGTGCGCGGTGAGCGCGATGGGTCCGACGCGAATGATGTCACCGTCCTCGAACCGGTGGTCCACCCGCGGGGGCGGGTAGCCGAGGACGCCGATCCAGATGAGGGCCCTCAACGGCAGGAAGAGGTCGGGGTCGTCGCCGCCCGCGGCGAGGGAGTCGGCGCTCGCGTCGCTCGCCCACAGCTGGGCGCCCGACGCCTGCTGGAGCACCGCCAGCCCGCCCGCGTGGTCGGGATGCGGCTCCGAGTTGATCAGCACCTTGACGTCCCGGATGTCGAACCCGAGCCTCTCGATGCTCGCCATGATCATCCGCGCCGTGGTGGGGTAACCGGCGTCGAGCACGACGTGGCCCTCCGGCCCGGTTATGAGGTAGGCCGCGATGTCGTTCGCGCCGACGTAGTAGAAGTTGCCCGCGATGCGGAAAGGTTCGGCCGGCTGCTGCCCGCCGATTTTCGTCGCGTTCAGCCATCGGCCGACGAACACCAGGGCCACACTCATCACGATTGCCAGCACGATGGCCAGCCGGCGTCGGGTGGCGAAGGGATGCAACATGGGTTCGGGCGCTCCTTTGACGGCAGGATCGCCACTGGGCGCCGCCAAGTCCTGATCAGACCGTGAGCATCAGGTGAGATTGCAGTGATCAGCGGTCTCGACGCCGATTGCGGGGGGAGAAGGGCGTGGTCGGCCCACGGAGAGGAGCCGACAGTCCAGCCGAATACAGACGCAGCCGGCCCTCCCTGTGGACCATCGGAAGGTTCAGCCGGCGCTCGGTCACGAGGTAGTCGAGGTCGTACCGGTCCGCAAGCGCCGCGAAGCGGCGTTCGTCGACGACGTCGAGTTCGCCTGCCGCCCGCAGCCGTTCCTGCAGCCGCAGCGCGCCCTCGCGCGAGTACATGGCCACGGCGCGGTCCTTCACCGCCTCCACCAGCACGTCGCGCTTCGCCACCACGCGGAAGCTGCTCCCGTACCGGAAGACGTGCTCCGGATGGACCAGGAAGTGTGCGCTGCGCGGCGTACTCGCGGCAATCCAGCGGCCGAGACGATGCCAGTCGGTCTCCTGCGGCCGGACGGCGACGAGTGGGTTGTCGTGCTCGATGCGCAGCACGTACACGCCACGGGCGACCGCCGCGACGATCAGAACCGCCAGGACGACGCGCGTGCGCACGCGCGTCGACCCCGTCCTCCACGGCGCTTCGGCGAGCACCCACGCGACGTAGGCCGTCGCCAGGAACTCCATGGGCCAGAAGACCCGCGAGGTCTGGAGCTGCACGACCAGCGCCACGCGCGCGGCGATGAACGGCAGCGACAGGAGGAACAGGCCGAACAGCGACAGCGCGCCGATCGCGATGGCGTGCTCGGATGGCGAGCGCTCGCCGGTCCGGCGCCGCCACGCCGACACGGCCAGGATGATGGCGGGCGTGGCGAGCAGGGCCAGCCAGGTCCCGAGATTCCAGGAGGACGTCGGGAACACGTAGTCGCGGCTGCCGAATGCGGCCGTCCATGCCGGATCCATGATCGCCAGCCGTGCAACCAGTTCCTCCCGCGCAGCCAGCGCCATGGCCGGCACGGCGATCGCGCCCGCGGTTCCGGCGAGCCAGCGGGCTCGAGCGGACGCGCCCACCCATGCCGCGACGCCGATCCACACCAGGAACCAGCCGCCGGTCGTGGGGTGTACGGCGACGGCGCATGCGGCGAGAACCACGGCCGCCCGGCGCGCACGGTGAAGGAAGAGCCCGATGGCGACGAGACCGACGGCGAACGCCAGGAGCCGCGGGTGGAAGTAGCCCTCGAACGTGTTGGCCGCCGTTTCCGGGATGCGGTGACGCAGCGAGAGCCCGATTGCCAGGATGGCAATCGCCCAGGTCGATCGGAACAGGACGCGGCCGACGAGCGCGATTCCGACGGCGAACAGGGCGATGGTGCCGAGGTAGGCCGCGAAGAACACGGGCTCGAGCGCAAGCCCGGTGACACGACAGATCCAGCCGATCGCCTCGTCGACGAGGGTCAGTCTCGCCTGCCCCTCGATCAGCACGCGAGCACGCGGAAACAGGTCGGGCGATTGGGCCAGGTCGATGGCGGGAATGTAGAACGCCTGGTCGGAGATGCCGAACCGATAGCCGGCCGAGTTGGCCGTGACGAGCAGGCCGAAGACGAGCGCCAGCAGCGGAATCATGACGGCGAGCGGCACCTGCTGCCGCTGCTGCCGCGTCCGCGCGATCGGCTCGACGTGTTGAACCGACGTCATTCGCCCCGCAGCCCTCTCACGACCGCCCGAATGCGATCCGGGTCACGAACAGCGCCACGAAGCTGGCGGCGAACCACAATCCGGGCCAGCGCCAGGGGCGCAGCAATGCGACGTTGAACAGCGAGAACGCGGCGAGCGCCAGCATCAGCCCGACGGCGCTCAGTCGCATGGGCACGTTCGCGGTGTCGAAGTTCGCCGCGGTGTGGACCGCGCCGATCAGCCCGAGCACGGTTCCGAGCAGGCCGAAGAACATGCGCCAGTAGAGCTGGCCGCGCCGGCTGTTCCGGAACCGTCCGAAGATGACTTCTCCCAGCAGCCCTTCGAGCAGATCGTCGAGCATGGCGCCTCCGGCGCAATCCTTGCCAAGAGGCCTCGGCCGGTCAAGATCACCGGATGGAAATGCCGCAGGAAGGCCCCGGCGCCCGCACGCCGCTCGCACCGTCACAGGTGGCCGCGCAGCTTCGCAGCCTCGGCGTCGAGAAGGGGGGCGTGCTGGTCGTCCACACGTCGTTCCGGGCGGTCCGTCCGGTCGTGGGCGGCCCCGCCGGTCTCATCGAGGCGCTGCGAGCCGCGGCCGGGCCGGACGGCACGATCGTCATGCCGTCGTGGGGAGACGACGATGACGTGCCGTTCGATCCGGAGGGGACGCCCGCCGCAGCGGACCTCGGTGTGACGGCGGAGCTGTTCCGGCAGCTGCCCGGCGTTCAGCGGAGCACACACCCGTTCGCCCTCGCCGCGATCGGTCCGCACGCCGCGCGCATCGTCTCGGATCCGCGGCCCACGCCGCCGCACCGGCTCGAGAGCCCGATCGGCCGTGCGTACGAGCTCGACGCGCACGTCCTCCTGCTCGGCGTCGGGCACGACGCGAATACGACAATCCATCTCGCCGAGGTGCTCGCCGGCGTCCCGTACGGCGTGCCGAAGCATTGCACGGTGCTCGAGGACCGACGGCCGGTTCGCGTCGACTACGTCGAGAACGACTGCTGCTGCGCGCGCTTCGCGCTCATCGATGGCTGGCTCCGCGAGCAGGGACTCCAGCACGAGGGGCCGGTGGGACACGCACACGCCCGCCTCACCCGCTCGCGCGACGTCGTCCGGGTCGTTCTCGAGCGGCTCGCCCGCGATCCGCTGGTGTTCCTCCACGACCCGGCGCACGGCTGCGAAGACTGCAACGCCGCCCGCGACCTGATCAGACCTGATCCGCCCGCGCAGAAAGATCAGGCGCGGGCGGGACCCGATCGGACCTGATCCGCCCGCGGTCTCGCCGCAGCCGCGGGCGGGACCTGATCTGACCCGATCAGACCTGATCCGACCTGATCCGACCTGATCCGACCTGATCCGACCTGATCTGACCTGATCAGACCTGATCAGACCCGATCAGACCTGATCAGACCTGATCAGACCTGATC
>CAYUPN010000219.1:0-4059 GCA_964446605.1 uncultured Bifidobacteriaceae bacterium | reverse complement strand
AGGAGCAGCAGCACGTTGTCGATCGACATCACGACGCCGATCGCCGTGCGCTGGTCGCCGAGAACGTCCCGCACGAGCGGGGGCACGAACGCGCTCAGCAGCGGCCCCGTGATGCCGGAGAACAGGCCGCCCATGCCGACCAGCGTCAGCAGGAGCCAGGGCGTGCGGGCGGCACGTGCGCCTGTCGTTCCGTCCAGCAGTGTGGGAGCCGCAGCCGGCGATGCGCTCATGCGTGGGCGCGATCCGGAAGGAGAGACGCGTCAGCGGTTCGGAGGGGCATAGCCGTCCTTCGCCATCCGCTGGCCCATCGCGTCGTATAGCTGCTCGTCCGTCGGCGTCAGCGTCGCGAGCCCGTCGACGTAGCGGTTGAACATGCAGAACGCGGCGGCGATGAGCACCGTGTCGTGGATCTCGAGGTCCGTGGCCCCCTCCCGCCGCGCGCGTTCGACGTCGGCCGTCGTCACCTGCCGGCCGCCGTCCTGCACCTTGCCGGCGATCGCGAGCAGCGCCTTCAGCTTCGGCGATACCGGCGCCGCCTCGGCGTCACGCATCACCGCGTCAACGACGTCGAACTGACCGTCCATGAGGTGTGCCGCAGCCGCACGATGGCTGAAGTGGCAGAAGCGGCAACCGTTCCGGTCCGAAACGAAGGCCGCGATCATCTCGCGCTCGGCGCTCGTCAGCGTGCTCGGGCCGCGGAGCAGGACCTGGGCCAGCTCGCGCATCGGCTTCGCGGTGTCGGGGCGGAACGCGAAGCCGCTGGTGATGCCGGGGAGATTGTCGGGGAGAGCGATGTGTGGCACGGCACCTCGTGGGGGAGGGAAGCCCGGATTGTAGGCAGGGTGTGGGGAGTGCTCAATAGCAGGAAGACACTAAGTGGCGCGCTGTGCAGGATGCTGCGAGAAACTGCCGAGCCGTCCACTTGCTGCATTGCACCCGCGGGAGCGTCCTTCGCGAATGCGGCTCAAAATGGTGACCTCTGAGTGCGTCAAGCGACCGCAGCTGCGAACTCGGCAAAGAGGTCGCCCGGCAGCCGGTGGTGGAGCCTCCACGTGATCGCGATGGGGCGTTCTCCCTGATGGGACACGTAAGTTGCCGGACCGAGGCACCAGAAGGCGCGATCGTTCGTACTCACCCGGGCGAAGAGCACAACGTTGGTTCCGTTGTGGGCCTGGTTGATGTATCGCAGTCCCGTCTCGCTGCTGATCGACGTGACGGACTGGCTCTCCCAGTGAATGAGCTCCGGACTGATCGCGTAGTCGCGATATCGAGTGGTAGGGGAGAAGGACCCGCCGGACTTGTCCAGGGTGAACGCGAACAGGTCGGTCTGGCTGTTCTCGTCCCACCAGACGCCGGACTGCCATGCGACCGGCCGCACACCGGTGCCGATGTCGAACGCCGCCAGAATCTCGGCACGCGTGTAGCGCGCGTGCACGGCCAGGGGGGCGTCCGCGAGATCCAGTGGCGCGTGCAGGTGGTCTACGCGGGCCGGGAGCAGATCGAGTAATTCGAGCAGTTCGCTTCGAACCTGAGGATGCCGCCAGAGCTGCGCGAGACCGTCGGCCAACGACGCCTCGCCTCGTAGCGTCGTCATCGAACCGATCAGCATGCGGGCGAAGCGACGCTCTCGATCGCTGAGATCCGTGACCGGGTGGGGTGCGTTGGGGCGTGCGACGAGCGATCGATACGCGTGCAGCCGCTCGAGGTCGTCCACGTGGAGGAGCCGTCCGACAGCACGAAGGAGCGCATCCTCGTCAGGACCACGCGGCTCGGTGGACAGGCCCGCAGCGCGCCGGAGCTCGCTCCAGCTCCGGCTGTTCGCGTAGATGTCCTCCAGTTCGAGCCCTGTCTCTTCGAGGTAGGTCGCAAGGGGCACGTCACCCAGCGAGCGCAGCTCTTCGCGTTTCGAGCGCCACTCGGACGGGATTGCCTCGCGGATGCTGCGCAGCACGATCTCGCGGGCGACCGGATCCAGCTCCATGTGGCATCCGCTCGGCAGGAACGGGAAGTCCCGTTCCACCTGGCGCTCGACCTCGCGTCTGGTGCCTCCGAGGAGCGCGCGCAGCTTCCGGTCGAACCGGAACTCGCGCCGATGGTTGGCGACGAAATCGAGCACGGTGCAAAGGGCCTTCCCATGTGCCCGCCGCAGGCCACGTCCGAGCTGCTGCAGGAATAGCGTGGGGCTCTCCGTCGGACGAAGCAGGAGCAGAGTATCGACGTTCGGCACATCGACCCCCTCGTTGAACAGGTCGACCGTGAACACGACGTTCAGGCGCCCAGCGTCGAGGTCGCGGAGGGCGGCCGTTCGTTCATCCCTGGAGCTGTCACTCCAGACGGCCACGGCCGGAATGCCGGCCGCCCGGAATTGTTCCGCCATGAAGCGGGCGTGCTCGATCGAGACGCAGAACCCCAGAGCCCTGACGCTGAGCGGATCACCGACCTTGCGCCGAAGCTCCTCGATCACGCGCCTGGCCCACGCGTGATCGGCCGTCAGCACGTTGGTGAGCGCCGTCGTGTCATAGCCGGATCGTCGCTTCCATGGCACTTCTCGCAGGTCTGTGCCGTCGTGTACGCCGAAGTACGAGAACGGGACCAGATACTGCTGGTCGATGGCATCCCACACGCGGAGCTCGGCGGCGATGCGCCCATCGAAGTAGCGCAGGATGTCCAGGCCGTCAGCGCGTTCGGGCGTTGCGGTCAGCCCCAGGAGCTCTCGCGGCGCCACCCGTTCCAGCAGCATCTGATACGACGGCGCGGCCGCGTGATGGAACTCGTCGACGATCACCACGTCGAACTGCTGTGACTCCAACGATTCGAGGCCGGAGCTGTTCAGGCTCTGGATCGACGCAAAGACGTGCTCGAAGCGGGACGGGCGCCGACCCCCCACCCACAGCTCTCCAAAGCTCGCATCCCGAAGCGCATGCGCGAAGGTCGCTCGGCTCTGTTCGAGAATCTCTTCACGGTGCGCGACGAACAGCAGGCGGTCTCGTTCCAGACGACTGCGAAGTCGGGCGTAGTCGACCGCCGCCATCACCGTCTTGCCGGTGCCAGTTGCGGCGACCAGCAGGTTCCTGTGATGTCCCAGCGAGCGCGCAAGCTCGATCTGCTCGAGTAGTCGTTCCTGGAACGGCATGAGGACGATCTCGACCGGGCTCAGTCGTATCGCTTCTTCCCGCTCGGCCGACTCGGTGCGGCGAAGGAACTGGTCGCGGTCGAACGCCACGAAGTCTCCGCTCGCCCAATACGAGTCGAACACTGCGGCCATTTTCGCGACGACGTCCGGGTTGCGGACGCCGGAGACGCGAACGTTCCACTCGAGACCCGTGACCAGCGCCGAATGGGTCAGGTTCGACGAGCCGATGTACGCCGTCGAGTAGCCGCTATTCCGATGGAACAGCCAGGCCTTCGCGTGGAGCCGCGTCGAGCTCGTGTCGTAGGAGACCTTGATCTCGGCCCCGAGCGCAGCCAATTCCTCGAGCGCACGCAATTCCGTGCTGTTCGTATAGGTCGTGGTTACGACCCGGAGGGGCTTCCCGTCGCGGCAATGGCGCCGAAGCGGCTCGAGGAAGGGACGAATGCCACTCCACCGCACGAATGCCATCACGACATCGATCGCGTCGGACGAGTGAATCTCTGCGCGAAGCTCGCGTCCAACTGCCGGCTCTCCGCGTGAGTTCGTCAGGAGCGTCGTGTCCAGCAGCGGCGTCAGGGGAGCCTCGAGCTCCTGCGGTGAGCCATCCGGATTCCGGCGGAGGATGGTCGCCAGCACCCGCGCGGGCTCGAGCGGCAGGTCCGTCTCGCGGTCGACCGCCTTGCTCTGCGTGGAGAGGAGGTCAATCAGACGGCAGATGATCTGCGCACCAACCCGGGTTCGGCCGCGCTCTGGCAGCGCCTCAATCGCTCGCGCGACGATCGCCGCGACGTGTCGCGACAGGCGGTCAGCCGCCTCCGCATCGGCGAGGTCACGGAGCTCGGGTGCGACGTGTTCCGCGACGAGTTCAGCGAGTCGCTTGTCGAGTGCGCTGGTCAGGAGCGCTTCGTAGAGGCCTGGTGTGAGAG
>CAYUPN010000218.1:0-4059 GCA_964446605.1 uncultured Bifidobacteriaceae bacterium | reverse complement strand
CCGGCATCGCCAGCGCGGGCGGCGGCGGCGGCCACGGCGCCTGCGGGCGCGTGGCCTTCATCGCGTACAGCGCCCGATCCGCTTCGTCGATGAGCGAGGCGAGCGATGGCGCGGCCGGCGGAATCAGCACCGAGGCGCCGAGGCTGAACGACAGCGGGAACGCCGTCCCCGTGCGCTCGTTGTGCGCCTCCAGCGCGAGCAGCAGCCGCCGCTGCACGCGATGTGCGGCCGCCGCGTCGGCGTCGACCGCGATGCCCACGAACTCGTCGCCGCCGATGCGCCCGACGATGTCCGATTCCCGGAACGTGCAGCGGAGGATGGCGGCCGTCGCCATGATCGCCTGATCGCCGGCCTGATGGCCGTACGTGTCATTGATGGCCTTCAGCCGATCCACGTCGACGTGCACGACGACGAGCGTCCGGCCGTTCCGCAGGCACTGGCGGCGCTGGTGTTCACCGAGCGCCATCAGACCGCGCCGGTTGTAGAGGCCGGTGAGCTCGTCGCGCAGCGCGAGGTCGGCCAGCCGCTGCTGCACGCGCTGGCGCTCGAGCGCCTGCCGGAGCGAGCGCTCGAGCCGCGACGGCGTCAGGTCGCTCAGCACCAGGCACTCCTGCACGCCGACCTTCAGCGCCTCGGTCGTGCGGAGCGGGCAGTCGTGGCGGAGCAGTCCGATGACCGCGGGCGGCGTGTCGCCGCCGTCGGCGCGCGACAGGTCGGCCAGCTCGCTTTCATCGGCGACGGCAAGATCGACCAGCAGCAGATCGACGGAGGCGTCGGCCCGCGCGGCGAGCGCGGCAGCCGGGGTCGGCACGCGGCTCGTCACATAGCCGGGCAGCATGGCGAACAGCGCGTCGAGACCGGCGACGATTGTCGGATCACCGGCCACGACGAGGACACGACGGGCAAAGGGCGATGACTGGGGAGTCATGCCCATCCCTCTGGCAAGACTCGTGCGCCAAAAGCTCGTCGCGCAGCCGTGGGACGCGATGTGCGGTTGCGTGCAGTCCGTCGTGGACCGACCGTCAGATATCTGTGTGCAAGTAGAACTAAAGTGTCGGCCAGTTGACACGTTGCGCGGGCGCGCAACGGGGTTCTGCGGGTCAGGAGGCCGGGCGTGCCCGGATGTTCGTGAGCAGCAGCTCGATGACGGGACCGCGCGCCGACGGACGCGAGTTGATGGCGCGGCGCGCCGGGACGCGATGGATGCGCAGTCCGGACGCGACGACCTCCGGCGCCGTGTAGAGCGCGACGATCTCCGGCGCGCTGGAGTTGCTGACCAGCACGTGGCACCCGCGGCGCGCCAGCGCGACGACGCAGTCGCGCAGCCGCGCGTGGTCGTCGAGCGTGAACGGCGGGGCGGTGTAGGCGGTGAACCGCGCGGTGGCGCTCAGCGGCGCGTACGGCGGATCGAAGTAGATGAAGTCGTGCGCCCGCGCGGACTGGAGGACCGCGTCGAACGGCGCGGACGTGAGCGTCACGCCAGGCGCGGCGAGAGCGGCCGACACGGCGCCGATGAGCGCCGCGTCGGCGATGCGCGGCCGGGCGTAGCGCCCCATCGGCACGTTGAAGTGCCCGCGCGCGTTGAGCCTGAAGAGCCCGTTGAAGCCGGTGCGGTTGAGGTACAGCAGCGTCGCGGCGAGCTCCGGTGTGTAGCCGTCGACGCCGCCTGCGCCGATCGCGAGGCGCGCCGCGTTGAACCGGTCGCGCACGGCGTAGAAGTGGATGCGCCCTCCGGCGGCGTGCCCCGCGGCCAGTTGCTCGAGCTCGTGCAGCACCTCCGCCGCGCGATCCCGCACCATGCGATAGCACCCGATCAGATCGACGTTCGAGTCCGTGAGCGCCGCCCGCCGGTTCGCCAGCCGCCCGGCGGCGGTGAGGTCGAAGAACACCGCCGCGCTCCCGGCGAAGGGCTCGAAGTAGGCGCGGAAGGTGGCGGGGTAGAACCGGCGCAAGGCAGGCAGGAGCTGACGCTTGCCCCCCGCCCACTTCAGCAGCGGCTTCCCGATTGCGGATTTCGGATTTCGGATTGCGGATTGATTGCGGATTGCGCCGTCGGCGAGTGCGGATTCGTTCGGTTTTGGAACGACGCTCGCCTTCGCGCTCCAGGAGGGCCGACCTTCAGGTCGGCTGTCGTCCCCGCTTCGCGCCTCGATTGCGGATTCTCCGGACGGTCGCTCCGTGAGCTGCGACATGCGCGGCTCTATTAGATCGGAACGGATCGATCCGGTCAAATCGGCCGAGGGGCAACATCGGATCGGGTCAGATCAGGTCGGATCAGGTCCCGCCCGCGCCGGTGAACGAGAGCGCGGGCGGATCGGGTCCGCGCGCCCGCTCGCTGATCCTGCTCGCGGTCGCGCGCGTGAGGGCGGGGGCTTGAAGCCCCGCCCCTACGAGACCGCGGAAGGGCGCGGGCGACGATCAGGTCGCTGCCAGCTGCCAGCTGCCAGCTACCCGGATCCGATCTGCGCTTCACACCTTCAGCGACGCCAGGTACTTCAACGACTGCGGAATCTGCTTGTCCGATTCCGGATGTTCGTCCTCGATGTAGTAGTGCGTGACGCCGCTGGCCTTCGCGGCGCGGAAGATCGCGGGAAAGTCGATCTGGCCCGTGCCGAAGACGACGCAGGACTCGTCGGGGGCGCCGCCGGTCGGATCGCCGGTGGGGAGGTCCCGGGCCATGTCCTTCAGGTGCAGCGAGGTGAAGCGCTTCGGATAGCGCGTGAGCAGCGCGGCCGGATCGCCGCCGCCGCGCTGGACCCAGAAGACGTCGGCCTGGAAGTCCACCAGATCCGCCGGCGTGTTCTTCACCAGCGTGTCCATCAGCGTGCCGTCGCCGTCCGGCTGAAATTCATAGCCGTGCACGTGGTAGAAGAACCGGAGGCCTTCGGCGCGCAGCGCCTTCCCGAAGGTGCCGAAGTCGCGGATGGCGGTGTCGACGTGCTGCCGCCCGAATGGGCGCTGGTGCGGAATCCAGGCGGTCCCGATCATCCGTGCGCCGATGGTCTTCGCGTTGCGGATGATGGTGGCCATGTCGTCGCGCAGCGCCTCGTAGCCGACGAGCATGCTCTGCATCTCGAGCTCGTGGCCGTCGAGGAGCGCCTTGAACTCCGCGGCGCTGCGGCCATAGAAGTTGCCCCCTTCGACCTGGCGGAATCCCCAGCTGCGTACCAGTTGCAGCGCGGCCGTCAGATCCTTCTCCATCTGATGGCGCACGCTGTACAGCTCGAGCCCGAGGAGCCCGGGTACGGGCAGCGAGACGGCCGGCTGCGCCGCGGCGGTCCGGGCGAGCAGGGGAGTGGACGCGAGCGCGGCGGCGGTCTGGAGGAACTGGCGTCGGGTCGGCATGGCGGGAATGATACGCGAAGCGTGCCCGACCGGCAGCGCGCAGTTGCTATCATCCTGTCCATGCCGCTCATCGACGAAGGGAAGAAGGCGCCCGCCTTCGCGCTGCCCGACCAGGAGGGGAAGACCCACCGGCTGAAGGACTACGCCGGCAAGCCCGTGGTGCTCTATTTCTATCCGAAGGACGACACGCCCGGCTGCACCACCGAGGCGTGCGGGTTCCGCGACACCCACGCCGATTTCCGCCGCCACGGCGCGGTCGTCCTGGGCGTCAGCGTCCTCGATTCGGCCAGCAAGGCGAAATTCGCGGCGAAGCACGGACTCGATTTCCCGCTGCTCGCCGACGAGGACCACGCCGTCGCCGAGCAGTACGGCGCCTGGCAGCAGCGCAGCCTCTACGGCCGCAAGTTCATGGGCGTCGCCCGGATCACCTACCTCATCGGCCCCGATGGCAAGGTGGCGAAGCGATGGGACAAGGTCAGCCCGTCGAAACACCCGGCCGAAGTGCTGGAAGCGGTGACGGAACTGAGAAAAAGCAAGAAGTAGCTGACGGCGGGCCGAAGGCCCGCCAACACGCGCCGACCTGATCAGACCTGATCCGCCCGCGCAACCGGCGCAGGCGCGGGCGGGACCTGATCGCGCGCCCGTGGGGTGGCAGCGGGCGCGCGGACCTGATCAGACCTGATCAGACCTGATCAGACCTGATCAGACCTGATC
>CAYUPN010000217.1:0-4076 GCA_964446605.1 uncultured Bifidobacteriaceae bacterium | reverse complement strand
GATCCGACCCGATATGGAAGTTCTGAGAACCGACATCGCAATCATCGGCGGCGGCATCGGGGCCTGCGCCGCGGCGCTCGGCGCGGCGAGCCTCGGCCGCCGCGTGCTGCTCACCGAGGAGACCTTCTGGATCGGCGGCCAGCTCACCAATCAGGCCGTGCCGCCGGACGAGCATCCGTGGATCGAGGAGTACGGCGCGACGGCGTCGTACCGCGCGCTGCGCAAGGGGGTGCGCGAGTACTACCGGCGGCACCTGCCGTTGACCTCCAGGGCGCTCGCCGACCCGCGGCTGAATCCGGGCAACGGCTGGGTGAGCCGGCTGTGTCACGACCCGCGCGTCGCCGTCGCCGTCCTGAACGAGATGCTGGCGCCGCACCGCGTGAGCGGCCGGTTGATCGTCATGCATCCGTACAGGCCGCTGCGCGCCTGGACGCACGGCGACCGGATCACCGGCGTCGAGGTGCGCGGGCTCAGCACCGGGCGCAACTGGCTGATCGAGGCGGACTACTTCATCGACGCGACGCCCTACGGCGACCTGCTCGACCTCGCGGACGTCGAGCACGTCCTCGGCGCCGAGGCGCGCGCCGAGACCGGCGAGCCGCACGCGGCCGAGAAGGCCGACCCTCGCAACCAGCAGTCGATCACCGCCTGCTTCGCGATGGAGCACCTGCCCGGCGAGGACCACACCATCGACAAGCCGGCGCAGTACGAGCTCTGGCGCGAGTTCGAGCCGCCGGGCTGGCCCGGCCGCCTCCTCAGCTGGACCTCGCAGAAACCGGAAACGCACGAGCCGTTGACGCGGATGCTGTTCCAGTCGGAGGACGACAAGCCGTGGTGGCGCTTCCGGCGCATCCTCGACAAGACGAACTTCACCGAAGGCTTCGCCGCCAGCGACATCACCGTCGTCAACTGGCCGCAGAACGACTACTGGTTCGGCCCCGTCGTCGGCGTGGATGCCGCCGAGCAGGCGCGCAACACCGAAGCGGCGAAGCAGCTGAGTCTCAGCCTGCTCTACTGGCTGCAGACGGAGGCGCCGCGCCCTGACGGCGGCATCGGCTATCCCGGGCTGCGCCTGCGCGCCGACGTCGTCGGTGGCACGGTGGACGGGCTGGCGCCGGCGCCGTACGTCCGCGAGTCGCGGCGGCTGCGCGCGGAGTTCACCGTGCTCGAGCAGCACATCGCGCACGACGTCCGCCCGGACGGCCCGGAGCTGTTCGCCGATTCGGTGGGCATCGGATGCTATCGTATCGACCTGCATCCGCGCGTCGGCGGGCAGGGCTACCTCGACATCGCCGCCTGGCCGTTCCAGATCCCGCTCGGCGCGATGATCCCGGTGCGGATGGAGAACCTGCTGCCGGGCGGCAAGAACCTGGGCGTGACGCACATCACGAACGGATGCTACCGCCTGCATCCGGTGGAGTGGAACATCGGCGAGTCGGCCGGGCTGCTGGCCGCCTTCTGCCTCGATCGCAACCTGACGCCGCGCGCCGTGCGCAACACGCCGGCGCACCTCGAGGCGTTCCAGGCGCTGCTCACGAAACAGGGCGTCGAGCTGCAGTGGCCGAAGCTCACGCCGCTGTAGATCCCCAGGACAGCCGGCCTTCAGGCAGCGACTCACGCGACACCAGGACGGCCGGCCTTCAGGCCGGCAATGCACGGCGGCATCACATGGACAAACGCCTCCGCATCGCGATCTCCGGCTCCTACGGCGGCATGAACCTCGGCGACGAGGCCATCCTCGAGGGCATGCTCACGAAGCTGCGCGCGAGCGGCGTGCCGGCCGAAATCACCGTGCTCTCGCGCAACCCCGAGGACACGCTGCGGCGCCACGGCGTCGACCACGCGATCTCGCCGAAGGCGATGACGCGGCGCGAGATGTCGCAGGCGATGCACGGCCTCGACCTGTTCATCCTGGGGGGCGGCGGCATCCTCTACGACGGGGACGCCGAGGACTACATGCGCGAGGTGTTCCTCGCCAACGAGCAGGGGATCCCGACCTTCGTCTACGCCATCAGCGCGGGCCCGCTCGCCTGGACCAGCTCACGCAAGGCGGTGCGCGAGGCGCTCAACGGCTCGCCGATGGCGATGATCACCGTGCGGGACCGGCTCGGGCGGCAGCTGCTCGAGGACGTCGGCGTGACGCGCGAGATCCAGCTCACCGCCGATCCGGCGTTCCTGCTCGGCCCCGAGCCGCTGCCCGAGGATGCGTTGCGGATGGAAGGGATCGAGCCGGGACGGCGGCTCGTCGGGTTCTCCGTGCGCGAGCCGGGTCCGGCGGCGCCCGACATCGACCCCGACGAGTATCACGTGCTGCTGGCCAACGCCGCCGACTTCATGGTCAAGCGCTACGACGCCGACATCGTCTTCGTGCCGATGGAGGCCAGCGACGTCCGCCACAGCCACGCCGTCGTCGCGCACATGCACAACCCGGAACGCGCGCAGATCCTCAAGCGCCGCTATTCGCCGCGCCAGCTCATCGACATCATGGGGCGGCTCGAGTTCGCCGTCGGCATGCGCCTGCACTTCCTGATCTTCGCGGCGATCGGCGGCACGCCGTTCACGCCGCTCCCCTACGCCTCGAAGGTCGCGGGACTGCTCGAGGATCTGGGCATCAGCATGCCGCCGCTCGGCAGCATCACCGCCGGCCAGCTGATCGCGCGCATCGATCGGTCGTGGGACACGCGTGAAAAGATCCGGCGCGAAATCGTCACGCACATCGAGGCGCTGCAGCGCCGCGCCGAGCAGACCAACGAGCTGCTGGTCGGCATGCTCCGCGCGCGCCATCCGGAGTTGCAGATTGGCCGGACGTAGCTACTGGGCCTTGGGGCCGATCTTGACCGGCCCTGGGCCTTCGGCTGGCTTTGGGCTTTCGGCCTTGGGCCTACGGCTGGCCTTGGACTTCAGGCTCTGGGCCTTGGGCGCGACGTCAACAGCCGCAACCGGCTGCTCTCAGTAGCGACCTTCGCTGTCACGCGGTCATGATGAGCACTGTCGTCTCTTGACCTGCGTGTGCGCGGGCCTCGCGGACAGCGTGCTGCGTGATCACTGCGTGACAGTGAACATCGTCCGGATCTTGGCGAGATGAAGGGATTGCCCGGTCCGCCGAAGGCCCAAGGCCGAAAGCCCAAAGCCAGCCGAAGGCCAAAGGCCGAAAGCCCAGGGCCAGCCGAAGGCCCAAGGCCGAAGGCGCTCATCCCGACGACTGCGCCGCCTCCGGCTGGAACAGCACGCGCTCGATCTTCAGCCGCCGCGTGCGGCCGGGCACGGTCCACTCCACCACGTCCCCTGCCCGATAGCCCAGCACCGCGGTCCCGAGCGGCGCGAGCACCGACACGCGCCGCTGCTCGAAGTTCGCCTGGAACGGGAACACGAGCGTGAAGCTCATCGTCTCGCCCGTGTCGAGGTCCTTCAGCTCGACCTCCGAGTTCATCGTCACGACGTCGGGCGGAATCTCGGCGGGCGGGACGACGTGGGCGCGTTCGAGCTCTTCGGCAAGCCGCTCGACGTGCGCCTTGTCGCGCCCGCCGGTCGCGGCCACGAGGTTCTCGAGCCGGTCGTAATCGTTCTCGGTGACGTAGATGTCGCGGGCCATGGACCCCTCAGTGAAGGAGACGTCCCAACTGTATCAGGCGTACGCCCTTCGTGCACGACGTGTGCCCTCGTCCGGCCGCAATCGTCGCGCGGACGCCGGAGCTCGCAGACCAACCGATCAGCGGTCAGACCCGACTCCAGAACAGATACTCGATCCAGCCGATCCAGCCTACGAAGGCGGCAAGACTCCCCGCGACGCCCCACCACGCTCGGCGCCGGGCGGCGACGTATGCGACGACGGGCAGCACGGCGAGGAGCAGCCCCCATCCCTGGAACCGCGGCGTCATCGCCAGATACGCCGAGAACGGCAGCACCGCCACCGCCGCTGCGATGAGGAACCCCTGATGCCGCGTCCCCACCGCCGCGAGGAGACAGAGGATCGCCAGAAACGGTCCCGCCCACATGAAGGCGGCAACGGGCGACTCCATGTCGCAGTCCTCCAGCGCAATCCCGCCGAAGCCCTCCGTAGCCCGAAGGGCGAAGGA
>CAYUPN010000216.1:0-4082 GCA_964446605.1 uncultured Bifidobacteriaceae bacterium | reverse complement strand
TGATCCGACCCGATCCGACCTGATCCGACCCGATCCGACCTGATCCGACCCGATCCGACCCGATCCGACCCGATCCGACCCGATCCGACCCGATCCGACCTGTTCTCACTCGTATCGCAGCGCCTCGATGGGGTCGAGGCGCGAGGCCCGGATCGCCGGCAGCAGGCCGGCGATGAGGCCCACGGCGGTGAGGACGCCCGTGCACACCAGCAGCAGCTCCGCCGACAGCATCAGGTGGATGTCGAGCGAGCGGGTGGTGTCGTCGAGCAGCTCCGAGAGGAACGGCCGCGGGCTGAAGATCCAGACGAGCCCGAGCGAGAGCAGGACTCCGATCGCGCCGCCGGCGAAGCTGGTCGCGATCCCCTCGAGCAGGAACTGCAGCAGGATGTGGCGGCGGCGGGCGCCCAGCGCCTTCCGGATCCCGATCTCGCGTGTCCGTTCCTGCACCGAGACGAACATGATGTTCATCACGCCGACGCCGCCGATGCCGAGCGTCAGGATGCCGATGAACCCGAGCACCAGCTTCAGCCCGGTCGTCATGCCGCTCGTGATCTTGTCCGCTTCGCTCGAGCCCCAGTTCCGCAGCGCGCGCTCGTCGGTCGGGCTGAAGTGGGCGACGCGTCCCAGGTACTCGCGAACCTGCCGGTCGGCCGCCGGCTCCTTCCCCGGATCCACGGCCTGCCAGACAATCGTGTCGACCCACGCCTGGTACCAGAGCTGACTCGCCGTCGTGTACGGGACGAAGATGCACTGCACGTCGGGGCGGAAGTAGTTCGACAGCTGCGCCTTCTCCTTCATCACCCCGATCACTTCGAAGCTGATGCCGCGAATCCGGATGGTCTGTCCGACGGCATCGCTCTCCCCGAACAGCTTCCGGTTCACCTCGGAGCCGATGAAGGCGACGCGCCGGTGGAGCCGCACGTCCTCCTCGTCGAGGAACCGGCCGCCCGGCAGGGGAATCTCGTGGCGCATCGATCCGTACGACGGCGCGACCGCGCGAATGAGATAGGACGCCTGCTTGTTCCCGAAGGTCACGGGGAACTCTTCGACGAGCTCCGGGCTGACCGCCTTCACGAGCGGCAGCTCGCCGAGCTCCAGCGCCTGCGCGACGGTGACGCGCACGGGACGGCCCGCACGCTCCCCGCCCGCCTGCTCGCTCGTCTGGCCGGGCCACGAGATGACCACGCCGCTGCCGAACGCGTTCCTGAACCCGGTGGTCAGCGCGTCACGGAAGCCGTTGCCGTACGCCAGCAGCATGACGACCGACACGATGCCCCACGAGATCCCGAGCATCGCGAGGCCCGCGCGGAACCGGTTGCGGGACAGGCCGAGCGCCGCTTCGCGCGCGATCTCCAGCAGGATCCGGACGCCCGGCCGACGCGGGCGGCGGCCCGCGACGACGGGCCTGGCGATGGTGACGTCAACAGGAGCGCTCATCGCCTACATCTCGTACCGGAGCGCCTCGACCGGCGGCAGCGCCGCCGCGCGGCGCGCCGGGTACAGCGCGGCGCCGACGCCGATGCCGACCAGCGAGGCCACCGTCAGCGCGGCCGCCTCGGGCGACAGGATCATCCCGACGAAGCGCTCGGGCATGGGCAGCGTGTTGATGGCGGCGCAGAGCGCCAGTGCGATGCCTATCCCGGCCGCGCCGCTGAGGATGGTGATGAAGAAGCCTTCCAGGAAGAACTGCCGCATGATCGCGCCCGTCGTGGCGCCGAGCGCCTTCCGGACCCCGATCTCGCGGGTGCGTTCGCGGACGGCAATCAGCATGATGTTCATGACGCCGATGCCGCCGAGCGCCAGCGTGATGAAGCCCACCGTGGTGAAGAAGTCGCGCATGGTGTCGACCATGCGCCCGAACATCAGCGAGTTCACCGAGGTGTCCCACATCCAGATCCCCTCGCGGTCGTCCGGGTCGAACCCCTTCCGCCGCGCGAGGACGGAACGCACGTCCTTCTCCAGGGCCCAGTCGATGTCGCGAATCGGGCCGGTGCGTGCGGCGAGCTGCCGCGGCAGATCGGCGACCACCCAATCTTGGGGCGCGACGATGATGTTGGAGACCTGGTCGGGGACGGTCGCATCGGGAATCGGGAAATCGCGCGCCGCCGCCGCGAACGGCACGAACACCTTGTCGTTGTCCGGCCCCGAGTAGTTGCTGTCCTGCTCCTTGTGCCGGATCTTGCCGACGACGGTGTAGGCCATGCCGTTGATCGAGATCGGCTGCCCGACCGGATCGCGCCCGCGGAACAACTGCTTGGCGATGTCGTCGCCGAGGATCGCGACACGATGCGCGCCGCGCTCGTCTTCCCAGTTCAACTGCCGCCCCGACTCGAGGTCGAGCGTGCGGATGTCCTGGTATCCCGGTTCGATCCCGTGCAGCGGCGGCGATGCGGCGTTGTACGCGCTCTTCACGCGCAGTCCCCGGCGCTGCAGCTCCGGCGTCGCTACACGGACGAGGCGCGACTGCGCCGCGATCGCCCGCGCATCGTCGGCGGTCAGGAAGATGCGGCGTCCGGCGCGTTCCCCGCCCGCCTGCAGGCTCGTGCGCCCGCCCCAGAGGATCGCGATGTTCTTGCCCAGCTCCTGCAGCACGCGCTCGTTGCCCTGCCGGAACCCCTCGCCGGTCGCCGACAGGACCACCACCGAGATCACACCCCACAGGATCCCGAACATCGTCAGGAAGCTCCGGAGCTTGTTGGCCCGGAGGTTCTGCAGGGTCTGCGACAGCGCCTCTCGCATGGCGATGGTGGATACCGGATGGCTGATTGGTTGCCGGTGCCGATGCCGGATGGCGGATCAGCTCGGCAGCAGCACCTTGTCGCCCGCCTTCAGCCCCTCCAGCACCTGCGTCCTGGTGCCGTTGCCGACGCCCGTCTTGATCGACACACGGCGCCGGCCCTTCTCGGCCGAGGCATCGAGCAGATCGACGGTCGGATTCCGCTGCGCGTCGTAGGTGATGGCGGCCTCGGGGATGATGAGCGAGTCCGGGAACTCCTCGAGCACGATCTCGGCGTTCGCCGTCATGTTCGCCTTGAGCTCGCTGCCCGGATTGTCGATGGAGACCTTCACCTCGAAGGTCGTGACGTTGTCCTTCTCGGTGCCGATCGGCGAAATCTGCGTGACCTGGCCCTCGAACGAGCGGTCCTTGAACGTCTCGACCGAGATGCGCGCCGTCTGCCCGACGCGCACGCGGCCGATGTCGACCTCGTCGACCTTGCCGCGGACGAAGACCTGATCGATGTCGCCGAGCGTCATCACCAGCGTCGCCGCGGCCCCCATGTTGAGGATGGACGAGACCGGGCTGCCGATCTCGACGTCGCGCGTCAGGACCGTGCCGGTGATCGGGGCGCGGATGGTGGCGTTGGCGAGCTCCTCTTCCGCGCGCTCCACCGTGGCCTGCGCCTGCGCGACGTTCGCCTGCGCCTCGCCCACACGCGCCTGGCTGATGCCGAGCTGCACGCGGGCCGCGGCACGACGGTTCTTCGCGACGTCGAGCGCGGTTCTCGCTTCGTCCAGCGCCTGCGGCGCGACGAGCTGCTGCGCGAAGAGCTGGCTGGCCCGTTCGTGGTTCCGCTCCGCGAGCTCGACGTCCGGCGCCTCGGCCTCGACGCGGCTCTTCTCCAGCTGCGCCTCGGCCGCTTCCAGCGCCGCACGGGCGGCCTGCAGGTTCGCCCTCGCCTCGCGGACCCGCGCGCGCAGTTGCTCCTTGTCGAGCTCGACGAGCACGTCTCCGGCCCGCACGGTGTCGTCGACGTCGACGTTCAGCCGCTCGATGATGCCGTTCGCCTTCGACTTGATCTCGACTTTCGTGATCGGCTCGATCTTCCCGGTCGCCACGACCGACCGCGTCATGGTCCCGACCTCGACCGTCGCCAGGCGGGAGTCATCCGGCGCGGCGGCCGCGCCGTTCAGCGACGTGAGGCCCCAGAGGGCGGCAAGGCCAATCGCGCCCAGGACGGCGCCAAGCGTGAGCTTCCTGGATCGTTTCATGAACTCCTCGAGGGCCGGGCTGGGCGTGCCACGACGCAATCGACCCGACGAGAGAGACTACGGAAGACCGGCAGCGCAGGTTTCAGACCGCC
>CAYUPN010000215.1:0-4111 GCA_964446605.1 uncultured Bifidobacteriaceae bacterium | reverse complement strand
GACCTGATCCGACCTGATCCGACCTGATCCGACCTGATCCGACCTGATCCGACCCTCTTTCAGAAGCCTTCTATAATCAGAAGATATGGCTGCCTACCGCGCCGTGTTCCGCTGCATCGCGGGCTGTCCGGGGGAACACGCCCTCGCACAGCCGATCTACAACTGCCCCACCTGCGGCGACCTGCTCGAGGTGAGCCACGACGTCGACGCGCTCCGGACCCGCAGCGCGGCGCACTGGATGCGCCTGTTCGACGCGCGCTACAAGCGGACGGAATGGCCGTACGGCTCGTCGGTGTGGGGCAAGAAGGAGTGGGTCTGCCCCGGAATCCGCGACGAGTCCATCGTCTCGATGGACGAAGGCGGCACGAACCTCTTCTGGGCGGAGCGGTTCGGCAAGTCGCTCGGGCTGAGCGACCTCTGGGTCAAGCAGTGCGGCAACTCGCACACCGGCTCGTTCAAGGACCTCGGCATGACGGTGCTCGTGTCGATGGTCAAGCAGATGATCGCCGACGGCAGCCCGGTGCAGGCGGTGGCCTGCGCGTCGACCGGCGACACGTCGGCGTCGCTCGCCGCGTACGCGGCCGCCGCCGGCATCCCCGCCATCGTCATCCTCCCGAAGGGCAAGGTCACGACGGCGCAGCTGGTGCAGCCGTTGGCGAACGGCGCGATGGTGCTGTCGCTGGAGACCGACTTCGACGGCTGCATGACCATCGTCCAGCGGCTGGCGACGGAGCAGCGCGTCTACCTCGCCAACTCGATGAACAGCCTGCGGCTCGAGGGACAGAAGACCGTCGCGATCGAGATCGTCCAGCAGTTCGACTGGCAGGTGCCCGACGTCGTGATCATCCCCGGCGGCAACCTGGGGAACGTCAGCGCGCTCGGCGCCGGCTTCGACATGCTCGAAACCGTCGGCATCACGAGGAAGCGCCCGCGCATCGTCGTCGCGCAGGCGCAGGCGGCGAATCCTTTGTACCTGGCGTATCAGCGGAACTGGGAGTTCGAGCCGGTGACGGCGCAGCCGACGCTGGCCTCGGCGATCCAGATCGGCAACCCGGTGTCGGTGCGCAAGGCGATCCGCGCGCTGCAGAAGTACGACGGCATCGTCGAGCAGGCCAGCGAGCAGGAGCTGGCGGACGCGTCCGCCGAGGCGGACCGCACGGGCATGTTCAACTGCCCGCACACCGGCGTCGCGCTGGCGGTGCTGAAGAAGCTCGTCGCGCGCGACGACATCCGTCCCGGCCAGCGCGTCGTGGTGATCTCGACCGCCAACGGCCTGAAATTCGCGGACTTCAAGATCGGGTACCACGAGGAGCGCCTCCCCGGCATCCGCTCGCACCACGCGAACCATCCGATCACGCTGCCGAACGACTACGACGCCGTGCTGCGGGCCCTGGATCACCAGGTTGCAACGTCGTAGGGCCGGGCGTAGAGCGACGTAGGGCCGAACTTCAGTTCGGCCACCCGGCCACCCGGCCAACCGGCCATTCCAATCCGCAATCCGCAATGGGGTACCTGCCCCCATCGCGGTCTTGCGCCGATAATCCGGTACCCAGCCAGCGTCGGAGGGTTCTGCATGCGCGGTCTGCTGCTCGTCATCGCCTTTCTGCTCCTGCTCACCCCGCCTCTCGCGCAGCGCGGGACGGCCCAGGAACCGGAGGCCCCGGCCGAGAGCCTGCCGGTCAGACGGGTGGTGCTCTACAAGACCGGGGTCGGCTACTTCGAGCACCGGGGACGCGTGACCGGCACGGAGTCGGTGGCCATCCGCTTCACGAGCGGGCAGTTGAACGACGTCGTGAAGTCGCTGACGGCGATCGATCTGGGCAACGGCCGGATCACCGGGATCAGCTACAACTCGGCGGAGCCGCTCGATCGGCGCATGAGCGCGCTGCGGCTGCCGGTCGGCGAGCAGGCGACGATCGCGGAGCTGCTCGCGGCGCTGCGCGGCGCGCGCGTGGAGCTCACGGCCGGCGGCGCACCGGTGACGGGGCGGCTGCTGAGCGTCGAACGGCAGCAGCGCCAGATCGGCACCAACGGCGGCGCGGTCGACGTCGACATCGTGTCGGTCCTGACCGACGCCGGCGAGCTGCGCACGTACCAGGTGGAGCCCTCGCTGCGGGTCCGCGTGCTCGAGCGCGATCTGCGGCAGGAGATCGGCCAGTACCTGGACCTCGTCGGCTCCGCGCGCGAGCAGGACGTGCGGCGCATGGTCATCCGCTCGGCGGGTACCGGCGCGCGCGAGCTGTTCGTCAGCTACGTCAGCGAAGTGCCGGTCTGGAAGACGACGTACCGGCTCGTGCTGCCCGAGAGTGGTGAGCCGTTCCTTCAGGGCTGGGCGATCGTCGACAACACCATCGGCGAGGACTGGCGCAACGTGCAGCTCTCGCTGGTCGCCGGCGCGCCGCAGACGTTCATCCAGGACATCGCGCGGCCGTACTACACGCGCCGGCCGGTGGTGCCGCTGCCGGAGACCGCGCTGCGCGCCCCGCAGACGCACGCCGCGACGCTCATGTCCGGCACGGGCACGCTGGCGGGTCTCGTCACCGACACGTCCGGCAACGCCCTGCCCGGCGTTGACGTCCGGGCCAGCGACGGCAGCCGATCGTTCGCGACCATTACCGACGGAAGCGGCAGGTACCAGTTGCGGCTGCCCGCGGGGACCTATCAGGTCGACGTCGAGCTGCAGGGATTCCGCCGGGCGCAGTTCGAAGGCGTCCAGGTGGGCGGCGGCATCACGCGCGAGCAGGATGCGGTGCTCGGGGTCGGCGAGTTGACCGAAGCCATTACGGTGCGGGACGGCCCGGCCTTTCGTGCACCGGGAGGGGTCGTCGGCGGCAAGGTCGGCGGCGTTCCGGCGCCGCCGCCCCCGCCCGCGCCATCGGCCGCGATGCGCGACATGCAGCCGGGGGCGACCGGCGCCGAGCTCGGCGACCTGTTCGAGTACCGGATTCAGGAGCCGGTGACGATCGCGAAGAACGAGTCGGCGCTCGTGCCGATCCTCAACGCTCCGGTGCAGGCCGAGCGCGTGTCGATCTGGTCGCAGAAGAACGGCTCGGGCCGGCCGCTGCGCGCCGTCTGGCTGACGAACGGCAGCAGCCTCACCCTGGACGGCGGGACCTTCTCCGTCATCGAGGCCGACGCCTTCGCTGGCGAGGGCCTGCTGGACCCGCTCGAGCCGGGCGAGCGCCGTCTGCTCTCCTACGCCACCGATCTCGGCCTGCTCGTCAGCGCCGAACCGAAGGGGTCGGCCACGCGCATCGTCACGCTGCGCGCACGCGACGGCATCGTCACGCAGGAATCCGAGGAGCGCGCGACGACGATGTACCGGGCGCGCAACGAGGACGCCACGCCGCGGGTCGTGGTCATCGAGCATCCGCGCCGGTCGGGCTGGCAGCTCTCCGGCGGGCCGGAGCCGGCGGAGACGACCGCCGACGCCTGGCGCTTCCGCGTGACCGTCGAGCCGCGGCGCGAGGTCACGCTCGACGTCACCGAGCACCGGACCACCGACGCGCGCGTGGCGCTGTTGACGTTCACGGATTCCGTGTTCAAGACGTGGGTGGCCGGCGGCGTGTCCGCGGCGGAGCTCGAGCGCGCGCTCGGCCCGGTGCTCGCCAAGCGCCGCGAGGTAACGGCCGCGGCCATGCGCCAGGGCGCGCTCGAACAGGAACGCGCGCGGCTCTTCGAAGACCAGGAGCGGCTCCGCGAGAACCTGAAGGCGCTCGGCCGGAGCTCCGAGGAGCGGTCGCTCGTGCAGCGCTACGCGCGCCAGCTGGAACAGCAGGAGAGTCGCCTCGAGACGCTGGACGCCGAGATCGCGGCCGCGCGCCAGGAACGCGAGCGGGCGGATCAGGAGCTGCGGCGACTGATTGGCGAGGTCAATTTCGAGATCGGAAGCGGGAATTAGGAGGGGCGCATTCGCGGATGGGGCACAGAGAGCCGTACCGTGAGCGAGCACTCCTCCCCATCAAGCAACGTAGTACGCGCCCTTGGGGGCGGCGGGGGCTTGTGTCCGCGGCCCGGACTCCGCACGCCGGACGAAGGCTCCTCCACGGTATTCGACCGTGTCACGGCGTGGGGCCCCGGAAACCCCACGCCGAACGTCACCCCGTTGCGG
>CAYUPN010000214.1:0-4133 GCA_964446605.1 uncultured Bifidobacteriaceae bacterium | reverse complement strand
CGTAGCCGGGCACGACGACGACGCTGCTGGCGTTGTCGAGGATGTCCGCGACGTCCTGCGGCGTCGCACTCTTGACCGTGCGCGCCTCGGCGGCGGCCTGCACGGTCGAGACCTGCCCGAACGCCCCGAACAGCACGTTGGTGAACGACCGGTTCATCGCGCGGCACATGATCACCGAGAGGATGAAACCGGACGACCCGTCCAGCGCGCCCGCCGTGACGAGCAGCATGTTGTCCATCACGAAGCCCATCGCGACGGCTGCCAGCCCCGCGTAGGAGTTCAGCAGCGAGATCACGGTGGGCATGTCCGCGCCGCCGATCGGCAGGATCAGCAGCACGCCGAACACCAGCGACAGCACGACGATGACGGGGAAGAGCTGCCAGGTCTCCGGGTTGACGATCAGGTAGACGCCCGACACCACCGCGATGGCGAGCAGCGCGAAGTTGATGACGTTCTGGTTCCGGTACGTGAGCGGTCGTGTCGGCAGCACTTCCTGCAGCTTGCCGGCGGCCATGAGGCTGCCGGTGAACGTCAGGAAGCCGAGCAGCACCTCGATGACGATCGCGCCCGTGCGGAACGACGTGAGCCCGCCGTCCTCGAGCCAGAGCAGGTACTTCGCCGTGCCGACGAGGCCGGCCGCCAGGCCGCCGAAGGCATGCGACAGCGCGGTCCGCTGCGGGACGGCGGTCAGCGGCACCCACGAGAGCGGGACGCCGACGACCGTGCCGACGATGAGCGCGACGACGATCCAGCGGTAGTTGACGATGTCGGGGTGGAGCAGCGTGCCGACGACCGCGAGGGTCATGCCGGCGACGCCGGCCGCCACACCCTGCCGCGCGGTCTTCGGACTGCTCAGCCAGCGCAGCGAGAAGATGAACAGCGCCGCGGCGAGCAGGTAGCTCGCCTGCGTGAAGTGCTGGACAGAGTTCACTGCCGGCCCCTCTTGTCACGGAACATCTTCAGCATGCGGTCGGTGATCAGGAAGCCGCTGACGATGTTCGTCATCGAGGCGGCGATCGCGACGGCTCCGAGGATCAGGCTCGTCGTGTCGTGCTCCGCGCCGGTGATGATGATCGAGCCGACGATCGCGATCGCGGAGATCGCGTTGGTCAGCGACATCAGCGGCGTATGGAGCAGACGGGAAACGTGCTGGATGACCTGGAAGCCGACGAACGTGGCCAGCATGAAGACGAACAGCATGGGCCACAGGTCGAACGTGGGATGCACGGCGATATCTCCTGGGGCAAGACGTGTCCGGCGACGTACAGGGGAGGGCGGCCGCGGAGCGTCCGCCCGGACGGGACCGCGCGGGCAGGCGGCGCGGCGGTCCGTGCGTCCCTACGCCCCTGGCCGGGCGAGCGTTTGCACGGTCGGACAGTCTATCGTACGCGGGGCGCGATCAGCGCGCCGACCGGGGCGCCGCGCGCAGGTGCCGGTCGGCGAAGGCCAGGAACTGCGCCCAGTCGTAGTCGGTGACGTCGTGCCCGCCGCGGCGCACGTGGTAGCCGATGGTCCGCCCCACCGGGGTGTCGACGGCCGGCCACTCCGTGGTCCCGAGCCCGTCGGTCCCGAGCAGGCGGTAGACGGGATCGGCGCCGAGCGCCCCGAGGAACTCGCCGCGGGGATCGGCCCACAGGTCGTCGGCCGCTGACGCGACGTACAGCGGCCGCGGCGCGACCAGCGCGAGCAGCTGGTGCTGGTCGACCGGCAGCTCCGCTTCGCGCCGCGCGTAAGTCGCGAACCGTGGGGTGAACCAGTGCGGGAAGCCTTTCGTGATGTGCGCGACAGTCTCGCCGAACATCCGGCGGCTGAGCGCGGCGCCGCCGCACCCCGAGTCGTTCGAGATCGCGAGCGCGAAGCGCTCGTCCTGGGCGGCCGCCCAGAGCGCCGTCTTGCCGAGGCGCGAGTGGCCGAGCACCGCCGCGCGCGTCGCGTCGACGTCCGCGTCGGTCTCGAGGTAGTCGAGCAGGCGGCTCAGCCCCCAGGCCCAGGCGCCGATGGCCCCCCATTCGCCGTCCGCCGGCCGCGACTGCCCGGGCCGGAGGAACAGCGGGTGCACGCCGTTGGCGAACCCGTCGTCGAAGTCGGGGTCGAAGTCGCCGTAGTAGGCGGTCGCCACCGCATAGCCGCGCCCGACGATCGTCTCCACCGGCCAGCGGGACGCCGCCGTGCCGCGCGACGCGCCAGTGGCCCGGTTGCCCACGACGCCGGGGTCGCGGTCGGGAAGCCAGGAGGTCGCGAGGCGGATGCCGGGATCGGTGCTGATGGCCTGGTTGCCGCGGAAGTTCAGCCCGAGGAAGACCGGCACGGGGCCGGTCGCCCCGGCGGGGAGGTAGACGAGGAGTTCGACCGGGACCTCGCGGCCGTTCCGGCGGATGCGGAGCGTGACCTGCTTGCGGGTGGCCGTTCCACCCAGCACACCGCGCTCGACCGCGGGTTCGTCCGCCGTGATTTCCGCCCGTTCCGCCGGCGTCCGCCCGTAGACATGCGTCTCGAAGAGACGGAGGAGCTCGGGCCGCCGCTTCTCGCGCCACACGGCCGCGTCGCGCACCGGCTCGCCCGATTCCAGCTTCAGCGGGTCGGGCAGCGTGTAGGCGGGCACGCGGCTCTCGTCGACGTTCGTGTCGGGCGGATACTGGGCGGCGGCGGAGAGACCGGCAGCGGTGATCATGGTCAGAAGCAGCGGCAGGCGCATGGAGGGAGTGTATACCGCCGGCGTGACAGGCGGCCCTCCTGGACTATGATGCGCCATGCTTCTGGCACAGGCGCTCGTCGAGCGGGGGATGCTGGACGCGTTCGTGGCCAGCATCTGGTCGGCGCTCATGCAGGTCGAGTACTACGTCGGTCCCGGCAACGGGAAGTGGGTGCTCGTCGGCCTCGCGGTGGTGCTCGCCATCATCTTCTTCAAGCCGCGCCGCTGATCCGCCGTGTCGAACGGACGCCGCTGGTGGACCCTGCTGCGGGCGCCCGCGCTCGGCCTTGCCGCGGCCGTCCTGGTCGCGGTCGGCGCCGGGCTGGTGATGGGGCACGCAGGCGTCTGGCGGACCACCATCGACGAGCGGCGTGGCCAGGACTTCCGCATCTTCCTGACGTCCGTCCGCCATGCGCGGGAGGGGCGCTCGCTGTACACGCCGGTCTACGTCCGGCGTCGTACCACCGGCGAACGGGTCACCGGCCCGCCAAACCTGAATCTCCCGCACACGATGCTGCCGCTGGTGCCGCTGGCGGCGTTGCCCACCCGCACGGCGCTGGCCGTCTGGGTGGGGGCAGGCCTGCTGGCGCTGCTCGCGGCCACGCGTCTGGCGTTGCGGGCGCTCGCGTGGCGCCACATGCCGCCGCTGGCGGCGCTCGCCCTCGTCGTGTACCTGCTGGCATGGGCCCCGGCGGCCGCGTTCTCCCTCACCGCGCAGATCAGCCTGCTCCTGATGCTGCCGGTCGTGCTCGGCTGGCTCGCCGCGCGACGCGGGCAGCCGCGTGCGGCCGGCGCGTGGCTGGGGCTGGCGGCGGCGGTGAAGCCGTTCCTGCTGGTGTTCGTGCCGTACTGGATCCTGCGCCGGGAGTGGCGTGCGCTCGCCGCGGCTTCGGTCAGCGGCGGCCTGTTCGTGCTGGCCGGCATTGTTGCCTTCGGCGCGCAGGCCTACGTCGAATGGCTCCGCCTGCTGCCCGACGTGTCGTGGGCCGGCCACTATCTCAACGCGTCCTGGCACGGCCTCGTTCAGCGCGCGTTCGGCCTGTCGGACTACGCACCCGTGGTGGACTGGCCGCGCCTGGTCGCGCCGCTGGGCATCGCCGGCGCGATCGCCATCGGCATCGCGACGCTGTGGCTCACGACGCGGCGGACGGGCGCCGGGGCGGCTTCAGCCGCACACACCGACCGCGACTGGTCGCTGCTCCTCCTCGCCTCGCTGCTGATGTCGCCGCTCGGCTGGAGCTACTACCTGTGGCTCGGTCTCTGGCCCGTCGCGGCGGTCATCGCGCACGCGGCGCCGTGGCGCCGGCGCGCACGGCGTGACCTGCTGCTGGTGGGCGGGCTTGCCGGCTGGCTGTGGTGGGGGAAGATGACGTACTGGGGCCAGCCGCACCCGGCCGCGACGATCGTGTGCGCGTCGATGTATTCGTGGGCTTTGCTGGCG
>CAYUPN010000213.1:0-4305 GCA_964446605.1 uncultured Bifidobacteriaceae bacterium | reverse complement strand
CTATCCCGGCACCGTCGTCGCGGTCACGCACGACCGCTACTTCCTGGACAACGTCGCCGGCTGGATTCTCGAGCTCGACCGCGGGCACGGCATCCCGTGGGAGGGGAACTACTCCTCGTGGCTGGATCAGAAGCAGAACCGGCTGGCGCAGGAGGAGAAGGCCGAGACCAAGCGGCAGCGCACGCTGCAGCGCGAGCTCGAGTGGATCCGCATGTCGCCGCGCGCGCGGCAGGCGAAGGGCAAGGCCCGCCTGAACGCGTACGAGGAGCTGCTCAACCAGGACACCGCGAAGAAGATCGAGACGGTCGAGATCTACATCCCGCCCGGTCCGCGGCTCGGTGACGTCGTCGTCGAGGCGCGCGACCTGCGCAAGGGCTACGGCGACGTCCTGCTCATGGACGATGTGTCGTTCACGCTGCCGCGGGGCGGGATCGTCGGCGTGATCGGGCCGAACGGCGCGGGCAAGACCACGCTGTTCCGCATGATCACCGGGCAGGAGCAGCCGGACGCCGGCACGCTGCGGCTCGGCGAGACCGTGGAGATCGGGCACGTCGACCAGTCGCGCGACGCGCTGCGGCCGGACGCCACGGTGTGGGAGGAGATCTCGGACGGCAAGGACGAGATCGAGATGGGCAAGCGGACCGTGCCGTCGCGCGCCTACTGCTCCTGGTTCAACTTCAAGGGCGCGGCGCAGCAGCGGAAGGTCGGCACGCTGTCGGGCGGCGAGCGCAACCGGGTGCATCTCGCGAAGCTGCTGAAGCGCGGGAGCAACCTGCTGCTGCTCGACGAGCCGACGAACGACCTCGACGTCGACACGCTGCGGGCGCTCGAGGACGCGCTGCTCGACTTCGCCGGCTGCGCCGTCGTGATCAGCCACGACCGCTGGTTCCTCGACCGCATCGCGACGCACATCCTCGCGTTCGAGGGGGACAGCCGCGTCGTGTGGTTCGAGGGGAACTACCAGGAGTACGAGGCCGACCGGAAGCGGCGGCTCGGGGCCGAAGCGGATCGCCCGCACCGGATCAAGTACCGGAAGCTCACGCGATGAGGCCGCGGCTGCCCTCGGTCGTCCGCCTCGCCTGGATCGGAGTGGTGATGGCCGCGATGTCCGGCATGGGCGCCGCCTCCGCCGCCGCGCAGCCGGCCCGGACGCTGCGCGTCGACTACTTTCACAGCGGCACGGCGGAGACCGAGATCTTCAGCCTCGATCGGCTCGTGCTCGAGCCGCTGCCGTGGCCCGGGAACCCGGCGCGCCCGGTCGACGACACGAACCTCGGGAAGTACCTGTTCGAGGTGATCGACCGCGCGACCAACCGCGTGCTCTACTCCCGCGGGTTCGCGTCGATCTTCGGCGAATGGGAGATCACCGGGGAGGCGAAGACCGCGGCGCGGACGTTCCACGAGTCGCTGCGGTTCCCGATGCCGGAGGCGCCGGTGCAGGTCGTGCTGAAGAAGCGCGACGACCGCAACGCCTTCCGCGAGATCTGGTCGCTCCTCGTCGATCCGACGGACATCTTCATCGACCGCGCGGCGCCGCCGCCGGCCGGGCCGGTGATCGAGCTGGTGAAGTCGGGCGACCCGGCGACGAAGGTCGACCTGCTGATCCTCGGCGACGGCTACACGGCGGAGGAGCGCGGGAAGTTCGAAGCCGACGCGCGGCGGATGGTCGACATCCTGTTCGCCTTCGAGCCGTTCAAGGCGCGCCGGCAGGACTTCAACGTCTGGGGGCTGTGTCCGCCGGCGGCCGAGTCGGGCGTCTCGCGCCCGTCCACCGGCACCTACCGCCGCTCGCCCGCCGGCGCCACCTACGACGCGTTCGGGTCCGAGCGCTACGTCCTGACGTTCGACAACCGGGCGTTCCGCGACATCGCCTCGCAGGCCCCGTACGAGTTCGTCGAGATCCTCGTCAACAACCGCACCTACGGGGGCGGCGGCATCTTCAATCTCTACGCGACCGTCGCCGCCGACAGCACGTGGGCGCCGTACCTGTTCGTCCACGAGTTCGCGCACCACTTCGCCGGCCTGGCCGACGAGTACTACACCTCGGATGTCGCCTACCTGCCGGCGGCGGATCGGCTCGAGCCCTGGGAGCCGAACGTCACGGCGCTGAAGGATCCCGCGCAGCTGAAGTGGGCGGACCTGGTCACGCCGGGCACGCCGCTGCCGACGCCGTGGGACAAGGCCGGCTACGAGGCGCACGCGAAGGCGATCCAGGAGGAGCGCCGCGCCATCCGCGCCGCGAACCGGCCGGAGGACGAGATGGACGCGCTCTTCCGCCGCCAGCAGGCGGAGGAGACGCGCATGTTCCGGGCGGAGCAGTACGCCCGCGCCGTCGGCGCGTTCGAAGGGGCGATGTACGAGGCGCGCGGCTACTACCGTCCGGCGGTCGACTGCGTGATGTTCTCCCGCAACGAGGTGCCGTTCTGCCGCGTGTGCCAGCGCGCGCTGGCGCGGGTGATCGATCTCTATTCGCGGTAGCCGAGGCGTGTCCGACTCCTTCCCCGACCTGCGCGCGTTCCTCGCGCAGCTGCGCCGCGACGCCGACCTGGCGACGATCGAGGTCGAGGTCGACGCCGATCAGGAAGCCGCGGAGATCCACCGGCGCGTGATCGCCGCCGGCGGGCCGGCGCTGCTCTTCACCAACGTCCGCGGCAAGGCGTTTCCGCTCGTCACCAACCTGTTCGGCACCGCGCGGCGCGCGGAGCTGGCGTTCGGCACACGGCCGCTGCGGCTGATCCGGCGCCTGGTGGAGCTCGCCGAGACGCTGCTGCCGCCGACGCCGGCGAAGCTCTGGGGCGCGCGCGACGTCGCGCGTGAAGCGCTGCGCGTCGGCATGCGCCGCGGCGTGCGCGGTCCCGTCCTCGACCTGGTCGAATCGCCGGCGCTCGATCGGCTGCCGGCGCTGACCTGCTGGCCCGAGGACGGCGGCCCGTTCATCACCCTGCCGCTCGTCTACACGCAGCACCCCGACCGCCCCGGCCAGCACAACCTCGGCATGTACCGGCTGCAGATCTACGACGCGCAGACGACCGGCATGCACTGGCAGATCGGGAAGGGCGGCGGCTTCCACTACGCGGTCGCGGAAGCGAACGGGGCGCCGCTGCCGGCCACGGTGTTCGTCGGCGGACCGCCGGCGCTCATCCTGGCCGCCATCGCGCCGCTGCCGGAGAACGTGCCCGAGCTGATGCTCGCGTCGCTGATCGCGGGGGAGCGGCTCCCGATGGCGCAGGCGCCGGACGGCCATCCGCACCCGCTGGTCGCGAGCGCGGAGTTCGCGCTGCTGGGACACGTGCCGCCGCACGAGCGGTTCCCCGAGGGCCCCTTCGGCGACCACTACGGCTACTACTCACTGCGCCACGACTATCCGGTCTTCCGCGTCTCGCGCGTCGCCCGGCGCCGCGACGCGATCTTTCCGGCCACGATCGTCGGCAAGCCGCGCCAGGAGGACTTCTTCATCGGCGACCTGCTGCAGGAGCTGCTCTCGCCGCTCTTCCCGCTCGTCATGCCCGGCGTGCGCGACCTGTGGTCGTACGGCGAGACCGGCTATCACTCGCTGGCCGCCGCGGTCGTGCGCGAGCGCTACGGACGCGAGGCCATGGCCAGCGCGTTCCGGATTCTCGGCGAAGGGCAGCTCTCGCTGACGAAGTTCCTGCTGGCGATCGACCAGCCGCGCGACCTGACGGACTTCCGCGGCGTGCTGGAGCACCTGCTGGCGCGCACGCACCCGGAGACCGACCTGTACGTGTTCTCGAACCTCTCGATGGACACGCTCGACTACACCGGCCCGGAGGTCAACCGGGGATCGAAGGGGGTGTGGCTCGGGCTCGGCGAGCCGGTGCGCGAACTGCCCGGCGAGTTCCGACCGGCCGCGCCGGTGCCGTCCGACGTCACGGACGTGCGCGTGTTCTGCCGCGGCTGCCTCGTCATCGGCGGCCGTTCGTACGCCGACGATCCCGACGCCGGCCCGCGCCTGGCGGCGCATCCGGCGTTCGCCGGCTGGCCGCTGCTGGTCCTGACCGACGAGCCCGAGCGCGCGGCCCGCAGCGCGGTCAACTTCCTCTGGACGACCTTCACCCGCTTCGAGCCGGCCCGCGACATCCACGCCGCCGCTTCCCGCATCGTCCGGCACCACCTCGCCTACACCGCGCCGGTGCTCATCGACGCGCGGCTGAAGCCCGGATTCCCCGACGAGCTGTTCTGCGCCCCCGAGGTCGCCGACCGCGTCACGCGCCGCTGGCGGGAGTACTTCCCGTCAGGCGTGGAGATGGGGGACTCGGGGAAGGCGCACCTCGACTGAAACGGGAA
>CAYUPN010000212.1:0-4326 GCA_964446605.1 uncultured Bifidobacteriaceae bacterium | reverse complement strand
CCCGCGACCAATCGCACGCGGGCGAAGGCGGGACCTGATCAGACCTGATCAGACCCGATCCGACCTGATCCGACCTGATCCGACCAGATCAGACCTCGTGCCTACTTCAGCGCCTCGTCCAGAAACTCGAGGAGCACATTGGTCGCCGGGTCGTCCGGCTTGCCGAGCTCGTCGTTCAGCCGGTTGTGCGTCGTGTCGCGCGCGGCGAAGCGGGTGACGCGCACCCCCGCGTCTCTCAGTGCCGCCTCGAAGCGCCGCGCCTGCGCGCTCGTGTCGGGATGCTCGGCGACGTGCAGGATGAGGAACGGCGCGATGTCCTTGTCCGGCGCGACGTGCGTGACCGCCGAGAAGTCGCGGTGCTTCGCCGGGTCGTTGCCGAACTTCTGCCGGTGCCCGAAGGTCGGCATCTCGAAGCCATGCAGCCGGCGGCGCGTCTCCTCCAGCTCGATGATCGCCGGGATGTCGTAGGTGTCGCCGTCCACGGCCACGCAGCCCTTGATCGCCGTCGGCGGCACCCCCTCCGCCCGCAGATACCGGTGGTCCGTGCAGACCAACGCCGCCAGCTGCGCGCCGGCCGAGTGGCCCATCAGCAGCAACCGGTTCGGGTCGCCGCCGTACTCGCCGATGTGCTCGTGCACCCAGCCCACGGCGCGTCCCACGTCGTCGACGATGGCGCCCATGTCGACGGAGGGGAGGAGCCGGTAATTCATCGAGACGAAGACGAGTCCCCGTTCCGTGAACAGCTTCGGCTTCAGCGCGACCTCGCGCTTGTCGCCGGTCTGCCAGCCGCCGCCGTGGATCCAGACGACAACCGGACCGGGGCCTCCGCGCTCGGGCCGGTAGACGTCCAGGACCTGGCGCTCGTGCGCCGGATCGGCGTAGGGAATGTCGCGCGTGACGTCCGCCCGGATCAGCATCTGTGCATGGACGCCGACGCCGACGGCGCCGGCCAGGAGCAACGTGGCGGTTACTGGGGAACGCATCGCGCGCAGTATCCCCCAGCCTGACGACAGGTTCAAATGGCCCTCCTCGTCGCTTGCCTTGCTCCGGCACGCACCGTAGGATTGGCCGAACTCTGCCGAACCTGGATGGGCCGAACTGAAGTTCGGCCCTGCGTTGGCCCTGCGTTCGGCCCTACGGTGACCCTCGGAGAGACGCCTCATGTCCGGTCCGCTCACTCGCACGCGCCGCACGGCATCCCGACGCTCGCACCAGTTCACCCTGACCGCCGCCGCATGCGCCATCCTCGGGGCCGTGCTGGCCGGCACGCAGCACGACGGCATCGCGCAGAACACCGGTGCGATTGAGGTGGCCGTCGACGCGACCCGGACGGGTCCGACGATCAATCGCAATCTGTTCGGCCAGTTCGCCGAGCATCTCGGGACCGGTATCTACGAAGGCGTCTGGGTCGGCCCCGACTCCCCCATCCCCAACACCCGCGGCATCCGCACCGACGTCGTCCAGGCGCTCCGCGCGTTGAAGGTGCCCAACGTCCGCTGGCCGGGCGGCTGCTTCGCCGACGAGTATCACTGGCGCAAGGGCATCGGCGGATCTCGCGCCGTCACGCTCAACCCGAACTGGGGCGGCGTCGTCGAGCCGAACACCTTCGGCACGCACGAGTTCATGGACTTCCTCGACCAGATTGGCGCCGAGGCTTTTCTCTCCGTGAACGTCGGCTCGGGGACGCCGCAGGAGGCCGCCGAGTGGCTCGAGTACCTCACCGCCGCGCAGCCGACAGCGCTGGCGAAGGAGCGGGAGGCGAACGGGCGGAAGGAGCCGTGGCGGATTGCGTTTCTCGGCATCGGCAACGAGAACTGGGACTGTGGCGGCAACATGTCGGCCAAGTACTACCTGAGCCAGCTGCGCATCTACAGCCGCTTCGTCCGGAACTTCAATCCGGCGCAGCAGGACGAAGGGCAGCGGATGCTGCGCATCGCCGTCGGGCCCGGCGGCGGCGAGCCCCGCTTCGTCGAGTGGACCGAGACGATCATGAAGTCGTGGAAGGATCGCCAGTGGAGCTGGGATATGGAGGGCCTGTCGCTCCACAACTACACCGTCGTCCGGTTCCCCGCGTCGTACAAGTCGGTCGGCTTCGGCGAGCAGGAGTACGCCGAGATCATCCAGGCCACGCTGGCCATGGACGATCTGATCCGGACCCACTCGGCCATCATGGACAAGTACGATCCGGAGAAGCGCATCGCGCTCGTCGTCGACGAGTGGGGCGCGTGGTACGCGCAGCTGCCCGGCACCACGCCCGGCTTCCTCGCCCAGCAGAACAGCATCCGCGACGCGGTGCTGGCGTCGCTCAACCTCAACATCTTCGCGCGCCACGCCGAGCGCGTGCGCATGGCGAACATCGCGCAGATGGTCAACGTGCTGCAGGCGATGATCCTGACCGACGGGCCGAAGATGGTCCTGACGCCGACCTATCACGCGTTCCGGATGTACGTGCCGTTCCAGGATGCGGCGTTCGTGCCGGTCACGTTCGACGCCGGGACGTACACGCACGGCAGCATCACGCTGCCCCGCGTCGACGCCATCGCCGCGAAAGCGACGGACGGCACGCTCTGGCTGGCGCTGACCAACGTCGATCCGAACCGTCCGGCGGAGATCGCCGCGCGCATTGCCGGCGTCGCGCCGCGGTCAGCGGAAGGCGAGACGCTCACAGCGGCGGCCGTGGACAGCGTGAACACGTTCGACGCACCGGAGACGGTCACGCCGAAGCCGATCTCCGCGACCGTGCACGGAGATCGGATCGCGATCACGCTGCCGCCGAAGTCCGTGACGGTGCTGGCCGTGCGTCAGTAGTCGTCCGTCGCAGAGCCCGCGGCAGGTTTCACGATGTGTGGGCCTGAAGGCCCACCGCTACTTTTCGCCTGAAGGCTCGCCGCTACTTTTCAGATTGCCTGTAGCGGCGGGGCTTCATTCAGCCCCGCTTCCCTTTGTAGCAGTTGTGGAAACCGAGCGCTCCTTACCTCGACCCGAGGGGACTCAAGCGACCCACAGCCAGCGACGATACCGGAGTCCTTACGTGGCGTGGTCCTTCAGATCGAGCACGACCGGCCCGTGATCACTCAGGAGCCTGGTCACGGGATTATCGTCGACCCAACAGGCTCGCACAGAGCTGCCGAGGCGTGGGCTGGTAAAGAAGTGGTCGTTCTGGTACTTCACTCCGAGCGATTGCCTGCCCCAGAATGTCGGAACTTCCCGGCCATTGTTCGACCAGTGGCAGTCAAGAACTCCGGACCCTGCGAGCCGCTCGAAGTACGCCTTGTGCCTCGCCGAGTACGCTCGGCTGATGTTGAAGTCTCCCCCGACGATTGTCGGCTCCGCCTGAACCTGATCGACGAGCCAGGGCTCCAACGCCTTCTGGTTGCTCCAGCTCTCGGGACCCACGTGAACGCTGAACACACGCAGGGAACCGGCAGTCAGCAGCAGCGAAACACCAGCGACGTAGCTTCCTTTCACCAGCGACGGAGCCTGACTGAACTTCACTCCGCGACGCACGAACACTCCCGTCCCACCAGGCCGCGCCTTGCTCCAGGTGATCGAACCGGTGCCGGCCACAAGTCGGTCCGCCGAACCAAGGGCCTCCTGGACGCACGTCACATCCGCCTTTAGATGCAGCAGGAGATAATGCCAAGCTGCTTCGTGCTTGGACTTACGTCGCCCGATGTTCCACGTGACAAGTCGCATCGATTCTCCCGCGCACGTTGAAGATCGGTCTGAGTACGGATAGTGAACACACCTCAGTGGAATCCGCCCTGTGGTTGCACTACTCTCCCTTGCACTCCTTGGGCGTCCTGTACTGCTTGCACGCCTCTTCGTCCTGGAACTCCACCTCCTTGCCGGTCCGGACTTCGAGAATCTTCAGGGTGGTCCGGACGATGTCCTTGCCGAGTTCGAACACGCCCGCCTGCTCCTTGCCAGCCGAATCCGTGTAGGTGATGGTCAGGTAGTGGTTGCGCTTCTTCGAGAACAGGGCCCACGGGCTGATCAGCACCGCCACCGCCACTCTCCGACCGGCTTTCTGCCCGTACTCGAGCGAGGTGACATCGGCGTAAGGAATCGACACCGATCCCTTCTTGCCGGCTTCGAAGGCGAAAGCCGAGTCTGATGTCGTGTTCACCCGGCCCTCTGCCTTCTCCTGCAGACTCGCCAGCGTGCCGCCCATGTACATGGCCTTGTCCTTGCCTACGGCCTGAACGACTCCAACCAGCAGGGTGATGACAATCAGTGCTCCGACTGACACTCGCCTTGTGTGCTGCCAGGCCACGGGAACCTCCTTGCCTTGAAGGGCGGATGCCAAAGGGTGCGGGAATCTAG
>CAYUPN010000211.1:0-4359 GCA_964446605.1 uncultured Bifidobacteriaceae bacterium | reverse complement strand
GCGCCAGCGGGAAGTCGGCAAACCGCGATTGCATC
Organism: uncultured Bifidobacteriaceae bacterium; assembly: GCA_964446605.1. Classification (GTDB taxonomy): domain Bacteria; phylum Acidobacteriota; class Vicinamibacteria; order Vicinamibacterales; family JAENWD01; genus JAENWD01. The sequence continues at coordinate 4,324 of CAYUPN010000211.1, read as the reverse complement.
GCGGGATCGGCTTCCGCCGCACCGGTCACGCTTACCGCGATATTGCGCACGCGCACGGGCGATCCCCGCCGCACGTCGACCTGCACCTGCCAGCACCCGTCGGCTCGCGCGCCGACCTCGACCGCGACGATCGCCCGGTAGTAGCCGAACGCCTCCAGGGCCGGGCGCAGCCGGTCCGGCAGGCTCGCCGCATAGCTCTGCACCTGCCCCTCGTTCGCCTGGCAATCCGGCGCGCCGCTCGCGAATTCCCGGACGTTGTGCAGCAGGTCGCCGCCGACGCCGGCAATCCCGAGGCCGGCCGGCGCCGGGCCGCACGCCAGCAGCAGCGGCAGGAAGATGCAGCGCCGATGCTTGCGAAATGCGCCAGGGTCGCTGCTCATCACGATCCGCGGTCGATGCACGATGATGCGGACCCGGGCACGAACGAGCCATAGCCCCTTGGTCCCACTTGCCCGGTCACCCGCGCCGGCCGAAGATCGGGCGGTGCGGGAGCCCGTCGGATGAATCGAGCACCGGCCGACCGTCCACCTGCGGCATGGCCGCGGTCGACGCCGGCTTCCGCCGCCTGCCGGCGCTCCGGCGGCTCGCGTTGACGGTGCCGCATGCGGATGGCGGTTCCGGTCAGGCGCGCGCTGCGGACGGCTGCAGCGCTGCTGCGGGAAGCGTGGCTCGAATACGAGCGCGACCGGGCGCGCTACCTGGCGGTCGCCATGGTCTATTACGCGATCGTCTCGCTCGTGCCGCTGCTGCTGCTCCTGCTTTCGGCTCTCGGGCTGCTGCTGCGCTTCTCCGCGGTCGCCGCCGAAACGGAACGGCAGATGCTGCTCGGCCTCGAAGGACGTTTCGGCGAGGAGCTTCCGGCGGCGATCAACGCGCTCCTCGAGACATTGCAGGAGCAGTCCATCGTCGCGAGCGCATTCAGCGTGGTGGCGCTGCTCGTCACTGCTTCCGTCCTGTTCAAACACCTGCGCCTGAGCTTTCGGGTGATCTGGAAGCAGGAGGCACCCCTCGTCTCCGGCTCGGTGCGCTCCGCGGTACGGGCCACGATCCTCGAACGCATCATCGCGTTCGCGCTGGTCCTGGGGGGAGGCGCGCTGCTGCTGGCGGCGCTCGTCCTGATCGCCGCGATCCGCTGGCTACAACCGCTGCTGGAGAAGCTGCCGCTGCTGGACGCGGCGGCCGGGTGGCTGCTTCCCGAGGCGGGCGCGTTCTTGATCGCCGGCCTGACCTTCGCCGCCCTGTTCAGGTTCCTGCCGCCCGTACCGGTGCGCCGGCGGCACATCTGGCCGGCCGCGCTGCTGTGCGCCCTGCTGTGGGCAGCGGCCGGACACCTCCTCACACTTTACGGCGCGGTGGCCGGCGCGCGTCCGAGCGCCTACGGCGCGATCGGCGGATTGCTCGCCATCATGCTGTGGATGAACGCCGTCAGCCAGGTGCTGTTCTTCGGCGCGGAGCTGTGCAAGGTCAGCGCCGCGCACGACACGACTCACGCGCCGCCGCGCCGCTCGCCGGCGTCACCCGAAACGCCGGCGCCGGTCCATTCGACCAAAGGGCAATTTACGCCGCGAGACGGGCAGTGGGAGGGTAAGCGGAGCAAGCGGGGAAACCGTCACGAAACGGGGTCGGAAAATGGCCGTCCGGGAAGCGGAGACTGAAGCGGCGGATATCGCACCGTCGAAAACGACGCTGGAGCGGCTGCTCGACACCGTCGAACGCGTCGGCAACCGGGTGCCGCACCCCGCCGTGATCTTCCTGATGCTGATCGTCCTGCTCGCGGTGCTGTCGCACATCTTCTACCTGTTCGGGGCGAGCGTCACCTACGAGGCGATCGACCCGGAAACCGGCCAGGTAGAGAACATCACCGCCATCGCCCAGAGCCTGCTGACGGCCGACGGCATTCGCTTCATGTTTGCCGAAGTGGTGCCCAATTTCATGAGCTTCACCGCCATCGGCGTGATCATCGTCGCCATGCTGGGCGTCGGTGTGGCGGACGCGTCCGGCCTCATCGGAGCGTTGATCCACAAGCTGGTGACGGTAGCTCCCCGCGCCGCGATGACCTACATCCTCGTGTTCATCGGGATCCTGTCCAGCATCGCGGCGGACGCGGGCTACCTCGTGCTGATTCCGCTCGCGGCCGCCGCGTTCTTAAGCCTCGGCAGGCATCCGCTCGCGGGCCTCGCGGCGTCGTTCGCCGGGGTCGCGGCGGTTTTCAGCGTGAACATCCTGATCAAGCCGCTCGACGGCATCCTGACGGAGATCACCAACGACGCCATCCACCTGATGGATCCGTCCCGCTCGATCGCGCTGACCGCGAACTTCTGGTTCTCCGTCGCTTCGGTGCTGCTCCTCACCGTCGCCGTGTCGCTGGTCACCGAGAAGATCATCGAGCCGCGCCTCGGCGAGTACACCGGCGAGCGTCCGCCCGCGCAGGGCAACGAGATGAGCCCGGAGGAATCGCGCGGCCTGAAATACGCCACCTGGGGAGTTCTCGCGGTCATCGCGATATTCGCGCTCCTGGCCCTGCCCCCCGGTGCGCCGTTGCGCAATCCCGAAACGGGTTCCCTGATCGGCGATTCACCCTTTATGGACGGCCTGATCGTGTTCATCACGATCCTGTTCCTTGTCGCCGGGTGGGCCTACGGAGTCGGGGCAGGGACGATCAGGAGCTCGGTCGACGTCATCGGGTCGATGGAGAAAGCGGTCGCCGGACTGGCCGGCCTGATTTTCCTGCTGTTCATCATCAGCCAGTTCCTGGCGTTCTTCACCTATACCAACCTGGCGACGCTTGCAGCCGTCGGCCTGGGCGACGCGCTCGCGGGCGCCGGGCTCAACGGGCTGACGCTGCTCGTGGGATTCGTGCTCGTCGTCGTCATCCTCGATTTGATCATGACCGGCGCGATCCCGAAGTGGGCGATCTTCGCGCCCGTCTTCGTGCCGCTCCTGACGCGGCTCGGGGCAGCAGGCGTGTTCGGGCTGATGCAGACGGCAGGCGCGACCGACCTGACCTGCATCTTCTGCATGACCCGCGCGCGATGCACTTTGACGGTCTTCTCCGCGATGCCGAGATTCGCCGCGATCTGCTTGTTGAGGCGGCCCATGACGACTTGCTCGAACACCTTGAACTCCCGTTCGGTCAGGGAAGCCAGCCGTCGTCGCGACAGCGCGAGCTTGATCCCGTCTTCCCGCAAAACCCGGCTTCGCTCCAGCGCGCGCTCTACCGCGCCGATCAGGTCGGTAGCCTCGAACGGCCTCGAGAGGATATCGACGGGCCAGTCGCGTGTTGCAAGCATGGAAGCCCGTACGTCGCTGGCGCCGGTGATGAAGACGATCGCGTATTCGAGATGGCTGTCCGCAAGCAGGTACAGCAAATCGAGCCCGGTGAGCTCCGGCATGGACACGTTGGCGATGATGCAGGCCGGCGAGACCGACTCCAGGTCGGTCAGCAGGGCCTGCGGGGAAGAATATTTTCTCACCGGGAAGCCGTGGATCCTCAACATCCGGCCGACGCCGGCTCCGTCGTGGTCGACGAGGACGATGGAAGGTCGTTCGGCTTCGAGCAACATTGAAACCTCGTAACTGGTGATGCACCTGGAATGACAATCGACCCGTGAACTTTTGACAAAAACGCTGCCGTGCCGGCGAGGGCAAGGTGAACGAACGGTGGGATGGAATCGGCGACGCCTGACCCCTGTTTTTAAGTAGTCGCAACGCCGCAAAAACGCAATGGGACTTTGGTGCACTGGCGATGGACAGCAGCACGCTCGAGCCGCTCGACGGTGATCGCTGGCGCATTCCGCCGAGGGCCGGAATGCGCGTGCCGGCCATCATCTTCGCCGATCGCCCGCTGATCGAGGCGATGGACGAAAAAGTGCGCGAGCAGATCAGCAACGTCGCGCGGCTGCCGGGAATCGTCGGCGCCGCGCTGGCCATGCCCGACGCGCACTGGGGCTACGGCTTTCCGATCGGCGGCGTCGCGGCGTTCGATCCGGCCGCGGACGGCATCATCTCCGCGGGCGGCGTCGGCTTCGACATTTCCTGCGGCATCCGGATGCTGCGGCCCCGCCTCCAGCGCGCGGATGTCATGGCGGTGCAGAAGGCGCTCTCGGACCGGCTGGCCGAGAGCATACCGGCGGGCGTCGGCTCGAGGGTGCGACCCGGGCCTTTGGCCCCGGTCTGCCGGAGCTGCCCGAGCGGTATCGAGCCGTCGGCCAGCCGGTCATCATCGGCGGCTCGATGGGAACGTCCTCCTACGTGCTCGCCGGCACGCAACAATCCGCGGCCCTTTCCTTCAGCTCGGCGTGCCACGGCGCCGGGCGGGCGATGA
>CAYUPN010000210.1:0-4372 GCA_964446605.1 uncultured Bifidobacteriaceae bacterium | reverse complement strand
CTCGTAGAAGAACTCCTGCCACTGCCGCACCATGCCGAGGTAGCCGTTGTTGATGATCGCGACGTTGATGTCCAGGTTCTCCTGCGCCACCGTCGCCAGCTCGCACATGGTCATCTGGAAGCCGCCGTCGCCGACGACCACCCAGACCTCCGAATCGGGGCGCGCGAGCTTCGCGCCGATCGCCGCGGGCAGGGCGAAGCCCATGGTCCCGAGCCCGCCCGACGTGATGAGCGAGCGCGGCGCGTTGTGCTTGTAGTACTGCGCCTCCCACATCTGGTGCTGGCCGACGTCCGTGACGACGATGGCGTTGCCGTCGGTTTCGCGCCAGAGGTCGTTGATGACGTGGGCGGCGTACAGATGGCCGCTGTCCGGCAGGTTCTGGATGTCGCGGACGGCGGAGTCCCCCTTGAGCTCGGCGATGCGCGCCAGCCACTCGACGTGCTCGGTCTTCGGCACGTGCGGCAGGAGATCGACCAGCACTTCGCGCAGGTCGCCGACGAGCGCGACGTCCACCCGCACGTTCTTGTTGATCTCGGCCGGGTCGATGTCGATGTGGATCTTCTTGGCGTTCAGCGCGTACGTCTTCAGGTTGCCGGTGACCCGGTCGTCGAAGCGCATGCCGAAGGCCAGCAGCAGATCCGCTTCCTGGATCGCGGTGTTGACCCAGGCCTCGCCGTGCATGCCCATCATGCCGAGGTTGAGGTCGTGGGTCGCCGGGACGCCCCCGATGCCGAGCAGCGTCATCGCGATCGGCGTCTGGGTCCGCGCGGCGAACTCGAGCACCTGCTCCGTCGCGCCCGCCTGGATGACGCCGCGCCCGGCCAGGATCACCGGCCGCTTCGCCTGCCGGATGAGCGCGAGCGCCTTCTGGAAGTCGGCGGGCGCCGGCCGGTGGTCGGGCCGGTAGCCGCGCAGCTTCGGCTCCGCCGCCTCCCAGTCGAAGTCGCAGCTGCTCTGCTGCGCGTCCTTGGTGATGTCGATCAGCACCGGCCCGGGGCGCCCCGAGATCGCGACATGGAACGCCTCGCGAATCGTCGGCGCGATGTCCTCGGCGCGCGTGACCAGATAGTTGTGCTTCGTGATCGGCAGCGTGACGCCGGTGATGTCGGTCTCCTGGAACGCGTCGCTGCCGATCAGCTTGCTGCCGACCTGGCCGGTGATGCAGACGATGGGCGACGAGTCGAGCATCGCGGTGGCGATGCCGGTGACCATGTTCGTCGCGCCCGGGCCGGAGGTCGCGATGGCGACGCCGACCTGGCCGCTGGCGCGCGCGAACCCGTCGGCCATGTGCGTCGCGCCCTGCTCGTGCCGCACCAGCACGTGCCGGATCGGGTACTGCGTCATCGCGTCATAGGCCGGCAGAATCGCGCCGCCCGGGTAGCCGAAGACCGTGCTGACGCCCTGCCGCATCAGCGATTCCCAGATGATCTGCGCGCCTGTCTTCTTCATAGGAAGCTCGGTTGCCGGCCTGAAGGCCGGCCCTCCTGATATCCGTGTCCGCCGGCCCGGAAGCCGGCCTCCGTGGGTGACCCTACTCCGTGGTCGCACCCTGCGCCGCCGATGTCACCAGCTGCGCGTACTTGGCCATGACCCCGCTCCGGTACCGCGGCTCCGGCGGGGTCCACGCCCGCAGCCGCTCGGTGATTTCCGCGTCGCTCAGCTCGACATCCAGTCGCCGGTTCGGGATGTCGAAGACGACCATGTCCCCTTCGCGCAGGGCCGCAATCGGCCCCCCCGCGAGCGCCTCCGGCGCGACGTGTCCCGCCATCAGCCCGCGCGTGGCGCCCGAGAAGCGGCCGTCGGTCAGCAGCACCACCGACTCGCCCAGGCCCGCGCCGACGATGGCCGCGGTGACCGCCAGCATCTCGGGCATGCCGGGACCGCCCTTCGGCCCCTCGCAGCGGATGACGACGACGTCACCCGGCGTGATCTGGTTCTGCAGGACGGCGTCGAGCGCCCCCTGCTCGCCGTCGAACACCCGCGCGGGTCCGCGATGGTGCTGGAGGCTCGAGCCCGCCACCTTCACCACGGCCCCCTCCGGCGCCAGGTTTCCCTTGAGGATCGCCAGGCCGCCCGTGGGCTTTATCGGCCGATCCAGCGGCCGGACGACTTCCTGCCCGGGGGCCTCGACGGCTTCGGCCGCCTCCTCGCCGATGGTCCGGCCGGTGACGGTGATCTGGTCCTTGTGCAGCAGCCCGGCGTCGAGCAGCCGCTTCGCGACGAGCCGGATGCCCCCCGCCCGGTGCAGATCCGTGGCCACGAACCGGCCGCCCGGCTTGAGGTCGGCCAGCGTCGGCACCCGCCGGCTCATCGCGTCGAAGTCGTCGATCGTCAGCGGCAGCCCCGCCTCGCGCGCGATGGCGAGCAGGTGCAGCACGGCGTTGGTCGACCCGCCCGTCGTCAGCACCGACGCGATCGCGTTCTCGAGCGCCTCGCGCGTGAGGATCGAGCGGATGGACACGTTCCGCTTCACGAGCTCGACGATCAGCCGGCCCGCCTGGCGTCCGACCTCGGCCTTCCTCGGGTCGGTGGCCGGCACGGAGCCGCTGCCCATCGGCGCGATGCCGAGGAACTCGATGGCCGTCGCCATCGTGTTCGCGGTGAACTGGCCCCCGCAGGCGCCGGCGCCGGGGCAGGCGTGGTCCTCGAGATCCTTCAGCTCGGCGTCGCTCATCCGGCCCACGGCATGGGCGCCGATGCCCTCGAACACGTCCTGGATGGTGACGTCGTGCCCCTGGAACGTGCCCGGCGCGATCGAGCCGCCGTAGAGCACCAGGCCCGGCACGTCGAGGCGCGCCACCGCCATGGTGGTGCCCGGGATCGTCTTGTCGCAGCCGCACAGCGCGACGACGGCGTCGAAGCAGTTGCCGCGCGCGACGAGCTCGATCGAGTCGGCGATGACCTCGCGGCTGATCAGCGAGGCGCGCATGCCGGGCGAGCCCATCGTGATGCCGTCGGAGATGGAGACGGTGTTGAACTCCATCGGCGTCGCGCCGGCCTCGCGGATGCCGTCCTTGACGTGCGCCGCGAGCTCGCGCAGGTGGTAGTTGCAGGGGCCGATCTCGATCCAGGTGTTGGCGACCCCGATGATCGGCTTGCGCAGCGCCTCGTCGTCGAAGCCGACCGCCTTGAGCATGGCGCGGGCGGCGGCGCGATGAGGGCCTTCGACGATGGTGGCGCTGGCGCGCCGGTAGACGGGCACGAAACTCATGCGATCAGACCTGTGGGACCCGGGCGGCCTCGCGGCTCTTCCAGCTCGGGTACGACCCGAGCGTGCGCATCGAGCGCGCGAATTCCGCCAGATGGGCGAGCGCCCGCGCCGCGCGCGGGTCGGACTGCCCGATGGGGATGTCGACGTAGAAGAGATACTCCCAGGGACGCCCGCGGATCGGCCGCGACTCGATCTTCGTCAGGTCGATGTCGCGCAGCGCGAAGACGGAGAGCGCCTTGAACAGCGCGCCCGGCTCGTTCGGGAGCGAGAAGACGACGGTGGTCTTGTCGGCGGTCTCGCTCGTGCCGGCCGCCGGGCTGATGACCAGGAAGCGCGTGATGTTGTCGGAATAGTCCTGGATGCCGGCCCGCAGAATCTCCAGGCCGAACACCTCGGCGGCACGCTCCGACGCAATCGCCCCGGCCCCTTCGAGCCGCTGCTCGCTCACCAGCTTGGCGCTGCCGGCGGTGTCGTAGGTCGCCTCCACCGCCACGTGCGGGAGCGAGCGCAGGAAGTGCTCGCACTGCGCGAGCGCCTGCGGGTGCGAGTAGATCCGCGTGATCCGGTCAAGCGCCGTACCGGGCAGCGCCATCAGGTTGTGCGTGATCTCGAGCTGCACCTCGCCGACGATGGGGAGGTCGTGCTCGAGCAGCAGGTCGTAGTTCTGATGAATGCTGCCGCCGATGGAGTTCTCGACCGGGAGGATGCCGTGGGTGGCGCGCCCCGACGCGACCGCGGCGAACACCTCGGGGAACGTCGGACAGGGCAGCAGCGCCTCCGCGCCGAAGCGCAGCGCCGCCGCCTCACTGTAGGCGCCCGGTTCTCCCTGATAGGCCATCCGCACGCGTGGTCTCCCGGAAAGGACCCGGACAGACTACAACATTAGCTTTTGAAGATGCAAACAAAATAAATCTAGATTATGTCTCAATGCGCGCGGTCGTGGTGGCTCATCGACGCGCACGCGCCGCAGGCAAAGAGCAGCGAGCGGGCGCGCGGACCCGATCCGCCGGAGCGCGCAGCGCGAAGGCGGGACCCGATCCGACCTGATCCGCCCGCCTATGCCGAAGGCTCTGGCGGGCGCCGCCGGAGCCGCGCTCTGATTCACACGCGCGGCGAAGGCGGGACCTGATCAGACCTGATCAGACCTGATCAGACCTGATC
>CAYUPN010000209.1:0-4506 GCA_964446605.1 uncultured Bifidobacteriaceae bacterium | reverse complement strand
TGATCCGACCTGATCCGACCTGATCCGACCTGATCCGACCCGATCAGACCCGATCCGACCCGCCTACTGCCTACGTTCAAGCAGTCTTGAACTGCAGCTGATACAGCCGGTAGTAGATACCTCGCTCCGCCAGCAGCGCCTGGTGCGTGCCGGCTTCGCGCAGCACGCCCTTGTGCAGGACGAGGATCCGGTCCATGTCCTGGATCGTCGAGAGCCGGTGCGCAATCGCGATCGTCGTGCGCCCGTCCATCAGGACGCCGAGCGCGCGGCGGATTGCGAGCTCCGTCTCCGTGTCGACGCTCGACGTCGCCTCGTCCAGGATCAGCACGCGCGGGTCGAAGGCCAGCGCGCGTGCGAACGACAGCAGCTGCTTCTGCCCCGTCGAGAGCGTTGCGCCGCGCTCGGCCACCGGCGCCTCGAGCCCCTCCGGCAGGCGGTCGATGAAGGCGTCAGCGTTCACCGCCTCCGCGGCACGGCGCACGACCTCGTCCGGGATCTCGGTGCCGAGCCGGATGTTGCCGCCGATCGTGCCGGAGAAGAGGTGGACGTCCTGCAGCACCAGCGCGAACAGGCTGCGCAGGTCGGCGAGATCGAGCTCGCGGATGTCGTAGCCGTCGACGAGAATCCGCCCGCGCTGCACGTCGTAGAACCGCAGCAGCAGGTTGATGATCGTCGTCTTGCCCGAGCCCGTCGCGCCGACCAGCCCGACGCGCTGCCCCGGCCGCACCTCGAATGAGACGTCGCGCAGCACCCAGTCCTCGCCGTTGTAGGCGAACCACACGTGGTCGAAGACGATGTGCCCTTCCAGCGGCCGCGCCGGCTTCACCGGCGCCGGCGGGTTCCTGATCTCGACCGGCGTGTCGAGCAGCGTGAAGATGCGCTCCGACGACGCCATCGCGGACTGCAGGACGTTGAACTTTTCCGACATGTCCGAGATCGGCCGGTAGAACCGCGCCGAGTACTGCAGGAACGCCACCAGCACGCCCAGCGTCAGCGTGCCGTCGAGCACCTGCAGCCCGCCGGCCCAGATGATGATCGACGCCGCCAGCGCGCCGACGAGCTCGATGGCCGGATAGAACGTCGCGTAGTAGAAGATCGAGTCGATGTTGGCGATCCGGTGCTGGTCGTTGATCGCCTCGAACTGCGCCGCGTTGCGCGGCTCCCGCCGGAACAGCTGCACCGTCGACATGCCGGTGAGGTTCTCCTGCAGGAACGCATTGATGCGCGCAATCCACATCCGCACCTGCCGGTACGACTCGCGCACGTTCCGCCGGAACCACTGGGTGATGACCGCGATCAGCGGCAGGACGACGAAGCTGGCCAGCGCGAGCCGCCAGTCCATCGTCAGCATGACGATCATGATGCCGGCCAGCGTGAACACGTCGCCGAAGATGGCGATGACGCCGGCCGAGAACATCTCGTTCAGGACGTCGACGTCGCTCGTCACGCGCGTCATCAGGCGGCCGACGGGGTTGCGGTCGTAGAAGCGGAGGTCGAGCCGCTGCAGATGCCCGTACAGCTGCATCCGCAGGTCGTACATGATCCGCTGCCCCACGTTCTGCATCGTCCACGTCTGGAGGTACTCCAGCGCGAACGAGAAGACGAGCGCGAACAGGTACAGCAGCGCGACCTGCTGCAGCCCCTGCATGTCGCCGGTCGCGATGTGCTCGTCGATGGCGACCTTCGTGAGGTACGGCGGCGCGAGCTGCAGCACGCTGTGCGCGATGATCGCCGCCAACGCGAGCAGCGCCGGTTTCCAGTAGGGCCGGAGATAGCTCAACAGCCGCCGCATCAGGCGGCTGTCATAGGCTTTCCCGATGACGTCTTCGTCGTGCATCTGGCGTTCGTGTAGCGGTGGGCCTTTCAGGCCCGCAACAACTCCTCTGCCTCAGCTCGCCGCGAGCTCGTCTTCCAGCAGCTGCTGACGGTACAACTCCGCGTACGCGCCGTCGTGCGCGATCAGCTCCTCGTGCGTCCCCTGCTCGACGATGCGGCCGTCCCCGAGCACGACGATGAGGTCGGCGTCGCGGACGGTGGAGATGCGATGCGAGACGATCAGGCACGTGCGGCCGCGGCGCACCTCGCGCAGCCGGTGCAGGATCTCGTCTTCCGTGTACGTATCCACCGCCGCCAGCGCATCGTCCAGCACCAGGATGCGCGGATCGGTGACCAGCGCCCGCGCCAGCGCGGTGCGCGCCTTCTGGCCGCCGGACAGCGTGATGCCACGCTCGCCGACGCGCGTGTCGTAGCCCTTCGGGAAGTCCTCGACGTCCTTGTCCAGCCGCGCCAGCGCCGCGGCGCGTTCCACCGCGGGGCGGCGCTCGTCCGGCGGCAGCGATGCAATCTCCGGCGCGAACGCGATGTTCGCCTCGAGCGTGTCGGAGAACAGGAACGGCTCCTGCGGCGCCATGCCGATGAGCGCGCGGAGATCCGTCAGGCGGAGGTCGCGGACGTCGACACCGTCCACGAACACCGTGCCCGGCGGCGGGTCGAGGAGCCGCGGCAGCAGGTGCAGCAGCGTCGACTTGCCGCTGCCGGTCGGCCCGACGATGGCGACCGTGTGCCCGGCCGGGACGGTGAACGTGATATCGGAGAGAATCCGGCGGCCGCCGAGCTCCAGCGACAGCCCACGGAACTCGATCCGTCCCTCCGCTGCCGCCGGATCGAACGGAACCGGCGACTCGGGGTCCGTGATCTCCGGCTGCTCCTCGAGCAGTTCCAGCATCCGGCCCCATGACGCGCTCCCCCGCTGGAGCATGTTCATGACCCAGCCGAACGCGATCATCGGCCAGCTGAGCATCACCAGGTACGCGTTGAACGCGACCAGGTCGCCGAGCGTGATGCGGCCGCGAATGACCTCGCGGCTCCCGAGCCACAGCACCAGCAGCGCGCCGAGGCCGAGCAGGAACGTCAGGCTCGGGTAGAACGCGCCCTGCAGCGCGATGAGCCCGCGATTGCGGCGCACGTACTCTTCGTTGGCCTCGCGGAACCGCTCCAGCTCGTGCTCCTCCTGACCGTACGCCCGGACGACCCGGACACCGGAGAGGGTCTCCTGGGCGATGGCGCTGACGTCCGAAAGCTGCGCCTGGATGCGCTCGAAGCGCCGGTGGATGGCCGTGCCGAACAGCCGCACCGAGATGGACACCAGCGGCAGCGGCGCCAGGGCGACCAGCGTCAGCCAGGCGTCGATCGACACCATCAGCAGAATCGCCACCGCGAACACCAGCGTCGTCTGGGTCGCGTACATCACCGACGGGCCGACCATCATGCGCACGGCGTTGAGGTCGTTCGTCGCGCGCGACATCAGGTCGCCGACGCGGCGCCGGCCGAAGAACGACGGCGGGAACCGCTGGAGGTGGGTGAAGAAGTCGTTCCGCAGGTCGTACTCGATGTGCCGCGAGGCGCCGATGACGATGCGGCGCATGAGGAAGCGGAAAACGCCGCCGGCGGCCGCGATGCCGAAGAGGAGGCCCGCGTAGAAGATCAGCTTCCGCTGCGTAACGCCGAGCGTGAGGTCGTCGACGGCGTACTTCAGCACCCACGGCGACAACAGCTGGATGGCCGTCGTCGCGAGAATGCAGACCAGCCCGAGGAGAAGCGCGCGCCGGTAGCGGAGGAAATACGGGAACAGGCGTCGCAACGCCGCGACGCCCCGAGCGGGGGGCATCAATCGAGTATAGAACCTGCGGGCACGGCCGGGCCTCCGGTGCCGGGGACGGGGCGATCCGCCCTCCGAAATCTCACCGCAATCGAAGCGTTGTGCTATTCTTTCGTGACCTTCCCAGCTGAGCTGGGGCGTCCCGCCCCGGCTCCCTGGCGATAGCCGTGCGCGCACTCCCCCGACCCTCTCCCAGCGGGCCGGCAGCGCCGGCACGCCCTGGAACAAAGAAAGACCGCGGGGCACGAGGAGAGGTTCATGATGCGCCTGTCGCAGGTCGTGACGGCGGCTGCCGGCACGTGTGTGTTCTTGCTGTGTTTGTCCGTGCCGGTCCAGGCCCAGTACGGCCGCCCCATGGTCAGCGACCCCGCCGTCGGCGAGCGGTATCACGTCGAGGCGAGCATCTATCTCTGGCGCCCGTCGATCGACGCCGTCGTCTCCAGCGACTCGCGCGAGATCGTCGGCACCGACATCGACATCCGGGCCGACCTCGGGTTCGACAACAAGGGGCTGCAGGAGTACCGGTTCGTCTTCCGGCCCGGGCGCAAGCACAAGTTCCGGCTGTCGTACGCGCCGATCGGCTTCTCGGGGGACACGATGCTGCAGCGCGACATCGTGTTCAACGGGGTCACCTACCGCGTCGGCCTGCCGCTGCAGTCGGAGTTCGACTGGGACACGTGGCGCGTCGGCTACGAGTACGACTTCCTCTACCGCGACCGCGGGTATCTCGGGTTCGTCCTGGAGACGCGGATCACCGAGGCGTCGCTCGACCTGCGCAGTCCCGTGGGCGAGGAGTTCAGCCGCATCCGCGGCCCGATTCCCGCCGTCGGGCTCACCGGCAAGATGTA
>CAYUPN010000208.1:0-4544 GCA_964446605.1 uncultured Bifidobacteriaceae bacterium | reverse complement strand
GTGGCCAGCGGCGCCGCGTTCAACGAGACCGGCATCGCGCAGGCCGGCATGGGCGTCGCGGCCGGCGACGTCGACGGCGACGGCCGGCTCGATCTCGTCAAGACGCACTTCGCCGACGACATCCCCGCGCTCTATCGCGCGCTCGGCGGCGGGCTGTTCGAGGAGCGCGCCACGGCGGCGGGGCTGGCCGTGCAGAACCAGCACGTCGAGTGGGGGACCGGGCTGGCCGACTTCGACAACGACGGCCGCCACGACCTGATGTACGTCACCGGCAACGTCTACCCCGAGATCGAGCAGCAGATCGCGCGCTACCCGCACAAGGGGCCGCGCGTCGTCTTTCGCAACCGTGGGGATGGGACGTTCGAGGACGTGACGGCGCGATCGGGTCCCGGGCCGCTGGACGCGCGATCGAGCCGCGGCGCGGCCTTCGGCGACTACGACAACGACGGCGACGTCGACGTGCTGATCATGAACATGAACGAGCCGCCGTCGCTGCTGCGCAACGACTACACGGGGCCGAACCGCTGGCTGCGCATCGTCCTCGAAGGCACCGCCTCGAATCGCGACGCGTACGGCGCGACGGTGAAGGTGACCGCCGGCGGCCGCACGCAGGCGCGCGCGCTGCTGAGCCAGAGCAGCTACTACTCGCACGACGATCGACGGCTGCACTTCGGTGTCGGCGAGGCCGCGACGGCCGACATCGAGGTCGTCTGGCCGTCCGGCACGCGCGATGTCGTGAAGGGCGTGGCGACGAACCGCGAGATCCGGGTCCGCGAGACACGGCAACGGATGAGCTGCCGCATCGCATCGCCGGATTGAAGGCCGCTCTGCTGCAGCTCGACTGCACACAATCATGCGCCCGGTACCTTGACGGCGGACGGCGACGAGCCTAGGATGCGCACACCGCTGGTCGGACCACTCCCCAGGCCGCCGGTGGTCGCGCCGTCACTGCACGGGCACCCGAGGTCTGTTTGTCCCGCAACGGTCGGCGTGTTGGCCGCGTTGACGCGTCCCGGTCTTCCCCGCCGCGCGTCGCAGGTTCCGTGTGTTCGTGACGGAGGGACTGCGCGCCAATCCCAGCGCGGTCCTCGAAAGGAGCCGGTCATGCTCCGAGCCAGCGCGTGGAACTGTGTGCGGATCACCGTCGCGGCGCTCGCCGTGTTCTGGTGTTCGGCGCCGCGGCCTGTCGCCGCTCAGGCGGTGTACGGCAGCATCAGCGGAACGGTCGTCGACGAAAGCGGCGGCGTGCTCCCCGGCGTCACGGTCACGATCACCAGCCTCGAGCGCAAGACCGTCGACACCGTCGTCACGAACGACGCCGGTTTCTTCGTCCGCGAGCGGCTGCTGCCGGGGACGTACGAGGTGAAGGCGGAGCTGTCCAGCTTCAAGACCGCCATCGTGCCCGAGGTCGTCGTGCGCGTCGACACGCAGACGCCGCTCAGCTTCCGGCTCGAGGTCGGCGCGCTGGCCGAGACCGTCGAGGTCACCGGCGGGTCGCCGCTGCTCAAGACCGACCGCGCCGACGTCGCCACATCGTTCGACGAGCGCCAGCTCACCGATCTGCCCGTCGTCGATCGCAACTTCACGAAGTTCATCCTGCTCACGCCCGGCACGCAGCAGCTCGGCTGGCAGCACGCGGCCAGCGAGAACCCGCAGGGCTCAGTGCAGACGATGGTGAACGGGCAGCATTTCAGCGGGACGGGGTACCAGCTGGACGGCACCGAGAACCGCGACCCGATTCTCGGCATCATCGTCATCAACCCGAACCTGGACGCCATCGGCGAGTCGAAGATCACGTCGCAGAACTACGACGCCGAGTTCGGCCAGGCGATCGCGGGCGTCGTCTCGGTGCAGACCAAGTCGGGCAGCAACGAATACCGCGGCAGTGCGTTCGAGTTCTGGCAGGGCGATCGCTTCCAGGCGCGCAACCCGTTCTCGCAGGCGCTGCCGGATCCGCTGACCGGCCGGTTCATCCCCGAGACGAGCAAGCACCAGTTCGGCGGCACGTTCGGGGGCCCGATCGCGCGGAACCGGACCTTCTTCTTCGGCGCGTATCAGGGGCAGCGGCAGACGCAGGGCGGTTCGCGCCTGCTGACCGTGCCCACCGCCGCGGCGCGGACGGGCAACCTGAGCGCGTACGGCATCGACGTCTTCGATCCGGCCAGCGGCGCGCGCCCCGAGGATCGCGCGCAGTTCGCCGGCAACGTCATCCCGCAGAACCGGCTGTCGCCGCAGGCGCTGGCGCTGCTCAACCTGATTCCGCTGCCGAACGCGCCCGGCGTGGAGAACGGCACGCGCGAGAACTACATCGCCAGCGGCAGCGAGACCTTCGACGGCAACCAGTTCGACGTCCGCATCGACCACCGGTTGAGCACGGAGGCGAACCTGTTCGGGCGCTTCTCCCTCGCGGACTATCTGCGTGACGGGCCGACGGCGTTCGGTCAGGGCGGCGGGCCCGAGTTCGTCAGCCTCGGCGGCGTCTCGGACGTGCGCAACCAGAGCCTGGCGCTCGGCTACGACCGATCGCTCTCGCCGACGTTGCTGGCGGACTTCCGGTTCGGGTGGTTCCGCTACAACGTCGACGTGCTGCCATTCGACTTCGGGACGACACCGGCGGCGGATGCCGGGGTACCGGGCCTCAACCTCGACACGACGTTCACGAGCGGCCTGCCGGCGCTGTTCGTCGAGGGCATCGGCGGGTTCAACGCCGGGTCGGGCCTCGGCGTGAACCGCTGCAACTGCCCGCTCGATCAGGACGAGCAGCAGTGGCAGGTCGTCGGCAACGTCACGAAGCTCTGGGGCAACCACACGTTCAAGTTCGGCGTCGACGTCCGGCGCGCGTACAACCTGCGGGTGCCGAGCGACGCGCACCGGTCGGGCGAGCTGACGTTCAACACCGACCGGACGCGCGGCCCCTCGGGCGGCGGCATGGGGCTGGCGACGTTCCTGCTGGGCGACGTCACGCGGCTGGCGCGCTACGTCAGCACGAGCACCAACGCGCGCGAGCGGCAGTGGCGGCACTTCTACTACGCGCAGGACACGTGGCGGCCGACGCCGCGGCTGACGGTCAACTACGGCCTGCGGCTCGACGTCATCAACCCGCAGACCGTCAACGAGCCGGGCAACGCCGGCTGGCTCGACCTGACGACGGGCGAAATCCTGGTCGCCGGTGTGGGGGACGTCAATCTGGCGGGCAACGTCGAGAACCGGTTGAACTGGGCGCCGCGGCTGGGCGCGACGTTCAACCTCGACGAGCGCACCGTCATCCGCGCCGGCTACGGCCGCAGCTACGACATCGGCGTGTTCGGGTCGCTCTTCGGCCACAGCGTCACGCAGAACCTGCCGGTGCTGGCGTTCCAGGAACTGCGCGGCGCGGACAACTTCGACGCCGCGTTCAATCTGGCCCAGGGGCCGAGCGCGCCGGTGTTCCCCGAGGTGCCCGGCAACGGGCGGTTCCGGCTGCCGCCCGGGATCAACACACGGGCGCTGCCGACGCAGCAGCGGCCGCCGGCCGTCGACGCCTTCAACGTCACGCTGCAGCGGCAGCTCACCGACACGATGGCGGTGGAGATCGGATACGTCGGGAACCGCGGTGGACGGGTCTTCGCGGGTGACGGGCCGGAGGTGAACGCCAACGAGCCGACGCTCGACGGCTTCGCGCAGGGCGTGCCGCGCAACGAGCGGCTGCCGTTCTTCGCGCGGTCCGACGGCACGATCAACCGGACGCCCTACCTGGGGCTCGGCGGCGGGTTCGGGTGGACGCAGGGGATCGGGTACTTCTGCAACTGCGCCAACAACTGGTACGACTCGCTGCAGACGCGTCTCGACAAGCGCTTCTCCGGCGGCTACGCCGTGCAGGTGAACTACACCTGGCAGCGGGCGCGCGGCGAGGGGGGCAGCTACTTCTTCTGGGACCGGACGCTCGAGCGCGGCGTCCAGGACTGGGACCGCACGCACATCCTGAACGCGACGCTCGTCTACGAGCTGCCGTTCGGGCGCGACAAGCGGTGGGGCACGGACTGGTCGACCGCCATGGACATGCTGCTCGGCGGCTGGCAGTTCAACGCGACCCACACCGTCCAGAGCGGGCTGCCGTTCAACGTCGGCTACGCCGACGCGGGCGCGGACCGGGACGTCGGGCCCAACCGGCCCAACCTGGTCGGCGATCCCGAGGGTCCCAAGACGCGCGATCAATGGTTCAACACGGCGCCCATCGGCTCCCCGAACAGCGCCTTCAGCCGGCCGGCGCCGGGCACGTTCGGCGACCTCGAACGCAACGCGTTGCGCGGGCCGTACTACCGGCGCACCGACGCGTCGCTGTTCAAGCACTTCCGGATGGGCGGCAATCGCGATCTCGAGGTCCGCATCGAGGCCGTGAACCTGTTCAACGTCGTCAATCTCGGCAACCCGGACAGCGAGATCGGCACGGCGTCCAGCGCGCGTCCGAACGCCGGGCGCATCAGTTCGACGGCGTTCGGCGGGCTCGACCCGCAGCGGAATCTGCAGTTCGCGGTGAAGTTCCGGTTCTGAGGGAGGACGCAGGG
>CAYUPN010000207.1:2484-4545 GCA_964446605.1 uncultured Bifidobacteriaceae bacterium | reverse complement strand
TCGCGCTGCGCGCTTCGGCGGATCAGGTCTGCGCGCCCGCCGCCGCCAGGAGCGCGCGTGCTCGCTCAGAACCGCCTACTGCCTACTGATCAACAGGATTCTCCTGAACACGTCGGTGTTGTCGTACGTCCCGGTGAACGTCACGGCGCCGGGGCCGGAGGCGGACAGCGGCACGTCGGACGCGGTGTGGCCGGAGATGGTGTGCGGGCTGGCGGCGGTGTCGGCGGGGCAGCCGGCCGGGTCGGGGCAGCCTTCCGCGCCGTTCTCGATCACGCCGGGCACGAGGAAGCCGGGAATCGGGCGGCCGTCGGCGGTGCGGTTGTCGCTGTCCGCGCCGGCGCCGTCGCGCGCCGGGTTGGCGACGGCGATGCCCACGTCCCCTTCCGGACGCACGACCGCGGGCTCGCGCGCGAGGCGGTTGGAGATCCAGTTCTCGTAGCGATCGGGCGCGGCGGCCCAGCCGGCGAGCAGCTTCTTGCGCGGATCCGGATCGACCGGGTAGCCCTGCGCGTCCGGCTCGTACTCCGGATAGAACGACAGCAGCTGCTCCGGCGCGAAGCGGAACACCGCGGCGTAGTCGCGCGTCGCGCGGCCGAGCGTCTGCGGCGCGTAGCGCTCGTTGCCGATCCCGACGATGGCGAAGCCGCCGGTTTCGTGGTCGCCGGTGACGATGACCAGCGTGTCGTTGGCCGGGTCATCGTCCGTGTTCGTGCGCCTGGCGAAGTCGAGCGCGACGGCGATGGCGCGATCGAGCTCGATGATGTCCCAGATCGTGCGCTCCGCGTCGACGGCATGCGCCTGCTTGTCGATCGACGCTCCCTCGACGAGCAGGTAGAAGCCGTCCGGCGCGTGCGCCTCGAGCGTGCGCAGCGCCGCGCGCGTCATCTCCTCCAGCATCGGCGGATCGGTGAACCCCGCGTGGGCCGGGCGCGCCAGCTCGTCGCTGTAGCGGCCGGCGCCGACCTTGTCGAACGCGACCGGCAGGTGGCGCGGGTGGAACAGGCCGAGCAGCGCCAGCGGCGGCGCGCCGCGCTCGAGGGCAAGGAGATCCGTGCGGCTTGCCACGCGCGTGAAGCCGGCCGATACGAGCTCCGCGGCGAGATCGCGCGCGTCGGGCCGGCTGCTGCCGGGCGACCCCTTCGGCGCGAAGTGGCGCGCGCCGCCGCCCATCAGCACGCGCAGGCCGATGCGGTCGCGCTCGTCGACCCACCGCGCGGCGATGCCCGGCCCGGCGTTGCGGTCGGCGGTGTGGATGGCGTTGGCGGACGGCGTCGCGTCGGTGACGTCGGCGGTGGTGACGATGCCGACGGCGAAGCCGGGGCCGCGGGTGCGGCGGAGGAGCGGGCCGAGGTATTCGACGCGCGGATTGTCGAACGGATCGCGCGTGTTGTCCGGGTAGACCCCCTCCATGTTGTTCGCGGCCTTGTGGCCGGTCGAGTAGCTGGACATCCCCGGAGCCGAGTCGGTGACGATGGCGTTGAGCGAGGAGGTCATGACCTGGCCGGTCGCCTCCATCGTGTCCATCGCCAGCGGCGCGTTCGCCTTGCCGTGCGTGTAGCCGCGCGCCAGCACGCGCGCGGCGGTGCGGTGCGAGGCGGCGAGGCCGTCGCCGAGGATGAAGATCACGTTGCGCGCGCGCGGCCCGCCGGACGGACCGGGCCACGCGAAGACCTCCCACGCGACCTCGACGCGCGCGCCGTCGGCGGTCGACGCGACCAGCGTATGGCGCCCGGGCTCGTCGATGGCGAGGTCGCGGGCGAGGAAGTTCGTCGTGTGCGGCGGCGCGGCGGCCGCGCGATCGCGCGGCGCCAGGCTGGCGGCGGTCGCGCCGGTGCCGCCGCGTCCGCGTTCGCCGCCAGTCCCCGGGTCGAGGAGGTTGCGCGCGGTGAGGTCGCGGCCGTCGAGCGTCACCGTCAGCCCGCGCGGCGGCTCGCCGTCCGGCGAACCGGACGCCTCGACGCGGATGTCGAACTGCTGTCCGGCGGCCAGGACCGCGCCGTCGACGGGAAAGACGCGGAGAGTGGTCTGGGCGGCGACGGATGCGGGGAAGAGCAGGAGGAG
>CAYUPN010000207.1:0-2384 GCA_964446605.1 uncultured Bifidobacteriaceae bacterium | reverse complement strand
CCGGCCTTCAGGCCGGCGTACCAGTGACCGAGCCTCCGGATTGCCCCGGCCCCTGGCCCCTGGCCCCTGACTGCTACACTCTTTTCATGAGCTTCTCTTTCCGCACTCCCCTGCTGCTGGCCACCGTCTGGATTCTCGCGGCCGCCTGTGGATCGGCGTCCTCCGGCGCGGCGGCGCAGCCCGCCAATGGCGGCGGATCGGGCGCCGGCGAGCCGGTGGCGACGGTGAACGGCACGCCGATCACGAAGGCGGAGCTCGACGAGCTGGTGGCGCCGGAGGTCTCGCAGCTCGAAGAGCAGGCGCACCAGGTGCGGCTGCAGGGGCTGGCGGAGATCATCGACGGGCGGCTGCTGGACGCCGAGGCGACGAAGCGCGGCGTCACGCGCGAGGCGCTGGAGCAGGCCGAGATCGCCGCGAAGGTGTCGCCCGTGACCGACCAGGACGTCGAGGCGTTCATCACGGTCAACCGCGAGCGCCTGCCGGCCGACCCGCGGTCGGTCGAGCCGCAGATCCGGCAGTACCTGGCGGACCAGCGCGTCGCGTCCCGGCGCGAGGCGTTCCTCGACGAGCTGCGGACCGCCGCGGACGTGCAGGTGCTGCTGAAGGCGCCGCCCGTGTTCCGCGCGCCGATCGATCTCACCGGCGCGCCGTCGCGCGGCCCGGAGGACGCGACGGTCACGCTGGTCGAGTTCTCCGACTTTCACTGCCCGTTCTGCCGGCGCGTGCAGCCGACGCTCGAGGAGCTGCTGAAGAAGTACCCGACCCAGGTGCGGCTGGTCTACAAGCACATGCCGCTCGACAGCCTGCACCCGCGCGCGCGCCGCGCCGCCGAGGCCAGCTGGTGCGCGCAGCAGCAGGGACGCTTCTGGGAGTACCACGACGCGCTCTACGAGGACGGCTCCGCCGGCACCGACGAGCAGCTGACCGCGATCGCGCAGCGCGTGGGCCTGGACATGCCGGCGTTCGGCGCCTGCCTGGCGTCCGACGAGCCGAAGACGACGGTGCAGCGGCACGTGGAGGAAGGAGCGCGCTACGGCGTCTCCGGCACGCCGGGGTTCTTCGTCAACGGCCGGTTGCTGGCCGGCGCGCAGCCGATCGAGAACTTCGTGCGGATCATCGAGGAGGAGTTGGCGCGGTAGGTTGCGGGCGGATCGGGTCCCGCGCGCCCGGCGCGTTGCTTCCGGGCAAACCGTTCCCATGACCAATCCTCTGAAGCTGCGGAGCCTGTGGCGTGTGGTGCGCGAGGTGGACCTCGAGGCGCTGCGGGTGGCGGCGCGCGCGCGGTTCACGATCGCGCTGGTCTCGGACACGCGCGCCGACGCGGAGTGGCTGCGGCGGCTGCTCTCGCACGGCGATCCCGAGGCGTCGGCCGCGCCGCACCCCTGGCTCGAGGTGCTCGCGGCCGCCGACGAGGACCCGGCGGCGCTCACGCCGAATCCGTGGTGCGCGGTGCTGGTCACGCGCGACCCGGATCTGGGTCCGCACCTGCGCCGCGCCGGCAACCACTTCGCCAACGCCGGCGTGCCGATCCTCACGGTCGTCGCCGGCGACACGTCGCACGTCGCGAAGGTGCTGCGCGGCGGCGAGCGCGCGCGCGTCGCGGTCCCCGCGCTCGACGTCGACGCCGTCGAGCCGATCGCCGCCGCCCTCATCGGCGTCGTCTCGGAGGACCAGCAGATCGCGATGGCGGCGCACCTGCCGCCGCTGCGCCCCGCGGTGTTCGCGCAGACGATCGAGCGCACGGCGCGCGCGAACGCCAGCTTCGCGCTGACGACCGGCCTCGCCGAGACGATCCCCGTCCTCACCGCCCCCCTCAACCTCGGCGACATCGTCGTGCTGACGAAGAACCAGCTGATGATGTGCTACCGCATCGCGCTCGGGGCGGGGCGCGACGAGGAGCCGCGGAAGATGATGGGCGAGATCATCGCCGTGCTCGGCAGCGGCGTGCTCTTCCGCCAGATCGCGCGGCAGCTGGTCGGGCTCATCCCGGTCGCGGGCCTGCTGCCGAAGGTCGCCGTCGCCTACGCCGGCACCTACGCCATCGGCCGCGCGATGGCCGCCTGGACGATCGAGGGACGCCAGATCACGGTCGAGACCGTCTCGCGCTTCTCGCGCGAAGGCCTCGAGCGCGGCCGCGCGCTCGCCCAGCACCTGGTGGAGGACGACGCGGCGAAGGAAGGCCGGCCGCGGCGGCGGTTCGAGCGCCTGCGGAAGTTCCTGCCGGGGAAAAGCAGGCAGTAGGCAGTTCTGAATTCTGTAGCTGGCAGCTGGCGGCTGGCAGCCGCGAAGCCAATCCGTCCGCCCGCGCACTCGTCATCAGGCGCGGGCGGGACCTGATCAGACCCGATCCGCCGAAGCGCGCAGCGCGAAGGCGGGACCTGATC
>CAYUPN010000206.1:0-4557 GCA_964446605.1 uncultured Bifidobacteriaceae bacterium | reverse complement strand
CCCGAGATCGGCGGCGGCAACTTCCTGAGCGACACGTCGCCGGACGAGAAGGCGGCCGAGCTGCGGGCCGCCGTCGGGCCGCACTACGACGCCGCGGAACGGGACCGATGACGCCGGAGCACCCGCTGCTCGAGCGGTTGCGCCCGCTCCACCGGCGCATCCGCGACGCGGTGGTGGAATCGACCAGCCGGGCCGCTGCCGAGGCGCTGGCCCGTGTCGAGGCCGACGAGGGCCCCGGCGACACGATCTACGCGATCGACCGCGTGGCCGAGGACGTGATCGTGGCGGAGATCGATCGGACGATCGCGCGCGAGTCCCCGGTGCTGCTCGTCGCCGAAGGGCTGCCGGACGGATGGGTCGTGCTGCCGCACGGCGTGTCGCCCGAGCGCGTCGAGTGGGTCATCATCATGGACCCGATCGACGGCACGCGCGGGCTGATGTACCAGAAGCGGCCCGGCTGGATCCTCACCGGCGTGGCGCGTGTCGGTCCGGATGGTCCGTTCCACGCCCGGTTGCGCGACATCGAGCTGGCGCTGCAGACCGAGATTCCGCTGGTGAAGCAGCACCTCTGTGACGAGCTCTGGGCGGTCCGCGGACAGGGTGCCGCGGGGCTGCGTTGCGATCGCCTGACAGGGACGTCGATGCCGCTGCCGCTCTCGCCGTCGCGGGCTCGCGACGTGCGGCACGGCTTCGCGACCATTGCACGGTTCTTTCCCGGTGGCCGCGCGATGCTGGCGGCAATAGACGACGAGATCGCGGAAGCGCTGCTGGGGCCGCCGAAAGCCGGCAAGGCGCTGCTGTTCGAGGACCAGTACATTTCCACGGGCGGCCAGCTGTACGAGCTGATGACCGGCCGCGATCGGTTCATCGCGGACCTGCGGCCGCTCGTCGCGGGCACGCACGGCGCTGCAGCCGGGCTGAGCTGCCATCCGTACGACCTCTGCACCGAGCTCATCGCGCGTGAATGCGGCGCGATCGTCACCGATGCGGCCGGCGCCCCGCTGGACGCACCACTCGACGTCTCGGCCGAGGTCGCCTGGGTCGGCTATGCGAATCCCGCCATCCGCGCGCTCGTCGAGCCGGCGCTGCGCGCGGCGCTCGAGCGCCGCGGGATTGCGCCATGAGCACCGCGGATCTCGACGCGTTCCGTGCCGCCGTCGCGGCATCGGGTGCACGGGCGCTCGACGCGGCCGCGGGACGCGTGGTCTCGGCGTCGGCGCCCGGACGTCTCGACGTCATGGGTGGAATCGCCGACTATTCCGGGTCGCTGGTCCTGCAGTGGCCAATCGCCGAGCGCACGCACGTGACGATGGTTCGCCACGAACGGCCGTTCGTGCGCATGGCGTCGCGCGGCAGCGCCGGCGACGTGCGTGCGCTGGACGTGCCGGCGGAGCCGCTGTTCGACCCGCGCGTGTCGTACGAGGAGCTGCGGCGGCTCTTCACCGGATCGGCACACTACTGGGCCGCGTACCCGGCCGGCGTGATCGCGGTGCTGGTGCGGGAAGAGGGGTTGCAGTTCACGGGCGGCCTCGACCTCGTGATCGAATCCGCCGTTCCCGAAGGGAAGGGAGTCAGCTCGTCGGCCGCGCTCGAGGCCGCCACGCTGGCCGCGCTCGCGCGCCTCGAACGGCTCCACCTCGAGCCGCAACGGGCGGCGCTGCTCTGCCAGCGCGCCGAGAATCTCGTCGCCGGCGCCGCCTGCGGCGTGATGGATCAGATGGCCGTGATCGCCGGGCGGCGCGGGCACCTGCTCGAGCTGCTGTGCCAGCCCGCCGAGCATCTGGGCGACCTGCCGTTGCCGCGCGGGCTCGCCGTGTTCGGCATCGACTCGGGCGTGCGCCATGCCGTCAGCGGCAGCGACTACACGGCCGTGCGGGTGGGCGCTTTCATGGGCTACCGCATCATCGCCGAGCTCGCGCAGCTTCCGGTGCGGGCCGGCGACCGCCCCGGACACGTGCGCGTCGAGGACACGCGCTGGCAGGGGTATCTCGCCAACATCGGTACCGTGGGGTTCCAGGAGTTCGATGCGCACGTGCCGAACACGCTGAGCGGCTCGACGTTCCTGAAGCGCTACGGCGGCACCACTGATCCGGTGACGGCGATCGATGCAAAGCGATGCTACGCGGTGTGGACCCCGACCGCGCATCCGATCTACGAACACGAGCGCGTGCAGGAATTCGCGCAGCTGCTGAGGGCTGCTGGCGCCGACGCCGGGAGGCAGGAGCCGGCGCGCGACGTCTGCGAGCGCCTCGGCACGCTCATGTATGCCTCGCACGCCAGCTATTCGCGCTGCGGGCTCGGTTCGGAGGGGACCGACCTGCTCGTGCAGCTCGCGCGCGAGGCCGGGCCTGCGGCCGGCATCCACGGCGCGAAGATCACCGGAGGCGGCAGTGGCGGCACTGTTGCATTCCTCGCCAGCCCGGCCGCGGAGGCGACGGTCCGCGCCATCGCGCGCGACTATGCCCGGCGGACGGGACTGGGCCCCGTCATCTTCAGCGGATCATCCGACGGCGTCCGGCATGCGGGGCCGGACGCGTAGGGCGGATCGTCGGTCCGCCGTCAGACGCACCCGCCGCGGAGCACGAACGTCCTATGCGGATTCTGGTCACCGGTGGCGCCGGGTACATCGGCAGCCACACGGCAAAACTCCTCGCCGACGCCGGCCACGAGCCGGTCGTCTTCGACGATCTGAGCCAGGGACACGACTGGGCGGTACGGTGGGGGCCGCTCGAGGCCGGCTCGCTCACCGACCGCGTCCGGCTCGACGAGGCGTTCCGGTCCGCGCGCGTGGAGGCGGTCGTCCACTTCGCCGCGCGCGCGCTGGTCGGCGAGTCGATGACGAATCCGGCGGCGTACTTCGAGACGAACGCGCTCGGCACGTTCAACCTGCTCGAAGCGATGCGCGCGGCCGGCGTCGGGACGCTGGTCTTCTCGTCGACGTGCGCGACGTACGGCGATCCCGTGCGCGTGCCGATCGACGAAGCCCACCCGCAGGCGCCGGTGAACCCGTACGGCGAGTCCAAGCTGATGGTGGAGCGGATGCTGCGCTGGTACGGCGAGGCGTACGGCCTCCGCTGGATGGCGCTCCGCTACTTCAACGCGGCCGGCGCCGACCCGGCCGGGGAAATCGGCGAGGTGCACGACCCCGAGACGCACCTGATCCCGCTGGTGATCGAGGGCGCGCTCGGCCGGCGTCCGCCCGTCAAGGTGTTCGGATCGGACTACCCGACGCCGGACGGCACCGCCATCCGCGACTACATCCACGTCGTCGATCTGGCCGACGCCCACCTGCGCGCCATCGAACGGCTCGGCGCCGGCACTCCCAGCCAGGCCCTGAATCTCGGGACGGGCCGCGGCCACAGCGTGCGCGAGGTGATCGAGACCGTGCGCGCGGTGGGCAACCGGGACGCCCCGTTCGAGGCGGCCCCCCGGCGCGCGGGTGACCCGCCGGCGCTCGTCGCCGACGCGTCGCGCGCACGCGAGGTGCTGGGCTGGGAGCCGAAGTACCCCGAGCTGGCGACGATCGTCGAGCATGCGTGGCGGTGGCACACGGAGGGGAAGGCGGGAAAGTAGACGCGGGAAACTGGAAACGAGAAACGGGAAGGGCGCTCAGCGCCCGAGCAGCTCGCGGTAGTTGGTCAGCTTGATGCCGCGGCGCTCGATGACGGCCTTCACCGCCGGACTCGTCCAGGCTTCCAGCACCGCGCTGCGATCGGCGGCCACCCACTCGTAGCCGAGGTGGCCGAACGCGCGCATCTCGGGCGTGTCGGTGGCCGCATGATCGACGGTGAGCCACAGGCCGGGGCCGAGAGTCTCCAGGCGTGCGGCAAGCTTTTCCGCCTTCACCGCGCCGGTATCGCGTCCGTCGTACACGCGTCCGAGGAACTGCACGCCGAGATCGGCCGGACTCACGAGCCCGTACTCCTTCGTCAGCCGCGCGACCAGGTCGCCGATCTCGGGGGAGAGCCGCGTGAACAGCATGTGCGGCCACGTGTACGTCACGTGCGGGATGTGGCGCTTTGCGGTCTCGATCTGCGCGCGCAGTTCGCGCTCGATCTCGTCGAGCGTCGGTTGGGCCTCCTGCAGGCTCGAGCCCGGCGGGAATCCCTGCCTCGGTGTGACCATCGGGAAGAAGTAGCCGTCGGCGTCGACGAGCGACGGCGCCGGGGTCAGCGGCCGCCACTTGACGTTTTCCCACTCGCTCGTGAGCGCGAGATGCACGCCGACATCGAGGGCGGGATGCTCGCGCAGCAGCCGCACCGCCTCGGGCATCCACGGTCCCGGCACGATCACGTTCGTCGTCCGGACGATGCCGCGCTTGAAAGCCTCGATGGTGGCGACGTTGATGCCGTGACCCGCGCCCATGTCGTCCCCCTTGACGATCAGGCGGATTTCACCGGGCTGCCGGGCGGAGATGAGCGAGGTCGCGACGAGCGCGAGCAGGACGGCGAGACGGACGGCGGCCATGTCGAGCCATAGGGTAGATCGGTTCAGGTCTGATCGGGTCTGATCAGGTCGGATCAGGTCTGATCAGGTCGGATCAGGTCTGATCAGGTC
>CAYUPN010000205.1:0-4582 GCA_964446605.1 uncultured Bifidobacteriaceae bacterium | reverse complement strand
ATCGATCGGCGGACGTTCATGTTCGCGGCCTCGCTCGGCACGTTCTCCCTGCTGAGCGGGCTGCCGCTGAGCGCGCGCGAGCGCGACATCACGGGGCTCGACGCGTTGAAGATCGACGTGCAGGCCCCGCAGCTGCCGGCGACGCCGCTCTCGATGCCGGGTCTGTTCCCGGCGCGCGTGGTCGAGGCGCACCATCCCGGGGTGCTCGACCCCCGCGGGCGCGCGTCGCGCGCCGCGGTGCGCGAGATGCTCGATCGCGGCATGCGCGCGCTCACCGGCGACACCTCCGCCGAGGCCGCGTGGCGCCGCTTCTTCGACCCCTCCGACATCGTCGGGCTGAAGGTGAACCCCTCGGGCACCCCGCCGACGGTCACGAACATCCAGCTGGTGCGGGAAGTGATCCGCGGGCTGAACAGCGCGGGGGTCCCGAACCGCAACATCCTCATCTGGGACCGGAACTCCACGCAGCTCGAGGCGAACGGCTATCACCTGTTCGTGCCGCCCGAGGTCCGCGTCTTCGGCCTCGACTACGAATGGGCCGAGGACGGCGAGCGGCGCGGCGGATACGACCGTGAAGTCTTCTGCGAGATGGACTGCTTCGGCGAGCGGGAGACCCGGTCGTACATGGGCTGGGTCCCGTCGCGCATGGTGACGAAGATCATCAACCTGCCGGTGATGAAGGAGCACAACGCGTCGGGCGTCACCGGGTGCCTGAAGAACCTGGCGTACGGCTCCTTCAACAACGTCGCGCGCACGCACGTGCCCCCGAAGACCTACACGAGCCCGGTCATCGCCGTGATGTGCGCCAGCGCGCCCGTGCGCACGAAGGCGGTCCTGCACATCATGGACGCCATCCGCGCCGTGTACCACGGCGGGCCGTTCGCGTGGAACACCGACTTCCACTGGGAGGCGAAGTCGATCCTCATCGGCACCGACCCGGTCGCGATGGACCGGATCGAGCTCGAGGCCGTGGAGCGCAAGCGGCAGGAGGTCGGCGCGCCGTCGCTCTGGGACCGCAACCCGGCCAACCTCGGCAGCGCCGCCGACATGCAGCGCACGGCGATGAAGAACCGCTTCTATCGCCAGCCCGGGCATATCAAGATCGCGTCCGAGCTCGGGCTCGGGCAGTGGGAGCTCGACCGAATCGATCACCGGAAGGTCCAGGTGAGCTGAGCGTGATGGCGATGGACGATCGGACCGACTGGACCACCCTGCTCGGCGACGCCGCGCGCACCGGCGGCACCCCGGCCGCGGCCAGGCCCGCGCCGGCGGACATGATCTGGCGCGTCACGCTTCCCGACGCGGTGCGATCGAGCCCCGTCCTGCGCGACGGCACGCTCTACGTCGCGTGCCGCGACGCGCGTCTCTACGCGCTCGACGCCGCCACCGGCCGCGAGCGCTGGACGTTCGACGCCGGTGCGCCGCTGCGCTCGACCCCGGCGCTGTCGGAACCGCTGCTGCTCGTCGGCAGCGACGCCGGCGCGCTGCTCGCCATCGATCGCACCGCGGGCACGCTCCGCTGGCGCGCCGATGTCGGCGGCGAAATCTGGAGCTCCGCGGTCGTTCAGGACGGACAGGTCTTCGTCGGATCGACGAACGGCCGCTTCGTCGCGCTGGAGCTCGAGACCGGCCAGACGCGCTGGCAGCGCACGCTCGAAGGCCGCATCAGCTCCACCGCGACGATCGACGGCGAACGCGTCTACGTCGGCAGCGGCGACCGCGTGCTCGCGCTGCGCGCGGCGGACGGCGGGGACGTCTGGCAGCACGAGACCGGCGATGCGGTCGCCGGAGGCACGGCGGTTGCCGGCGGGCTGGTGCTGGCCGGATCGGAAGACGGCACGCTCCGCGCGCTCGACGCCGCCACCGGCGCGCCGCGCTGGCAGTTCCAGGCGGACCTCGGCATCGTCGCGTCGCCGGCCGTCGGCGGCGGGACGGTCTACGCCGCCAGCCGCGACGGGTTCCTGCATGCCCTGCGCCTCGCGGACGGCACGCGGATCTGGCGCGGGCCCGACCTGCGGACGATCACCGCGGCGCCGCTGGCCGGCGACGGGTTCGTCTGCGTGCAGGGCTTCTACGGCGTCACCAGGGCGTTCGACGCCGCGACCGGCAGGGAGTTGTGGACCGTGAGCCTCGGCGGCTCGCTGCAGTCGACGCCCATCGTCACGCCGGAGGCGGTGTACCAGGCCACCGATCGGGGGCTGGTCTATGCGCTGCGCTGACGGCGTACGCGCGTCCTGCGCGGTCCTGCTCCTCGCCGCCGCGCCGCTCTGGGGCAGCCCGTCCTCCGATCCGCCCGTCCACGTCCAGCGCTACGCGATGGGGACGATGGTGGATTTGTTCGCGTATCACGAGTCGCGGGAGGTGGCGGAGGCGGCCGTGGAGCGCGCGTGGGCCGAGTTCGTCCGGCTCGACACCGTGCTCAGCAGCTTCAAGCCCGCGAGCGATCTCTCGCGGCTGAATCGCGAAGGCGCGAACGGGTTCGTGGCCGTCGATCCGAGCCTGTACGATCTGGTCGCCCGGTCGATCGACTACGCGCGGCTGACCGGCGGGCGCTTCGACGTCACCGTCGGGCCGCTGCTGCGCGTGTGGAAGGACGCATGGGCGGCGGGACATCCGCCCGCCGCCGCGGAGGTCGAGCGGGCGAGGGCGTGCGTCGGGTCCGATCGCGTCGAGCTGCAGCCGCCGAACCGCATCCGCTTCACGTCGCCGTGCGTGGAGATTGAACTGGGAGGCGTGGGCAAGGGCTACGCCGTGGACCGTGCGCTCGACGTGCTGCGCGCGCACGGCGTCGAGCGCGCGCTGGTGAACGCGGGCGGCAGCTCCATCGCGGCTGCCGGCGCGCCGCCCGGACGTGAAGGCTGGCCCGTGCAGCTGGGCGCGGCGATCGACGGACGCGACGTGCTGCTGTTGCGGGACGCGTCGATGTCGACCTCCGAGCAGCGGCCGCGGCCGTTCGCCGCGGCGGGTGGCGGCGCCGGCGAGATCCTCGACCCGCGCACCGGCGCACCCGTTCCGGGCGCGGCCGGCGTGACGGTGGTGGCGTCCGACGGCGCGGTGGCCGAGGCGCTCACGAAGGCGCTGCTGATGACGGCGCCGGCGGAGGCGGAGCGCATGCTGGCGCGCTTCGGCGACGTGTCGGCAATCTGGATGGGACCGGACGGCGCGCCCGCCGCCGTCCACAACGGGCCGCGGCTGGCGCTGGCCGGCCCGCGCTGAGGCGCAACGTGCGCGCTGTTCGCCTGACTCGACTCGTTCCCGCGGCCTTGGTCGCGATCTTGTTCCTGGCTGCTTCGGCGTCGGCCGAGGTGTTCGTCCGGTGGGAGACGCAGCCCGTGCCGCCGCGCGACGCGCTGGGCGTGGCCGCGCTGGTGGTGCCCGCCACCGAGGCCGGACTGGCGCAGGAGGCGCGCGCGGCCGGCTATCGCGTGTTCCTCGACGCGGCTGCGGACGCGCTCGACGGGATTCCGCGCGACGGCGAGGTGTCCGGCGTGTTCGTCCGCGGGCCGGTCGACGCGGCGCGCCTGGAGGCGCTGCGCGCGACGCTCGGCGCCGGCGTGGCCGTGCGCGCGCTCGACGAGCGCGGCAAGTGGCCGCACATCCGCACGAACTGGGTGACCAGCCGCAACGGCGTGCTGCAGGTGGCCAGCCGGACGGCGCAGCCGTGGATCGAGAACAACGCCGCGCTGATCCGGATCGCGCAGCGCCAGCAGCCCGGCGTCGTGCCGCTGCTGACCTATCCGTGGCAGCCGATCACGCCCGCCGTCGGCGGCGAGGAACCCGCCGCCGACGACTATCTCGTCGCCATCGCCGAGGCCGGCAGCTTCGGCGCCGACCTGCTGCTCCCGCTGCACCCGGCGTTCCAGCGGCGGCTGGCGCTCGGCCTGCCGGACGCGCGCGCGGAGTGGGGGCGCATCCGCCAGGCGATGACGTTCTACGCGGCCGCGTCCCCCGCGCGCTACGAGCCGATTGCCGGCATCGCGGTCGTCACCGGCGAGGAGCCGATGCGCTGGTTCGAGGCGATGAACCTGCTGGCGCGGCACAACCTGCCGTTCGATCTCCTGACGCTCGAGCAGGTGAACGCGGACGCGCTGGAGCGCTTCCGGCTGGTGGTGGTGCTCGACGCGCCGGCGGCGCAGCAGGCCGCGGCGCTCGACGGCTTCGCACGCAACGGCGGGACCCTCGTGACCGCCGGACTGCAGGGACCGTTTCCGTGGGAGCGGGGGGAACCGGCGTCGCGCGGCGACGATCGCGTGACGTACGAGGTCGGCGCCGGCCGCGCGGTCGCGTTCGCCCAGCCGGTGATCAACCCGAACGACTTCGCGCTCGCCGTGCGGCAGCTGCTGCCGCCGGAGCAGCGCGACGTCGAGATCTGGAACGGCATCACGGTGCTCGCCGCGCCCTTCAAGGGACCCGGGGGCGACGTCGTGCTGGTCACGGTGCTCAACTACACGCACCAGCCGCTGCCGGTGCAGCTCCGGATTCCGGGACGATTCGTGTCGGTGCACTACGAGACGCCGGGCTCGCCGCCGGCGCTGCTGCCGTTCCGTCAGCGCAATGGCTTCGCCGAGATCGTGCTCGACGA
>CAYUPN010000204.1:0-4638 GCA_964446605.1 uncultured Bifidobacteriaceae bacterium | reverse complement strand
GGATCAGGTCGGATCAGGTCGGATCAGGTCGGATCAGGTCGGATCAGGTCTCGCCCGCGCCCGCAAACGAGGCGCGGGCGGATCGGGTCAGATCAGGTCCCGCCTCGCGCTGCGCGCTTCGGCGATCAGGTCGGATCAGGTCCGCGCCCCCGCTCGCTGTTCCCTGCTCGCGGTCTCGCGCGCCCGCCGGGCGCTCGCTATAGCCCGCCGGAGGTCCCCGCCGATAACACAGGCTGAGGGTCCCCCTCGAACGTCACAACTGTGGCTCCACATCGGGGCACGCGCATTTCGTACACTCGGGAGTTCCCCCTCCGTCTGGAGTCGCCTGTGATCGTCCGCTTCCGCGCTCCGTCCGTCCTCCTCGCCCTGGTGCTGCACGTCACGCTCGCCGCATCGGCGCGTGCGCAGGAACCGCTCGCGCAGCCGCTGCCACTGCCTCCCGCTCCCGCGCCGGCCTCCGACGCCGCGGAGACCCGGCTCGACCGGCTGCCGCAGATCGACTGGACGGGACGCGCCGACCCGGCGCCGCGGACCGCGACGCTCGCCGACCCCTTCCGCCACATTGGCGCCGATCTCACCCGCTTCCTCTCCACCGACACCGCCCGCATCGTCGCGATGGGCGGCGCGGTGGCACTGATGGCCCGGCCGTTCGACCGGCATTTCGTGGAGGAATCGCGCGAGCACCTGCGCCCGCGCGGCCGGTTCGAGGCCGGCAACATCGGCGGCAGTTTCCTCGTGCAGACCGGTGGCGCGTTCGCGACGCTGGCGGTCGGTCAGTTCACCGACTCGCCCCGCATCGCCTCGCTCGGCGCGGACCTGGTGCGGGCGCAGTTCGTGTCGCAGGCCGTCGTCCAGGGCATGAAGTTCGCGACCGGGCGGACGCGGCCGGACGGCAGCAACCACTTCGCGTTCCCGTCGGGCCACACCGCCAGCGCCGCCGCGACGGCCACGGTGCTGCAGCGTCACTTCGGCTGGAAAGCCGGCATCCCGGCGTACGCCTTCGCCGCCTACGTCGCCTCGTCACGCATGGCCGCCGACAAGCACCACCTGAGCGACGTGCTCATGGGCGCCGCCATCGGCGTCGCGGCCGGGCGCTCGGTGACGATGAGCGTCGGCCGCACACGGTTCGACGTCGGCGTCACGCCAACCATCGGCGGCGCGGCGGTGATGTTCACGAAGCGCTGACGGCCAGTCAGAGCGGACAGAATCGAGCGGATTGAGCGGGGGACTGCGGCTGCTTGCCGCAGGCTGCGGCTACGTGGGTCAGGCTGGTGCGGAAGGGGGGATTCGAACCCCCACGCTCTTGCGAGCGCCAGCCCCTCAAGCTGGTGCGTCTGCCAGTTCCGCCACTTCCGCGAGGGGACGAACCTTCAGTATAACACCCGGACGGGCTGGCCCATGGGCCATTTCCTGCCTGTCCGTTCCTACTTCCCGGCGTTGCGCCTCGCCCGTTCCAGCCGCTCCGGCACCGCGTTTTCGAGGTGCATGCGCAGAGCGCGGACCAGTGCAGGGTCCGCGTCCCGCAGCCGGTTGCGCCGCTCCCCCGGATCGGAAACGAGCTCGTACAACTCCTCCCGCCCGTCCTGGCGCAGCAGCTTCCAGTGGCGCCCCTCTTCCCGGTACACCACCGCCTCGTAGGGCCAGCCCGGCAGCAGATGAAGACTGTACGGCGAGGTCGCGGAACGCAGCAGCGAGCGCCCCTCCCACGACGCCGGCGCCGGCAGCCCGAGCCAGTCGACGATGGTGGGGGCGGCGTCGATCTGGGTCGCGAAATCGAGGTCCGCGGAGACCACGTCGTCGGCGCCGTACAGGAGCAACGGGATCCGGAGAAATTCCTCGTAGAGCCACCATCCGTGCCCGAAGCCGTTCCGCGGCCGCTCGCCCAGCCCCTCGCCATGGTCCGACGTGATCACGACGAGCGAGTTCCGGAGCTGGCCGCGCGCCTCGAGCGCCTCGAACAGGTCCGCGATGATCGCATCCGCCTGGCGCACACCGTTGTCGTAGTTGTTCACGCGCATCTCGGGGCTGTCCTGCCCGTACAGCGTGTACGACGTCTGCGCCCGCGACGGCTGGAAGACGAGATGCCGCTCCTGCCGGATGCCGAGCACGTGCGCCGACATCAGATGGAAGTAGAAGAACGCCGGCCGGCCGTCGCCGGGCGGAATCGCGTCGAGCCCTTCGAACAGCACCCGATCGTCCGTGGGCTCGAACCGCGCCGACCGGTTGCCGTCGAAGTACGTCGTGACGTCGCCATAGAACCGGCGGAGGCGGAGCCACTCGTGATCGCCGGCGAGCACGAAGTGCACCGCGTAACCCCGATCGGCGAGCAGCTGGTGCACCGTGAAGTGCTCGTCCAGCAGGCTGGCGTACGTCTTCGACGTCAGCAGGCTCGAGATGCCGCAGCTCGATTCGGGACAGGTCGCCAGCGCGTGCGGCACCATCCGCAGCCGGCCCTCGTCGCGCAACCGCTCGAGGAATGGCGTGGTCCGGCGCGGGTAGCCGTAGAGGGACATGTGGTCCGCGCGCAGCGAGTCGACGACGATCAGGATCACGTTGCGGCGATCGAAGGCGGCCGGTGGCGTGTAGGCGGCGCGCACGCGCGGCCCTTCGGACGCGTACGTCGCCGCCAGCGCCGCGAGGCCGATGGCGTCGGCGCGCGGCGTCTCGAGAAAGAGACCGACGATCGGATCGCGGACGGGCAGCTGCCGCCGGGCGAGCTCCGACGGGGTCGTGAGGACCGTCGCGGATGCGACGACCACTCCGAGGACCGCGACCATGGCCAGCCACAGCGCGAGACCGCGGGCGTGCGCCGGGGGCTGTGTCTGCACGGCCCGCAGCGCCCCGGCCAGGGCGCGCGACCGGATGAAGAACCCGATCACCGCGGCGACGAGCACGACGCCCGCGGCAACCGGCAGCCAGCCGGCCAGGCTCAGCGCATACCGGGCCAGCAGCTGCGGGCGACCCAGATAGCGAACGACGAGATCGATCGTGGCGTTGTGCCGCCAGTACGACATCGTGACGGCGTCGGCGACGTACAGCAGGGCGAGCAGCACGATCAGCGTCGCCAGAACGCCGGCGGCGGCGCGGCGTGCGAGCCCGCCGGCGGACGCACGCAGGATCCCGAGCACCAGAAGCCCGGCCAGGGCGCCGGCTGCGGCCAGTGTCGACAGGTGCAGCACGATCAGCCGGCGTCCGAACCCGAACGTCAGCGTGAACCAGGTGATGAACGTTGCGCTGCACGCCAGCTGCAGCAGGACGAGACCGACGAGAAGGGGCGGCAGCCCGCGCCCCGGAACCCTGACCATCACGTCGAGCACATGTTAGCCCGACGGGCGGGTTGAAACGGGGACACGCGAGGCGATGGGGGACAATCGGCGCACGTGGCGCCCGAGCCCCCATCCCTCCGGAGGTCCTACGGCGCCACTTTCGGGCGCTGGTGCGGCTTCGGCTCCTGGCCGGTACGTCCCTCCTCCTGCCGCGGCTGGTCCTCGCCCGATCCGAAGATCTGGCTGAAGAACCCCTTCGTCACCCGCAGCTGATTCGAGACGTCGCGCACGCCGGGCACCTGTTCGACGATGTCCTCGGCGCGCCGCTTCTGGTGGCGATCCTCCACCGTGCCGGTGAGCGTGACCTCGCCGTCGCGCACCTGCACCGTGATGTCGGAGGCGTCCACTATCGGGTCGTCGGTCAGGCGATCGGACACGTCCTCGGTGATGCGATCGTCGGATCGCCGATAGCCCTTCGGACCGCGGCCGATGTAGGTGCCGTAGCGCTCCTCACCCGGCCATCCGCCACGGTGCGGCGTGTACTCGCCCTCGCCGCGGCCGGCCTCCGTTCCATAGAGACCGCGTTCGCGTCCGCTCCCGAGCCAGCCGTAGCTGCCGGCCCAGCCGGGCCCTTCGACGCCGAACGGACGGCCGCCCCAACCCGATCGGTCGTACCCGGGATCGCGGCTCATCGTCCGCCAGTCGCCGCCCCACGGCTCGCGCTCCCAGTCCGAGCGCCGCTCGTCGGACCACTCGTCCCGGTCCCGCATCGAGCGCGGCCCGCCATAGTTCTCGTCCGGATAGCGGTCGCGGTCCCAGACACCGCGCCCCCTCATCCCGCCGCGCTGGCGTCCGTAGGGCTCTCCCTCGCCACGCCACGACCGGTCGCCCGCACGGAACTCGCGCGAGCCGCGCCACTCGGGCTCGCCGCGCCGCCAATCCTCCCGCCAGCCGCGTTCGCGCTCGCGGCCGCGCCACTCCTCCTCGCGGCCGCGCCAGTCGTCCCGGTCGCGGACGCGATACACATCGTCGCGGTCGCGATAGCGTCCACGCCAGTCGCGCCCGTAGTCGTCGTCGTACGGCGGATACCGGTCTGCCATTCGTGCCTCCTGAAGAGCCGCGCCGCCGCGCGGCTCAGGAACCTCCAAACCGGATCGGTGCTGCAAGGCCATTGCCGACGATGACGCCTCCTCCACCCGTCGGCAACGAATGGGCGCGACCTGATCCGCCGAAGCGCGCAGCGCGAAGGCGGAGACCTGATCAGACCTGATCCGCCGAGCGCGTAGCGCGAAGGCGGGGACCTGATCCGCCGGAGCGCGCAGCGCGGGGCGGGACCCGATCCGACCTGATCCGCCGAGCGCAGAGCGCGAGG
>CAYUPN010000203.1:0-4703 GCA_964446605.1 uncultured Bifidobacteriaceae bacterium | reverse complement strand
GCCGTGACGCCGTGCGCCCTGAGCGCGGGCGCGTCCAGCGACGTCGTGCCCGTCTCGATGGTCAATGTGCCCCCATCCGGCATCGCATCGCGGGCGTTCACGGCGAGGTTGGCGATGACCTGCTCCACCTGTCCGCGATCCGCCTTCACGGTCGTCCCGCCCCCCAGATTGATTGCGAGCTCGACGTCCTCGCCGAGCAGCCGGCGGAGCATGGAGCCCATGTCGGCCACGGTCGCGTCGACGTCGATGATCTCGGGCTGCAGGATCTGGCGCCGGCTGAACGCCAGCAGCTGCCTGGTGAGCGACGCCGCGCGCTCCCCGGCGTCGCGAATCTCCCGGAGATCGCCTTCGAGCTCGCTGCCGGACTCCTTCATCTGCTCCAGGAGGAGGTCCGCCATGCCGTTGATGATGGTCAGGAGGTTGTTGAAGTCGTGGGCGATCCCGCCGGCGAGCTGCCCGACGCTCTCCATCTTCTGGGCGTGCCGCAGCTGCGCCTCCAGCTCGCGGCGTTCCGTGACGTCATGGATCGCGCCGGCCAGATGCGTGCACTGCCCGCCGGCGTCGAAGATGGGCGTCACGCTCACCTCGCCGATGAGCTGCCGGTGCTCGAGGACCCACGTGTCCTCCCATCGCACGACCCGGCCCTCGCGGACCGCGCGCCCGAGCTGCTCCAGCGTCGCCCCGGACGGGGGCAGCACGTCGTCCACCAGCCGGCCGAGGATCTCCTCCTCGCGGAGCCCTGTCGCGGTCACGAAGGCAGGATTCACGGACACGACGCGGTATCGATCCTCCCCCTCGATCGCGAGATAGAAGAGCATGTCCGCGACCGCGCTGTAGATGGAGGACAGCCGGTGCTCGCGTTC
The DNA here is from genome assembly GCA_964446605.1 of uncultured Bifidobacteriaceae bacterium. Classification (GTDB taxonomy): domain Bacteria; phylum Acidobacteriota; class Vicinamibacteria; order Vicinamibacterales; family JAENWD01; genus JAENWD01. Next base: position 3,840 of record CAYUPN010000203.1, on the reverse strand, counting down.
CTGCAGCGCCTGCTCCGCACGGAGACGCTGACGGCGTTCCTCGGCTTCTTCCATCGCGCGGCGGACGGCGGGGCCGATGCGATCGAGCCGGCTCTTGAGCACGTAGTCGGTGGCGCCGGCGTGCAGGCAGCGGATGGCCTCGTCTTCGCCGACCGTCCCGGAGATCACGATGACCGGCACGGTGGGCTGGATGGCCTTCGCGCGCGCGATCGCGCTCATCCCGTCGTAGCCCGGGAGGTTGTAGTCGCAGAGAATCAGATCGAACGGCTCGCGCGCGAGCGCCGCTTCGAACGCCTCGCGCGAGGTGACGCGGTGGATGTCCCCCTGCAGGCCGCCGAGCTCCAGCCGGTGGGCGATGAGCTCCGCGTCCCGCGGATCGTCTTCCAGATGAAGCGCCCGGATGGGGCGCGCCGAAATCGAAGGCATCGTCGGTTCCTTGCTGCCGCCCGGCGCGTCAGACGTCCCGTCCTCCCGGCGGCGGCTCGTTGAGCACGGCCCAGAACGCGCCGACCTGCTTGACGGCCTCCACGAAGTCCTGGAACTTCACCGGCTTCACGACGTACGCGTTCACCCCGAGGCTGTAGCTCTTCAGCAGGTCCTGCTCCTCGCGCGACGACGTCATCACGACGACGGGAATCATCCGCGTCGCCGGGTCGCTCTTGATCTGCCGGAGGACCTCGATGCCGTCCACTTTCGGCATCTTCAGGTCGAGCAGCACGACGGCCGGATCGCCGGCCGGCCGGTCGGCGAACTGGCCGCGGCGGTACAGGTAATCGAGCGCCTCGGCGCCGTCGCGCAGCGCGATCACTTCGTTCGCGAGGTTGTGGGTCTCGAGCGCCGCCAGGGCGAGCTCCAGGTCCCTCGCGCTGTCGTCCACGAGCAGAATGCGATTGAGCACGTGCATCAAGCGTCTCCGTCAGCCGCGGCCTCGCCGGCCGCGGCCAGGGTGAAGTAGAAGGTCGCGCCGGCGTCGACCATGCCCTCGGCCCAGGTGCGCCCGTGATGCCGCGTGACGATCCGGTGCACCGTGGCGAGCCCCACGCCCGTGCCTTCGAACTCGTCGGACCGGTGCAGGCGCTGGAAGACGCCGAACAGCTTGTGCGCGTACTGCATGTCGAAGCCGGCGCCGTTGTCCCTGACGAACAGGGTGACGCGGCCGTCCGCCTCGCCGCTGGACCCGATCTCGATCGTGGCGGCGTCGCGGCGCCGCGTGTACTTGACCGCGTTGTCGAGCAGGTTGGCGTACACCTGCCGGATCAGCGAGGCGTCGCCGACGACCTCCGGCAGCGGATGCACCTGCCAGTCGATGCGCCGGCCGCTGACCGTCGTCTCGAGCCGCTCGATCACGGCGCGCACGATCGAGTCGAGCGAGACCTGCTCCTCGGACATCGGCGTACGGCTGATGCGCGCCAGCGTGAGCAGGTCGTCGATGAGCTGCCCCATCTCCACCGTCGCCTCGGTGATCGTCTGGAGATAGCGGCGCGGGCGATCGGCGAGCTGTCCGTCCAGCGAGGTGGTCAGCAGCTCCACGTAGCCCTGCACGTGGCGGAGCGGCGCGCGAAGGTCGTGGGAGACCGAGTACGAGAACGCCTCGAGCTCGCGGTTCACCTCTTCGAGCTCGGCGGTCCGGGCGCGGACGCGCGCTTCGAGCTCCGTGTTGAGGGCGCGAAGCGCCTCCTCGGAGCGCCGGGTGTCGTCGATGTCGGTGCTCGTGCCCACCCAGAGCGCGATCGCGCCGCTGTCGTTCCGGAGGGGACTCCAGCGGACCAGATGCCAGCGATAGACGCCGTCTTCGTGGCGCCGCAGCCGGCAGGAGCACTCGTACGGCCGGCCATCGCGGATCGCATCGGTCCAGCGCTCCACGATGCCCGCGGCCTCGTCGTCGGGATGCAGCACCGCATGCCAGCCCGCCCGCGCGGTGGCCTCGCGATCGAGCCCGGCGTATTCGCGCCACTGCCGGTTCACGTATTCGAGCGTGCCGTCGGGCCCGAGCGTCCAGACGATGTGCGGCATCGTCTCGGTCATCGAGCGGAAGAGCGCTTCGCGTTCGCGGAGTGCCTGCTGCGCGCGCAGCGACGCCGTGACGTCGTTGGCGAGGATGACGCGCGCGGGCCGGCCGTCGATCTCGAGCTGGTGCCAGTTGATCTCGACGTCGACCAGCGTGCCGTCCTTCTTGCGGTGCTTCCAGATGCCCTGCAGCGCGCCGGGAGCCGGGTTGGCGAGGTGCGCGAGCAAGGCCGGGACCTCTTCCGGCGGGCGGAGGTCCGTCAGGGACATCGACAGGAACTCGTCGCGCGAGTATCCGTAGAAATCGACGGCGTTGTCGTTGACGTCGAGGAAGCGCAGCGTCTCGACGTCGTGGACCCACATCGGATGCGGGTTGCTCGCGAACAGGCGGTGGTAGTTGTCCTCGGAGCGCTGCAGCGCGTCGGATGAGCGCTGGATGGCGGCGGCCATCGAGTTGAAGACCCGCTTCAGCTGGCCGATCTCGTCGCGGCGGCGGATCGTGACGCGGTGCTCGTAGTCACCGGCCGCGAGGGCCGAGGCGGCCGCCGCGACTTCGTTCAGCGGCTTCGTGATCCGGGCCGCGAGCACGGCAGCCAGGACGCCGGCCACGGCCACGAACAGGGCGGCGATGCCGAGCATCCGGCGCAGGAAGGCGCGGGCCGGGGCCGTCGCCTCCGAGAACGGGAAGTCCACCCATGCCGCCAGCGGCGTGGTCGGGATCAGCGACACCGCGCCGACGTGCATCTCGCCGTCGGCGGCCCGATACTGCAGGACGCCGGGGCGCGAGAGGTCCACCGTGGCGGGCAGGAGCTCTCTGAAATCGGTCCAGAGTCCGCCGGTGCGGTTGCCCACGCGCACCTGCACGTCCTCGCCGACGAGCCGGGCGAAGGCGCCGGGCGGATTCTCGGCAAACGTCGTTCGCAGCCGGAGCATGCCGAGCGGTCGTGCGGGAATGCCCGGTTCGGCCTCGGTATGGATCGGCGCGACGAGGTCGACGTAGACGTTTTCGCCGGACCCCTGGAGCGGGCTGATGCCCGCTGCGGACGGCGCGTCCGCCGGGGGCAGCAGATCGGGCGACGAGCGTTCCGGGGCCGTTCCCGCGATGGCGACCTCGAGCTGGAGAGTGCCGGCCGCGTCCCAGATCTCGAAGCGCCGCGGGGCGGCAGCCGGAGCCTGTTCTTCCAGCCGCGCCTGCGCGCGGAGCCGCGCCTCGGGCGTCGGAGACGCGAGCAGCGCGCGCAGTTCGGGGATCGCGCTGATGCCGGCGACATGCTCGAGCAGCACCCGGCCGTCGAGCAGGCTGGAAATCTGATCGGCGGCCCGCTGCGCGCGCGCGCCGGCCGTCTCCACCAGAGCCGTTTCCACCCGCCGAAACGCCGCCCACAGAAACGCGATCAGCACGACCGCCACCAGCGCGGCGATCTGAATGGGCAGGCGCCATCGCAGTGAATGGCGCTTCGGCACGTGTGTTCGCGGAGGTTTCATCGCTGCTGCCCGGACGCTTCCTCTCTCCGGCGCCCGGGTCGCCAGATGGACCGCCGGCCGATCCGGGGTAATGGCCGTGTACTCGACCGACGGACAGCAATCCTACAGAGGCAGACGCGATCTCCTTGCCCTCGAAGGAGTACCGGCGTGTGGTCATTTGACCGAAAATGTCGGACGGGAGACCTGATCAGACCTGATCCGCCGAGCCCGCGGACGATCGCACGCGGGCGAAGGCGGGACCCGATCCGACCCGATCCGCCCGCCTACGCCGAAGGTTCCGGCGGGCCCGCCGGAGCCGCGAGCGTAGCGAGCGCTTGGCGAAGGCGGGACCTGATCCGACCTGATCCG
>CAYUPN010000202.1:1548-4709 GCA_964446605.1 uncultured Bifidobacteriaceae bacterium | reverse complement strand
CGCCTCGTCGCGGAAGGGCTGGCGATGCTGCGGGCGGAGCGGACGGCTGAGGCGGAGCGGCTGCTGACGGAGGCGTCGGCGCTCGACCCGGCGAACGCGCAGGCGAGCTATCTGCTCGGCATCGCGCTGGAGCGGCGGCGCGAGCTGGAGGGGGCGCGGAGCGCCTACGAGCGTGCGATCGCGCTCGACCCGGCGCTGGCGCCGGCGCACGATCGGCTCGGGTACGTGCAGGGGCTCCTGGGCCGAACGGATCTCGCGCGCGCGTCGTTCGAGCGTGCCGTCGCGCTGGATCCCGCCTTCTTCGATGCGCAGTACCACCTCGGTGTCACGCGCTGGCTGTTGCGCGATGCCGCCGGCGCGCACGAGGCGCTCGCCGCCGCGGTCGCCATCCGGAGCGACCACGCCGAGTCCCAGTACTATCTCGGGCTCGCGCTGCGGGCCCTGGGCCGATTGCCAGAGGCCATCACCCATCTGCGCCGCGCGACGGACCTGGAAGGCTCGCTCGCGGTCGCGCATGCGCACCTCGGGGTCGCGCTGCGCGAGCACGGCGATCTCGACGGGGCGCGCCGCGCGGCGGAGCGCGCGCTCGAGCTCGATCCGGCGCGCTTCGACGCGCTGAACACGATCGGGTTGATCGCGATGCAGCGCGGCGACGCGGCGGATGCGGTGGCCGCCTTCGAGCGTCTGGTCGCCCTGCATCCCGACGAGCCGACCGCGCGCCTGAATCTCGGTACCGCGCTGATGCAGAAGGGAGACCTGGCGGGCGCCGTCGCCGTGCTGCGCGCGCTCACGGACCGCCGGCCGGAGCATGCCGAGGCCTTCTACAATCTCGGCACCGCGCTGAAACAGCAGGACGACTTCGCCGGCGCGGAGTCCGCGCTGCGCGAAGCGCTCCGGCTGAATCCCTCGCTGCCCGACGCCCACTACACGCTCGGCGTCGTCCTCTGGCAGACGCGCCGGCTGGCCGAGGCGAAGGACGCGTTCCGCGCGGCCGCCCGCGCGAAACCCGATTACGCGCAGGCGCACTACATGCTGGGCACGATTCTGCGGCAGGAGCGCGATTTCGACGCGGCCCTCGCCGAGCTCCGCCGCGCGCTCGCGATCCAGCCGGATATGCCGGAGGCGCACCTCGCCATCGGGCAGATCCTGCAGCGGCAGGGAGACGAGGCTGCCGCGGCGAAGGCGTTCGCCGAAGCGGAACGTCTCAACCGCGTCAAGGCGGACCAGCAGGCTGCGGCGTTCGCGCTCGGCGTCGGGCTGTCGCGTCTGCGCGAGGGCGACGTGAACGGTGCCGTGGAGCGCCTGCGCGACGCGGTGCGTCTCGATGCTGCGAATGCGCGGGCGCATCTCGCGCTTGCCGACGCGCTCCTGCGTCAGGGACACGACGTGGAAGCGGCGCGGCACCGGCGCGAGGCGCGGCGGCTCGATCCGTCCCTCGATACGGAGGCGCCCTGATGGGCCCGGCAGCTCGCGGCCTCGTGCTGGCCCTCGCGATCGCCGTGGCGGCGTCGGTGCCGGCGCTGACGTCGGACGACAGCCCCGGCTTCAGCTTCCGTCTGCTCGGGCCCGACGCCGGCCTCACCGGCCGCATCGTGTTCGGCGGCGTGGACACGAACCGGTACCTGCTCGAGACGACCGGCACCGGCGTCGCGCTGCTCGACTACGACAACGACGGCCGGCTCGATCTCTTCTTCGTCAACGGGACGACGCTCGACGGATTTCCGAAGGGGGAGGAGCCTCGGCCGTTCCTGTACCGGAACACCGGCGACGGCCGGTTCGAGGATGTCACGAGGGCCGCGGGGCTGTCCGAGCAGTGGGGCTGGGGGCAGGGCGCGTGCGCCGGCGACATCGACAACGACGGGCACACCGATCTCTTGGTGACCTACTACGGGCAGAACCGGCTGTTCAGGAACACCGGCGGACGGTTCGAGGAGATCACGGAGGCCGCGGGTCTCACGCAGACGCGCACGCGCTGGAATACCGGCTGCGCCTTCGTCGACTACGACCGGGACGGCCGCCTCGACCTCTTCGTCGCCAACTACATCGATCTCGATCTCGCGAACGCGCCGACGCCCGAATCGGGGCTGTGCCGCTACAAGGGGGTGCCGGTGGCGTGCGGGCCTCCCGGCCTGACCGGCGGGCGCAATGCGCTCTATCGCAACCTCGGTGACAACCGCTTCGCCGACGTCACGGAGCAGACCGGCATCCTGAAGACGAGCAGCACCTACAGCCTCGGCGTCGCGACGCTCGACTTCGACGATGACGGGTGGACGGACATCTACGTGGCGAACGACTCGAACCCGAGCTCGCTGTTCCGGAACCGCGGCGACGGCACGTTCGAGGACATCGGCATCCGCGCCGAGTGCGCGTTCAGCCAGGACGGCAAGCCGCAGGCGGGCATGGGCGTCGGCATCGGCGACTTCGACCGCAACGGCACGCTCGACATCGTCAAGACGAACTTCGCCGGCGACACCTCGTCGCTCTACGCGAACAGCGGCGACGGCTTCTGCGAGGACCGGACGTTCGACGCCGGGCTCGGCATGAACACGCGGTGGCTGGGGTGGGGCGCCGGCTTCGCCGACTTCGACAACGACGGCTGGCTCGACATCTTCCTCACCAACGGACACGTGTATCCGGAGGTCCGCCATATTCCGACGGAAGCCGCGTACGAACAGCGGAAGGTCGTGTACCGCAACACGGGCAACGGCGTGTTCGCGGACGTCACCGACCGTCTCGGCGCGCCGGCCATCACGCCGCGCGCGGGACGCGGCAGCGCCTTCGGCGACCTCGACAACAACGGCACGGTCGACGTCGCGGTCGCCAACGTGCATGCGACGCCCGACGTGTTCCTGACCACCACGACCGCCGGGCACCACTGGGTGCTCCTGCATCTCACCGGCACCCGATCCAACCGCAGCGCGATCGGCGCGCGCGTGCGGGTCGTCGCCGGCGAGGTCACGCAGCTCGGCGAGGTGCAGGGGGGCGGGAGCTACCTGTCGCAGAACGACCTGCGCCTGCACTTCGGGCTCGGCGGCGCGACGCGGATTGATCGCCTCGAGGTGCGCTGGCCGAACGGCCAGAGGGAAGAGTGGGACGGCCTCGAGGTCGACACGCTGCACCGGCTCATCGAAGGGGAGGGCACCCCGGTGGAGAGCCGCGCC
>CAYUPN010000202.1:0-1448 GCA_964446605.1 uncultured Bifidobacteriaceae bacterium | reverse complement strand
GCGTACTACCATCGGGACGAACACGTCCGGGCCATCGAGCTGCTGGCGCCGGTCATCGCCGAGCTGCCGGACGGGTCGCCTGAACGGCGCGAAGCGGTGCAGGTTCTCGGCCTCTCGTATTTCGTCGCCGGGCGCCTGCAGGAGGCGCTGCCGCTGCTGGAGGAGACGCGCGGGTGGGCGTCGGACACCATGGAGCTGGGGCGCGTGCTCGGCGCCGCGTACATCCAGACGCGGCAGCCCGCGAAGGCGCGGGAGGCCATCGCGCAGGTATTCGGCGTGCCTCCGGACTCGGCCGATGCGTACCTGCTGGCCGCCCAGCAGATGATCCGGCTCGAGTTCGAGGACATGGCCGGCGCGGAGATCCGCCGCGCCCTCGAGATCGACCCGGAGATCCGCGAGGCGCACTATCTGCTCGGGCAGCTCGCGGTCCATCGCGCCCGCTTCGACGAGGGCATCGAGCATTTCCGCGCGGAGATCGCGCGCAACCCGCTGCACGCCATGGCGTACTACCGGCTCGGGGAGACGTACGCGCGACAGCAGAAATGGGACGCCGCCACCGAAGCGCTCCAGCGATCGCTCTGGATCAACCCGTACTACAGCGGCACCTACATCGTCCTCGGGCGCGCCTATCTGACGCGAGGGCAGCCGTCGACGGCGGAGGGGCTCCTGCGACGGGCCGTCGAATACGACCCCAACAACGCCTCGGCGCATTACCTGCTCGCGCAGGCGCTGCAGCGGCTCGGCCGGCAGGAGGAGGCTGCGCGCGAGTTCGAGGTCGCGGCCAGGCTGAGCGAGGCGCAGCCGCGCCGATGACGGGGCCGTGGCGATGACATTGCGACGTCTGGTCATGCCGATCGCGGTCCTCCTTGCCGCAGGAGGTCTCGCCGGCGCCGGGGGAGACTGGCCGGTGCGGTTCGTCGACGTCGCCGCGGAAGCGGGCCTGACCGCGCCGTCGATCTACGGCGGGCTCGAGTCGAAGCGGTTCATCATCGAGACCAACGGCGCCGGCGCCGCCTGGATCGACGTCGACGCGGACGGCTGGATCGACGCACTCGTGCTGGGCGGCACGCGGCTGGAGCCGGGGGCCCGGCGTGCGGTGGCCAATCCGGATTTCGGTCCGACGACCCGGCTGTATCGCAACAACCGCGACGGCACCTTCACGGACATCACCGCGCAGTCGGGGCTCGGGCAGACTACGTGGGCGTCCTCCGTCTGCGCGGGCGACGTCGACGGCGACGGCGCGATCGATCTGTACGTCACGGCCTATGGCGCCAACGTGCTCTACCGCAACCGGGGCGGCGGGCGGTTCGAGGACGTGACCGCAGCCGCCGGCCTGCCAGCCACCGGCGTGCGCTGGGGATCCGGCTGCTCGTTCCTCGACTACGACCGCGACGGCGACGCCGACCTGTTCGTCGCGAACTACCTGGCGTTCGATCTCGAGACCGCGA
>CAYUPN010000201.1:0-4724 GCA_964446605.1 uncultured Bifidobacteriaceae bacterium | reverse complement strand
CGCCTCGGCATCCGGGATCTGGCGTTCGACCACTACTCGGACGCGCTTCGTCTCGACCCGGAGTACGCACCAGCGTGGGATCGCCGCGCGCGGCTCTGGCGCGACTGGTACATGATCGCGCTGGCGCTCGGGGATGCGCACCGGGGGGCGTATTTCGCTCCGGAATCCGGCGAGGCGCAGAACACGCTCGGGACGGTTCTGGAAAGCGCAGGCCAGTGTGAGGCGGCGCTGAGCGCGTACCGCAAAGCGCTGGTGCTGGCACCAGGCGCAGGCTGGGCGAGCGAGAACGTCGAGCGCCTCGAGCCGGTCTGTGGCGTCAGAGCGGACGATGAATGACCTGCAGGGCAGTGAGGCCCGAATGCCGAACGACGACATCGTGACGATGCTGGAGAGCACCCGGAGTGACGTGCCGTCGATCCTGCCCTTCCCGAAGGCGCCGGCGACGCTGGAGGAGGCAGGGCTCTCGCTGGATCTCGTGATCCAGCTGGTGCTGAAGACGCTGCATTTCGTCGGGGAGCTGAGCGGCTCGGAGCTGGCGCAGCGCCTGGGCCTGCGGTTCTCGGTCATCGACCCGGCGCTCCAGATGATCAAGAACCAGCACCAGGTGGAGATCGCCGGCGGCGCGCTCATCGGCGGTCCCTCCTACCGGTACCGGATCACCGATGCCGGGCGCACGCGCGCGCAGCTGTTCCTGGAGTCGAACCACTACGTCGGCGCGGCGCCCGTGCCGCTGTCGCAGTACAAGGCCTACATGGCCGAGTACCGGAAGAAGGCGCCGCGGACCGCCACGCGCGAGCGTGTCCGCCAGGCGTTCTCGCATCTGGTGATTTCGGACCGGGTCATGGACCAGCTCGGGCCCGCGATCAACGCCGGCCACTCGATGTTCGTCTACGGACCGCCCGGGAACGGCAAGACCGTCATCTCGCAGGCAATCCAGAGACTGCTCGACGGCGACATCCACATCCCGCACGCCATTGAAATCGAGGGGGCGATCGTCCGCTTCTTCGACCTCGTCACCCACGAGGAGCTGCCGGTCGAGGAGAAGGACGGGCTCGACCGCGGCGCGGAGCTGGATCGCCGCTGGGTACGGTGCCGCCGCCCCATGGTGATGGTCGGCGGCGAGCTGACGCTGGAGTCGCTCGAGCTCAGCTACAATCCGGTCGCCGGTTTCTACAAGGCCCCGGTGCAGGCGATCGCCAACGGCGGCGTGCTCGTCATCGACGATTTCGGGCGCCAGCGCGTCTCGGCCCGCGACCTGCTGAACCGCTGGATCGTCCCGCTCGAGAGCCGCGTGGACTTCCTGACGCTGAACTCGGGCCAGAAGTTCGAGCTGCCGTTCATGACACTCGTGGCCTTCGCGACGAACATCCGGCCGCAGGAGCTGGTGGACGAGGCGTTCCTCCGCCGCATCCACTACAAGGTCCTCTGCGAGAGCCCGAGCTACGAGGAGTTCATCGTCATCTTCCGGAACTACTGCCTCCAGAAGGGGATTCCGTTCAAGCGGGATCTCGTCGAGGACCTGCTCGACAACTACTACAAGCCACGCAACATCAGCCTTCGCGGCTGCCACCCGCGCGACCTGATCGAGCAGTCGCTCTCGCTCGCCGAGTATCTCGGCCGGCCGGCGGACCTGACTCCCGAGCTCGTGCGCGCCGCGTGCGACAGCTACTTCGTCGACGAGACCACGGAAGAGATGTCCACGCTGCAGCACCCGCATGGATGATCGTGCGCCTGCCCGCGTACCTGCTCGCAGCGCTCGTTCTGTTCCACGCGCCGGCAGCGTTCGCCCAGAGTCCGGATCCCGCGGCCGCCGCGGCCGCTGACGACGCCGCCACAACCGGCCAGGCGCCGCTGGCGCCGGTTCCGTCACCGCTCTCCATCCGCATCACCTCGCCGCTCGGGCGCACCGGCACCGCCGGCGCGGTCCGCATCGTCGCGCAGGTCACGGCTGCCGAGAAGGTGGCCGTGAGCGCGGTGCGGTTCTACGTCGACAACGAGCTCGTGGGGGAAGACGACGCGGGGCCCGTCTACGCGGTCGAGTGGACCGACGAGAACCCGTTCGAGGCTCGCGAGATCCGGGCCGACGTCGCCGATTCGGCCGGGAACGTCGCGCGGGACACCATCCGGCTTCCCCCGCTCGAGATCGTCGAGCGCACGGAGATCTCCAGCGTCTACGTCGAGGCCTCGGTGCAGGACCGCAACGGCCGGTTCGTCCAGGGGCTCGGAGGCTCCGCGTTCCGTCTCCTCGAAGACGACGTGCCGCAGACCCTGGACGTCGTCCGGTCGGAGCAGCTGCCGGCGACGTACACGCTGCTCATCGACACCAGCCAGAGCATGTCGCGGCGGATCGACTTCGTGCGTGACGCGGCGTCCAACCTGGTCGGGCACCTCAGGCCCGAGGACCGCATCATCGTCGCGCCGTTCTCGCGGACGATCGAGACGATCACCGGGCCGACCGACGACCGCGCGACCGTGGCCGACGCGATTGCCGCCATCCGTCCGGAGGGGGGCACCGCCATCCTGGACGCCGTCACGGCGGCGTCCCGGGTGATCGCCTCGGTCGAGGGACGCCACGCGGTGATCCTCCTCACCGACGGCTACGACGAGCACAGCACCGGAGCGTTCGACGAGGCGCTTGCGGCGATGCAGCGGACCGGCGCGTCCATCTACGTCATCGGCATCGGTGGCGTCGCGGGGATCTCGCTGAAGGGGGAGCGCTTCCTCAGGAAGCTGGCGGCCGACACGGGCGGGCGCGCGTTCTTCCCGACCCGCGAGATCGAGCTGAAGCCGATACACGATCTCGTCGCGTCGGAAGTGACGATGCGGTACATCCTGACGTACGTGCCGCTGAACCAGAAGGTGGACGGGACGTGGCGGCGCATCGAGGTGCAGGTGGCCGACGAGTCGCTCAGGGTGCGGGCGCGTCCCGGCTACTTCGCGCCCGAGCCGCCTCCGATCCGGCCGTCGATCGAGTTCACGCTCAATGACAGCTCCGGCAGCCTCGTCGGGCTCACCATGGACGACCTCGAGGTGATCGAGGACGGCGTGCCGCAGGAGCTGGAGGCATTCCAGGAAGCGACCTCGCCCGTTTCCATCGTGTTCGCGCTCGACGCCAGCGGCAGCATGCGGCGGGCCACCGAGGAGGTGAAGGAGGCGGCGCGCTCGTTCATCCGGAACGTCCGCCCGGAGGACCAGCTGGCGCTGATCCTCTTCGCCGACCGTGCCTCCTTCGCGCACGACCTCACCACACGGCGCGACTGGAGTCTCGACGCGGTGGACGAGTACGTCGCGTCCGGCGGCACGGCGCTCTACGACGCGGCGTTCAACGCGCTCACGCGGCTGCGGGGCATCGAGGGGCGTCGCGTCGTCGTGCTGATGACCGACGGCCGCGACGAGAACAACCCGGGTACCGCGCCGGGCAGCGTGCACACCTTCGACGAATTGATGGAGCGCCTGAAGAACGTCGAAGCGACGGTCTTCACGATCGGACTCGGCCCGCGCATAGACCGCGAGGTGCTCTTGAAGCTGGCCGCCGATTCCGGCGGCGAGGCGTACTTTCCCGAGGACGTCTCCGCGCTCTCGGCGAATTTCGACCGGGTGCTCGAGACCCTGCGCCGGCGCTATGTCATCAGCTACACGTCGACCAACTCGACGCGCGACGGCGCCTGGCGCAACGTCGAGATCCACAGCCGGCGCCCCGGCGTGACCGTCGTCAGCGCCGGCGGATACAACGCCCCAGCCCAGTAGATGCATGGCCAGCGCAGTAGATGCACGGAGTGCAGCGTGACAGCGAACGCCGCCGCTGACTCAGCGCGTACGGCCTGCGTTTCGAAAGCCCAAGGCCCAAAGCCGAAGGCCCAAAGCCCAGAGTGGGGGCATGATTTCTGACGCCACGCTGCGACGCCTTCTCCCGTCCTCGACCGTCGCACTGACCGGCGATCTGGTCCGTGGGCTCGCGTGGGGATTCATCGCGATTCTCTGGCTGGCCTACCTGCAGGTGTACCTGCGCATGGGGCGCCTGACGATCGCGGATCCTTCCGGCAGCGACTTCACGATCTTCTATTACACGGTCAGGATGGTGGCCGACGGCCTGCCGATGTACGGCACGTCGCCGGCGCGGTACGGCATCGAGTGGCAGGCGGACCACCTGGGCAACCTGAACCCGCCGCATTTCCAGCTCCTGCTGCTGCCGCTGGCCTGGCTTCCATACGCGCAGGCGTATCTCGCATGGGCGGCGGTAAGCCTCGCGTGCCTCGCAGCCTCGGTCGTGCTCGTGCTCCGGGAATTGGAGATCCCGCTCACGACGCGCCGGCTGCTAATCGGCGGCGCGTTCACAATCGGGCTGGCGCCGTTCACGACCGTCGCTGTCACGAGCGAGCTGACGTTCGTGCTGATGCTGCCGTCGGCGCTGTTGTGGCGCGCATGGCGCAGGGGAAGCTGGCGTGCCGCCGGCGCTTGGCTGGGTGTCTGTATCAGCCTCAAGCTGTTCTTCCTGCTGTTCGTGCCGGTGCTGGTCCTGCGGCGACGGTGGGCGGCACTCGGCGCATCCGCCGTCGCAGTCACGGGAATCGTGGCGATCGGGTCGCTGGCCTTCGGCCCCGATTCCTATGCGCTCTGGCTGCAGTCGTTCGACCGGGTCGGCTGGTGGTGGATGGCGATGAACGCCTCTTGGCACGGGCTGGTCAGCCGGTTCTTCGAGAGCGGTGGCGCCATCGTTCCCGTGT